>JAVHLM010000008.1 GCA_031082125.1 Candidatus Eremiobacterota bacterium
AAAAGAGCCTCGCCGTAAGCGCGCGGGCTCCTTTTTCTGTTGCCGCGAAATGGGATCGGGCCCTTGAGGTCTTCCGCAGGATCGAGGAGTCTGAGCTCCCTTCGGAGAGCTTCGTGGAGGCCCTTCTTGCGGAGTTCGCCGCTTCGGCGCCGCTCGGGGGTATCGGGGATCCTGGCACAACGGTGCAGTCTCCGGAGGATTCCGATTCCGGGACAGGGAAACCGGGGGCTCCTGAAGCTGCGGGAGCTGCTCTCTGCCGCCTGCAGGGGAATGGCTCCCAGGGAGCCTGCGCCACCCACGGCGAGGGGGCACACTCTCGGAATAGCCTTGATGCTTCCGACACAAGGGAGAACGGAGCCGATCCCGCTATCGAGGAGAAAGCCCTTCTCCTCGGCGCCCTGGCGGGTGCCATCGGCTCCCCCGATGACGAGGCCTCCTTCGGCGAGCGGGACAAGGAGCTTGCCCGCCAGGTCCACAAGGACCTCGAAGAGGTCTCTCATCTGTGGGAGTTTTTGCCATGGAAGCCCGTCACGGTGGAGCTTCCGTCGGAGTTTCAAGCTCCCGGTGGCTCTGCGCCTCCTGCCGCCGATCCTTTCGAAACGCTCGCACGGCTGAGGTCGATGGCGGCGCTCCGCCACTCCCTCTCCTTCTACCAGGGAAGGCTCCTGCGGACTCTCAACAATTTCGGACTCTATAAGGACATGCTCTTCCTCTCCCTGGGGCATTACACCAGGGAGCGCCTCGGGATGTCCCGCAGCACCGCGTATTCCCTCATCTCAACAGAAAGGAGCTATTTAGAGTATCCGGATATGCTCGACCTCGTCAAGGTGGGGAAGCTCACGCCCGAGCAGGCGCGGCATCTTGCCAAGGTCTTCAATGAGGGGACCCGCGTCCAGGGGGCGTGGCTTGACTACGCCCGGGAGGTCCCTGTGGCCACCCTCATGCAGGCCGTCGAGGGGTTTCTCCGCTTCGCGAAGAGAGCGGTTCACAAAAAGTGGGGCATCGCACCCGAGGCTTTCGAGGTGGCCGTCACGGGGAGGTCCGTCAAGAGGGTCCCCGCCCCTGCTTCGAATGGCACAGAACCCAATGGGGATATGGGTTTGGATGCCGCAGTCCAGATGTTCGCACACGAACTTGGGGTCCTCCCCTCACAGGACGGGACTTTCCCCGTTGCCTGGAAGGTCACCCAGGGCAGGGAGCATTCTGAGCTCCCTGAGATTCTCTCGATCCTCTCGGGAGAGACCCCGAAAGAAGGGACCTTCGGATCAAATCCCTCAGACCGGGGCGCCATCATCCGCTTCTTCATCAAAAAAGATCTTGTCCCCCTCTGGAACCACGCCGTGAGGCTCTGGGAAGCCTGCAGGCCGGAAGGGGCCGCCGAGGGCGGAGAGGTACTCCCCCTCTTCATCGAGGCCCTCCTTGATACCTTCCTTGCAACCTGGGACCTTCCCGAAAAAAGGGACCTCCACAGCCGCGTCCTCGCCCGGGACCATTACCAGTGCCAGGCTCCCGGCTGCCGTTGCCGGCGGAATCTCCACGGTCATCACATCAGGTTCCGCTCCCACGGCGGCCCCACAACCGAAGCGAATCTCATCACCCTCTGCAGGGCCCACCACCTCAGGTGCGTTCACGAGGGCCATCTCATCATCAGGGGCCGGGCACCCCACCGCCTCACCATCATCTTTCCCCGCCGAAAGTGAAAATGTGGTCACTGATGACGATACACGAATGCAGGGACTGAATTTATGCCAGGAGTCCAGGGGACATTCTCCTCTTCCACCGGCGTTTGGAATTGTCCTACAGGTGTACCGGAACGCAGACAATGCCTGCCGGCCGGGAGAATTCCCCTGGACTCACGGTGCACCACAGGGCTTCATGGCAGAGACTATTTTAACCTGCTGGAAATTAGTTATCTGTCCCTATTTTTCGATGAGCCAGCGGAGGGAAGAGCCCCAAAAAGGGCGAATCATCATTGAGAGACTTCAGGGGGGTGGCTGCCTGTGGGGGCCCGGTTCATTATCCTTGCGCTATTGACCATTATCCTTTTCACAGGCTCTGCCTGTGCCGATGAATCACTCTCCCAGGCAATACGGGAAGGCGATTTTGGAGAGGTGCAGGCCGTGCTTACTTATAACAGGGGCCTTGTGAACAGCCCTGACAAACACAAATCGATGCCACTTCACGTGGCAGCCAGGGAAGGAAGGCTGGAAATCGCACAGTTCCTTATCGAGCAGGGCGCTGATATCAATGCCCTTGACGGCGAGAAGTTCACCGCCATTAAAATCGCCCTTCTCAAAGAGCATTATGATATTGCTGAGGTGCTGAGACGGCAGGGCGCCGTGATGGATATCTTCGTGTACGCCATGATTGGCGAGACCGGGGCCATAGAAGCGCTTCTGGCAAAGGACAGGACCATGGTGAATGCAAGGGACCATGGGCTCCTCTCGCCGCTCCACTGGGCTTCCTGGGGAGGGCAGGTGGAAGCGGCGGGGCTCCTCATCGAAAGAGGGGCTCACATCTATGGGAAAAGCGCCACCGGCTCAATGGCGCTCCATATGGCCAAGAACGGCAGGATTGCTGAGTTCCTGCTGAAAAAGGGAGCCCGGCTTGAAGCCCTCAATAACTATGGAGAAACACCTCTTCACACCCTCTCAGGCCTCGGAAGGGTGGAAGCGGTGAAGGTGCTTCTCGATCAGGGCGCCAATGTCCTGATACAGGACACCCTGGGAATGACGGCCCTCCATATTGCGGTGAGAAAAAACCATCTTGACGTGGTGAGGCTCCTCATCGAGAGGGGTGCTGATGTGAACTGCCACGACAAGCAGGGAAACAGCCCCCTCAGGTACGCCAACCTCCTCAAGAGAAACGACGTGGGGAACATCCTGCGCGCCCATGGGGCAAGAGACTGAAAGGGTTTCGGGAAGGGACAGCTTCATCACCTGAAGAAAGGAGCGGGGACGAAATGGAGCCTATATCACGGAGGAGATTCCTCCTTTCGGCGCTCTCTCTCGCAGCCTTTGTCGCCCTTGACACCCTGCCCGCCGGCCCCCTTACGCCGGCTCTTGCCGCCGTGGGAAAAGAGGAGGGAAGCCCCCTTTCGGGTGACGCTCACTTTATAGAGATGCACACGGAGCTGCTGGGAAGAAAACGCGACGGGAGAGCCCGCTCCTACCCTTCGACGCCGGTCGGCGAGAAAATCGACATCCTCATCGTGGGCGGAGGCGTGGCGGGACTCGACACGGCCTATTATCTGCTTACCAATCCACGGATAAGGGAAAAAGGTGCCACCGTGAGGGTATTTGAGATGGATGACGAGCCGGGAGGCACCTCCAAGGAATACGAATGGTCAGGCATCCCCTACACCAATTCCGCCGCATATTTTTACGTGCCTGAGCCTGGAACGCCCGACAGGAAGCTCTACAGCGAGATCGGGGTCCTCGATGCAATGGTGCTGCCCTCGTCGGCCGACAAGGATTCAGTCATCATAGGCAGTAAAGGGTTTCCCGACCTCTTCGTCAAGGGAAGGGGGAAAGGCTTTGAAGGCGAGAAAGCGGCTTTTGAGAAAGCCCTTTCATTTTTCCGCCACATCGAGGAGAATACCTACCCCGGTGTTCCCTTTGAGCCGGGAGGGCCCTATGGAAAGGCTGATTTTACGGCCCTTGACAGGCTGAGCATGGGAGAGCTTATCGAGAAGGGAGGCACCATCAAGGCAGGGAAAAAGGTGGTAAAGGTTCCTGCGCCCTTCCCGCCCCTCCTCTGCGAGTATATTGAAAATTACTGCTACTCGTCGTTTGGCTGCTCGTCCTACCACGTGTCGGCCTGGCAGGCCCTCAACTGGTTTGCCGCGGAGTTCAGCGAGGGCGGCGTGGGAGTGCTTCCCGGGGGCAACGGCCGCATCTCCACTATGCTTGCCCGCAAGATTGAATCCCTTGATGCAGGGTGCCTCAAATGCGGCCACCCCGTCGTTGACGTGGCTTTCGATGAGAAATCGCGGACCAGCGCGGTGACCGTCGCTTTCCGGGAAAAGGAGGGGAGCTCATCATACAGGACTTACCAGGCCCGCTTCGTGGTAATGGCCTGCCCTCTCACGGTGACCAGGCGCATCCTGAACACTGAGCTCCCGGAAAGCGTGCGACAAGGTCTTGGAGAGCTTGCTTACAGCGGTTACGTGGTCGCCAATGCCCTTATCAACAGCAGGGTATTCACCAGCTACTGGGATACATACTGCCTCAATGATTACGGGACCATAGGAAAAGCCGGCGAGTCCTTTTACCGGCAGAAGCCCTTCCAGGACCTCGTCAATGCCACTTGGGCCCTGGAAAAGACCCTCGAGAGGCAGGGGAAACCATCAAGGCAGGACAAAACCGTCATTACCATCTATTCGCCCCACCCCTTCGACGGGCAGCGGAAGCTCCTTCTCAGCGACGATTATATGCACAACCTCAGGGTAAGGATAAAAGACGATCTGCTCTCCCGCCTTGCCCCCCAGGGCCTGAAAGAGCAGGCCATTGAAAAGATCACCCTGGCACGCTGGGGCCACGCCATGCTCCAGGCGCGGCCAGGGCTCCTCTCGGGGGGGCTTATCGACAGGCTCCAGGAATCAGTTGCCTCAAAAGGGATCTTCTTTGCCGGCACGGAGATAATGGGTGCCCCCACTATTGAGAATTGCCACATCACCGCAAGGGCTGCCGCGGCAAGCGCCGTCTCGGCCCTCTCGGGCAGGGCCAAGGCCTTTGCCGCCAATGACAGAGAGGAATGGGCCCGCTTATGATGAGGAAAATCAGGGACTTTGTAAAGACCAGAGGGCTCCTCTGCGCGGCAGCCTTTTTCGCGGGGGTCCTTTTCTTGTATCTTGCCTTATTTTCCATAGAATGGACTTCGAAGACATCTTTCTGCATGAAGTGCCACGAGATGAGGGAGACTCTCGGGGAGCTTGAGCACTCATCGCACTGGATCAACCGCTCAGGCTACCAGGTGCATTGCAGGGAATGCCATATTACGCCGGGGACGGCGGGCATGGTGAAGGCAAAGATGAACGGGCTCCGTGAAGTGGCCGTCCACTTCGCGGAGCAGCCCTCGAAACACCAGGAAAAGTGGAGGGCACGGCGCCTCGAGCTCAGGGAGAAGCTGGCAAAAGAGCTGCCCCAGCAGAACTGCACGCGGTGCCACGACCTTGCCACCATGGTGCCCTCAACGAAGGAGGCCGTGAAGGCCCACGACACCATCACGGGAAAGATGCGCTGCCTTGACTGCCACAGCGTCAGGGGCCTCACAAGGCTCGTCCATTCCACGGGGGAAGGCAGGAGAAAATGATATGATTTTGTATCATTTGATATTTACTCACCTTCCTTATGGGTGTATAATATGACTATCAAAATTACGGGGGTGCTTGGAGAGTGAAGAGACGGAATGTTTTGTCGGATTCAGGACTTATGGCAAAGCTTACCATGTTCATGGTGTGCCTCTGTATGGCAGGCCTCATTATCGGGGGGTGCGGCAGCGGAGGTGGAGGAGGCAGCGCTGCCGGCGGATCACAACAGGGCACCGTGCAGGGAACACGGGGGATTATTGAGATCACGGCGCCTTTCCCCGGGAATGCAAAGGCAGCCCCTAAATACATTCCCAGCAACGTGGCTCTCTATACGATAACAGTATGCGAGCTCGACACTACCACGGCAGTCATTGATCCGCTGGTCATCAACAGTCCCACCGACGGCTCCCAGGAAGTGACGCAGGTCATCCAGAACGTGCCCATCGGGTGGAAGACGGTCCGCATAGCGGCTTACGACAGCAGCAAAAACCTGCTCGCCCAGGGGGCTTCCGACGCCGAAGTGGTCGCGGGGACCACGGGCACGGAGGTCACCGTCACGCTGGTGCCCCTGAGCGAGCCCCCTTCCGTCTCAAGCACCACCCCGCCTTCAGGGGCCACCGGGGTGAGCATCAACACGCAGATATCGGCGTTTTTCACCACCACGATGGACCCCTCTTCCTTCACTACCGATACCTTCACCCTTACAGGCCCCTCGGGGATAGTACCAGGCACCGTGAGCGTCACGGGAAGCACGGCGGTCTTTACTCCCGGAGCAGCATTGTCCCCCCTCACTTCCTACACTGCGAAGATTTTCAGCTCAGTGAAGAACAGCGCAGGCGTCGCCATGGGCTCAGACTCAGCCTGGTCTTTCACTACCGGAGAAAAGCCCGACACCACGCCGCCCAAAGTGCAGACGACATCGCCTCAGAGCGGAGCTACCGGTGTTGCCCTCACTGAGATTATCTCGGTGGTCTTTACCAAAGACATCGATCCCGCCACGGTGAACGACACGACCTTCAAAGTCACCGCAGGCGGCGTTCCCGTTTCAGGCACCATCTCCACCGTGGGGAACTCCGTCACTTTCATTCCCACTACGCAGTTCACGGGCCTGACGAGTTACACCGTCACCCTTTCAGGGCAGATTAAGGATCTCGCGGGAAATGCCATGGGCACCGACTACACCTGGTCATTCACCACGGCCTCCTCGGGCGGCGGGGGCGGCGGGGGCGGCGGGTCATCCTACTCGTGGTATGTGGAAAATCAGCAGCCAACGAATAACAAGCTCAACGGCGTGTGGGTCGATCCCACCCTGAAAGACACCTTTGCCGTGGGAGATGGCGGCACTATAATACATTTCAGCATGTCCTCCAGGACATGGACCAACTCGACGAGCTCGAGCCTCACGACGGCTAATCTCAACGCCATATGGGGCGAGCATGTCGCCGGGAAATCATATGTGTGGGCCGTTGGTGACGGTGGTGTCATCCTTTATTACAATGGTTCATCATGGACTACTCAGACAAACCCCACAAGCACAAATTTATACGGAATCTTTGGAATCAACGGCTCGAGCATCACCGCAGTAGGTGCTGATGGAACTATAGTGTGGTTTAACGGTACCATCTGGGCCGATAAAACCATTTCTCCTTCAATTTCTGACGACTTCAAGGCGGTCTGGGGAACATCCGCTCCATTTTATTACGCGATAGGCCAAAACGGGATTTTTTACGGAGGAAATCCAAGTGTGGGAAGCTTCAGCAGTCTTCCCTCCCTGCCCTCGGCCGGTCAGACCGGCACGTGCATTTATGGATATGCGGGCAATGACATATATGCAGGCTGTACTGACGGAAATGAATATCATTATAATGGGGGTGCATGGAATACTCTCACACCGATTAATCTAGGATATGCAATTCGAGGGCTCTGGCTCTGCAGCGCTCCGAACAGACGATTTTTCGCAATGGACTATAATCCATCATCTCCCTCGAACAACATCTATTATTTCAATGCAACACCAGCCCTAAAGCAGATGCAGACTCAGAGTATCAACATCAATTTCAACGCGGTATGCGGCAGTGCCTCCGACCACGTGGTTGCCGTCGGCGATGGCGGCCAGGTGAGGACCTATGACGGCAATACCCTTGCCGGCCCATCAGGCATGGAAGGCATGTGGAACTCAAATCCCCCACAGTGGTGGGATGTGTGGGGCACAGGTGCCTCTGATATTTATATCTGCGGTGATTCAGGGGGAATAGGGCATTACAACGGCTCCTCGTGGTCAAATATAAGCGTTCCCACATTGGATCCATATCCTTCGTCATATGTCTTCAATACCGTCTGGGGAAGCAGCGCCACCGATGTCTATTTTGGCGGCGACTATATGTATAATAGCTCTCTCAGCACGAGGATTCTGCATTTTGACGGAAGTTCAGGATGGAATAACAACTCAATTGGAGGAGGTACTTCAGCGGCGATCTATAAAATGCTTGGATTCAACAGCTCCACGATATTTGCCACCGGTGGCATGGGATACGGGCTTACATTGAACGGTGTAAACACATGGATTCACAATGACATACCCACCACTGCTTCGCCAAACACGAACTTTGACGGCTATGGAGCCTGGGGTACCAGCTCCACTCAGGGATGGGTGGCAGGTTATGATCAGTCCGCCGGAGGCTCAGGGCTTGTTTATTACAATAGTGGCACAGGCTGGAGTATTGTCTATTCAATCTCGGGCAAAAAGCTCAATGACATCTGGGGCTCATCAGCCTCAGATATTTTCGTCGTCGGTCAGACCGGCACGATAGTCCATTTTTGCGGCTCTGCATGGACTCCCATGACGGGAATTCCCACATCAGAGGATCTTTTCGGTGTATGGGGCTCCTCGGGGAGCGACGTATTCGCTGTCGGTAACAACGGCACCGTAATCCACTACAATGGGAGCACTTGGAGTACTCAAAGCAGTGGTGCTGCTCCCCACAGTCTACGCGCCGTGTGGGGCACCTCGAGCAGCAATGTCTATGCGGTAGGCTCTGAAGGCACAGTAATCCATTACAAGTAACAGCAACATGACCAGTGGGGGCCGCGCAAAAGCGGCTCCCTTTTTATTTCTCCCGGGGAACCCTACTCCAGAAGCAGCCCCGCCAGAATCATCGCCCTGTCCGAGACCCCTGCACAATGAAATGTAATCTGTCAGCTTTGCTCCACATGCCTGCTTTTGGTTAAAAAGTTGCGGGTTTTGGAGCATTTTGAGGCAATAATTTACCCGAATTCACCCCTTATGCCGGCAAAACCGGCATAAGGGCATACTAACCCCTATGCGCTCGAAAATTTCAAGTTCCTCCTTGTCGTTGAATCCAGTAAATTCATTATTCTCTTAAAATTCATCGCCAGGAACGTAAATACAACCTGAAATGCTACCTTGCGAATGCCTCTGAACCTCGTCCATCTGAGACCGTGAAACATCTTGTCTTCACCGAACTTCTGTTCTATCCTGTATCTCAAGGCCAGCCCCTTTTTGTAAAAAGGCTGAGCCTTGAGATTTTCCCAGTTTTCATTGAGCTTCTTGGATTTATGCTCCGTCCCATGCTTTCTTATGGCAATAGCGGGGAATATACCGTGTTTCCCGCATAACCTGAATTTTACCCAGTGTGATGCCAATGCGCGGTGCACGCATAAGCACCCTGGGCACATCCTGATGGAGTCCCAGACCGACGAAGAACCGGGCAGGCATATTGTCTCTCACATAGTTCTCTGTCTGTTTGTCGCTTAAATTGGAGAGGAAAGAGAGAACGGTCATTTTCAGTAATGCTGCGATAGGATAACCGTGGGGGCCGTACTCCTTTTCACCTGCGTTATCGTCAAATTTTCAAAAGAATTCGGGTCCATGAAGGCTCTCTGCCTGTCCTGTGGAATCCGGAGCAGCCTGCGGAGTTCATGGCAAGAGCATCGGGCGCAAGCCGGCCGATCCTTTTGCCACTGTGTGAGCCCCGCAGGGGCGAGTTGTGGCAAAAGAGGCCGGCGAGCCCAGATGCACTCCAGGAATGGAGCCCAAGCTGCGGAGGATCCACAGGACAGGCACTTCACAGGCTGCATGGCTGCAGGTTCCCCTATTTTTCGGAAGTCTGCATGTTGTGTCCAAAATCTCCCACAGGCATTTTCACCGCGAGTTATGCAGGGCTCTCATCTTATCGTCTTTACTCTTCACCCTTTAAGGGTGTATAATATATCTATCATATTGATGGGGGTGCGTGGATAGTGAAAAAATGGAATGTTCCCTTGGCTTCGGGATTTACTGCGCAGCTTGCCATATTCATGCTGTGCCTCTATATGGCGAGCCTCCTTGCCGGCGGATGCGGTGGAGGGGGAGGCGGCTCAAGCTCCGGAGGCGGCGGCTTCTGGGGAGGCGGAGCGAGAACCGCTAAAATGGAAATAACGGTACCCTTCCCCAAAAAGGGCACCGAGGGAATCGTGAAACTCCAGGGCGGTATTCCCGGGGGAAAAGAAGCGATCCTCATGCGTGAGATCCCCGCGGGGACCACGTACTTTGCCATCTATATCTATGAGCGCGGCACCACCGAGAACGCCGTGCCCCCCGTGCGTATCGACAAGCCCGCCACGGGTGACACGGCCACAGCCACTATCAACGGCGTACCCATCGGCTGGAAGACCATCAGGATCCTCGCAAGCAACGCCTCTAACGAGGCACTCGCCGAGTCCACCTTCGACGTTGACGTAGTCGCCGGCGACAATCCCGAGGTCACCATGGTGCTCACGCCTACCATGTCGCCCCTTGTTTCGCCTTCAATAATGCCCACGCCGACGCTCTCACCGTCGCCGTCACCGACACCATCACCATCGGAATCGCCGCAGCCGTCACCATCACCAACCTCATCGCCCGGAGGAGGAGGCGGTGGAGGAGGCACGTCCTACACCCCCAGCCTTTCAAATGTGAGCCCCACTACGATTGCCCCCGGTGATTTCATCACTGTGACAGGCTCAAACTTCGGCGCGACAAGGGGCACACTCATCCCAAAAAGTAGCAGCAGCTATGTTCTCTTCGAGAAGATCTCTGACGGATCTTTTATCTCTGCCTTTGCATATGCTTCGTGGAGCGATACTCAGATAGTATGTGCCTCACCCAGTCTCGTAGACGGAGAGAGTTATTGCGTTTCGGTAAATCGCGTGGTCGGGGGGGTCACTTACACCTCATCGTGCTTGGTCATCTCCTGCTCGGCTGTTGCTCCTTTACCTTCAATTGCAACCGTTACTGATCCGGCGAGTGCAGGGGGCGCAATCACTATCTCCGGCGCTAATTTTGGCGCCACCCAGGGTCAGGGATATGTGGGCCTGATCAGTGGAAGCAACCAGTCAATATCAGCTACCGTGAATTCATGGGCAACCGGAACGATAATCGTCATAGTGCCTTCCAATTTTACGAGCGGGAGCATGGATGTCTTCGTGCATGTGGCAGGAAGGGGAAATTCAAGCACATATACTGTCACGTTGAACACCGATCCTATCATCAACTACGCGAGCAAGATACCGTTACGAAACGGCATACAAATCCTCATTGCGGGCTCCAACTTCGGCGCGGCTCAGGGTACTGGTTCAGCAACAATAAGCGGCAGCGGTACTTTGACAGTCAACTCCTGGAGTAATACCCAAATTCTGGCCACGCCATCCGGTCTCACTGTAAATACAAATGAGAGCATTACAGTGACAACAGACGGCGGCTTGACTTCTCTAGCCTTTCCTGTGCATGTTGACAACACCACCACCGATCCCACAATCACCACCACAAGACCATTATCGACATTAATTCCAGGTGAGCCTCTCCTCATCAATGGCACAAACTTCGGCGCTGTTCAGGGTGCCGGGACAGCCAAGGTGCAAGGCTATAACCTGACAGGCATAAGCTGGGGAGCCTCTAATATTACAGGGAATGTCCCTTCATCAGGCTTCGCTGCAGGTGAGGCGGTAGTTGTGCAGGTCACTGACAATTCAGGGCTCAAGGCAAATACCATGCCCTTCTCTATTTACAATCCCGCTACCGATCCTAAAATCACGAGCGCTCCCCAGAGCATCTTATCTTCATCGACAGGCCCATTGACGCTCACAGGCACCAACTTTGGTACAATTTCTGGCTCAATATTCATCTTGGACGGTACTACAGCCGTTGTCACTCCCTGCACTGTCTCTGCATGGAATGACACTTCGGTAACCTTCACACTTAATTCTTCAATTGGTTTTACGGGAACATTCTATATCTGGTTTATCACGGACGGGGGCAAAGAAGCCATACAGACTCTCACGTCCATTTAGCAGGAATCGACCTGGAAGGGCTTCTTGCTTGAAAGGGCTGAGGACTGTATTTTACCTGCAGTGACAGGGGAGTTGCACTACGCGCGGCTCTCCTTTTGTTTGTCGAAATCCGGGGCTCTCCCAACGGGGCATTCACTCACTCCAGAAGCAGCCCCGCCAGGATCATCGCCCCCTGGAGCTTCACCTGTTCTGCCAGGGGGAGCACCCGGTACGTCATCCTTTTTTCATACTCATTCCATGCCTTCTCAAAATCCCTCTCAAATCCAGCCCGCGCCTTAAGAGCCTTTACATCTCCGAGGCCCTGGAGCCTCCTCATCGCCATGAGGCTCAGCATGACCTGATCATGAAACCTCCCGAGGAAAAGGCTGTACAGGTGGCGCATGGCAGCCTTCTTCCCCTCGAAGCGCCCGAGCGATCCGCGGAGAGCCTTGATCTCACCGGGCTCCCTCGCGAGCATGAACTCATAGTAGTCATGCCAGAAGGCATTCTCCCCTGTCACGGCATATTCCCTGAGGCTCTCCCACAGGCTCACCATCGCCGAAAGCGTTTTCTCCTTATGGCGTATTATCTCTTTCCAGTAGTCCACCAGGGAGAACTCAGTCTCCTCGTTGCAGTTGAACTCCTCGTCAACGAGAAAAGGGAGCTCGGCGATGAGGGCAAGCTTTGCGCCGCGGCATCTCTTCATATACTGGATCAGGGACATCTTCACTTTGCGCCCCATCTCAGGATTGTCCCTGTAGTACTCGCTCATGTCCTCGTGGCGGGAGGAGGTGAGGAAGCCGGGAGCGAGCTTCCTGATGCCGTAGAGGCCATGAAGGTCGGCATCATCCATTGCAAGGCCGGACTCAGAGGCCCTTTCCCTCAGGAAGCCCATTATGGGCGCAAAATCAGCGCATTCGTCAGCCTCGATGAGGAAGACGGCGCCGCCCAGCACATGGGTCGTGTGGAGGGAGGCAAAATACTCCGTTGAGGGCAGCCCGTCCACATAACGCTTGAACGCCTCCACCTCGGGCCTCATCTGCTGCTCCTCGAAAAGGGGGATCCCGTGCTCCACATCCTGTGCGGGGTCATTCTGGCGGTAGCGGTATAGGGTATACTCCCTGTAGGAATAGGGGCCTTTCATCCAGCGCCAGTTGAGGTCAGTCCCGTCGGGATCAAGCTGTGGAATGAAGCAAAAAGTGCAGTCCGCCATGAAGCCCCTTTGCTGAAGGTCTGCAAGCTCACCTGCCAGAACAAGGAGCGTCACGGTGCCCGTGGGCTCATCGGCGTGGCTCCCGGCCGCGGCCACGATTACCCGGGGCCCCTTCCCCGCCTCAAGGGCAAAGATATCCCGGCCCCGCCTTGAAAGGCCGATTCTTATCCCCCGGACGCCTCTCCTCCCCAGCGCTTCTATCCTCGAAGGCATTTCGTCGGGGTGGACAAAGTGCAGATCCCTCTCATCCCAGGTGATCTCTGAGAGTATTGCGGTGAGCTCAGTAAAATTGGCCATTCCTTCAACCTGCCTCTTTAAAATGCCACTGCCTCCCTTTAGTTCTTTGCCGCCACGGGTGAGAGTTCCTCTTACGGCGCCTCCTCGGAAAAGGAAAAAAGAGCGCTGAGCAAGAAACTAGGAACAATGCGGCACCCGGCACTGAAGAACCGCCCCTTTCCCCCCGCCCTCTTCGCGGTCTTTGCGCTGCTTGTGCTGGGGATCTTTTTTATAGGTTTTCTTTCCTATACCCATGTCAAGTCAGTGACAGAGCGGGATGCGGAGAAAGACCTCACGGCCATTGCAAACCTCAAAGTGACGGAAATAACCCGGTGGCGCAATGAGCGCATTGATGACGCGCGGATGGCCGCAGCCTCCCTTGCTTCTCTCGGCCAAGACCTGCCTCCCCTCACTCAATCCGCTTCACCTGAAGCAGCCCGGAAAACCGAAGAGATCCTGACACTCTACAAGAACATCTACAGATACAATCATGTTTTTCTCACAGACACCTCCGGAACAGTTATCGCAAAGGCTGACTCTGCCGAAACAAGGCTCGAGGAAGAGGAAAAAGCTGCGCTTTCAAGGGTGCTTGGCTCCGGCGGGGCCGTATTCTCGGACTTTTACCGCCAGGGAAAAGAGGGCGAAATCTTTCTTGACGCCGCGGCGCCTGTCATGCAGGGAGATGATAAGAAAGCGTCCTTTGCCGGCGTCATATTCCTGCGCATCTATGCCCAGGAGATCTTCCCCTTCATCCAGTCATGGCCCACGACAAGCACGACAGCCGAGACGCTTCTTGTCAGGAAGGAGGGAGAAAATGTCCTGTTCCTTAACGAGCTGCGCCACAGAGAGAACACGGCGCTCTCACTCCACCTCTCCGCAGGCAGCGGGGAGCTCCCTGCTGCCATGGCAGTCCGGGGAATACAAGGAACAGTGAAGGGGAAAGATTACCGGGGCACCGATGTGCTTGCCGCCATAACCCCAGTGCCCGACTCGCCGTGGTATCTTGTGGCAAAAATGGACTCAAGCGAGATCCTCAGCCCTCTCAAGGCACGCCTTTACACCAGCATTTTCACAGGCATCATGCTCATCATCGCCTCGCTCCTCGGCATCCTGCTCCTCTGGGAAAGGCGGGAGGCCCGCTTTGTCTTGAGCCAGTCGAAGATGGAGAGCGAGCGCAGTCGGGCAGGAGAAGCCCTGCGGGAGCGCGAGGCGCTCCTCTCAACGGTCTTTGATAACCTCCCTGTGGGCATCTGGATCCTTGACCAGAGGGGAACGATCATTTTCGGCAATCCCGCGGGCAGGAAAATATGGGCCGGGGCCCTTTACATCAATGTTGAAGAGTTCGGGGAATACAAGGGATGGAAGCGTCCTTCGGGAGAGCCCATAGAGCCCGAGGAATGGACAGCCGCGCGGGCATTCAGGAAAGGTGAGTCCATTATTGATGATGAAATCGAGATCGCGTGCTTTGACGGCACCAGGAAGATAATCCTTGACTCGGCACTGCCACTGCTCGACGAACAGGGAAAGATTTCAGGCGTAGTCGTGGTAAACCAGGACATCACGGAGCGCGTCCGCATTGAAGAGAAGATAAAGAAGCTCAATGAGGAGCTTGAGGAGCGCGTCAGGGAGCGCACCATGGAGCTTGAGGCATCAAACAGGGAGCTCGATGCCTTCGCCCACTCGGTCTCCCACGACCTGCGGTCCCCTCTGCGCGGCATTGACGGGTGGAGCCTGGCACTGATAGAGGACTATGGAAGCGCTCTCAACGAGGAAGGGAGGCAGTACCTCATGCGCGTAAGGTCAGAGACACAGCGCATGGGGCAGCTTATCGATGCGCTCCTTCAGCTCTCCCGCGTCACCCGGGCCGACATAAGCCACGAGAAGATCAGCCTGAGCGCCATTGCGTCGGCACATATGGACAGCCTGCGCGAAAGGGACCGCAGCCGCCGCGCAGTGACAATCATTGCCCCCGGCCTTACCGTGGAAGGAGATGACAGGCTCCTCACTATTGCCCTCTTAAACCTCCTCGACAATGCCTGGAAATTCACCGGGAAATGCGATGAAGCGCTCATTGAGGTGGGCAAAGAGGAAAAGAGCGGCAAAACCGTCTATTTTGTCAGGGACAACGGGGCAGGCTTCGACATGGCCTATGCCGGGAAGCTTTTTGCACCCTTTCAGCGCCTGCACCGCCCATCACATTTCCCCGGGACCGGCATCGGGCTCGCCACGGTGAAGCGCATCATCACCCGCCACGGAGGGGACATCTGGGCTGAGTCTGAGCCGGAGAAAGGCTCTGCCTTCTTCTTCACGCTATGGGAAAGGCCATGATTACGGAAATTGAAAGGAGACGCCATGGATCAAAAAACCATCCTTCTTGTGGAGGACAACGAGAGCGATATAGGGCTCACCAGGAGAGCCCTCGAAAAGCACCACATCGGGAACAGGCTCGTCGTGGCCGAGGACGGGCAGGATGCCCTCGACTATCTCTTCGGGACAGGTCCCCATGGCGGCAGGGACACATCCCTCATGCCGACACTCGTGCTGCTTGACCTGAAGCTCCCCAAGATGGACGGTCTTGAGGTGCTCAGGCGCATCAGGGCCGACAGCAGGACAAAACGGCTCCCCGTGGTGATCCTCACCACCTCGAGCGAGGAGCAGGACGTGGCGGAAAGCTATGACCTGGGCGCAAACAGCTATATAAGAAAACCAGTGGACTTCACGCAGTTTGCGGAATCAATAAGACAGCTCGGCCTTTACTGGCTGGTGCTCAATGAGCCGCCGCCTTCCGAGGTATAAAGGCTCCCGTATCATAGTATCGTCTTACCGAAGGCCGAATGGGCCAGCTCCACGGCAAGCTCTGCTGACTTGTTGCCGTTATCCAGGATGGGGTTCACTTCCACGACGTCCATTGAGGTCATCTTCCCTGTCTCGGCTATCATCTCCATAACCAGGTGCGCCTCGCGGTACGAGAGTCCGCCCCGGACCGGCGTGCCCACACCGGGGGCATAAAGGGGATCGACGCTGTCCACGTCAAAACTCACGTGAAGGTAATCCACGCTCCGGGAGAGGGAGGCAAGAGCGCGCTCCATCACGCGGTGCATTCCCAGGCGGTCCACATCCTCCATGGTATAGACCGTCACCCCATGGCCGGCAATAAGGCTTCTTTCCCCGCCGTCAACCGTTCTGACCCCCATGATGACCAGGTGCTCCGGAGCAATCTTCGGGAAGCTCCCCGCCACTGAAGCGAGTCTTGCCGGCCCAAGACCAGTCACCACCGCGGCAGCCATGCCGTGAATATTCCCGGAAGGCGACGTCTCCGGCGTGTTGAAATCTCCATGGGCGTCAATCCAGAGAACTCCCGCAGATCTGCCGATCTTTCTGCAGTATGCGGCTATTCCGCTGATCGAGCCGATTGATATGGAGTGGTCGCCTCCCAGTATGAGCGGAAAATGGCGCTTTGCCAGGATTGCCTCGGTTTTTCCCGCAAGAAGCCCCGCCACTCTTGCAATCTCGGGGAGGTACCGGGCCCGCTGATCGAAAATGCGCTGGCGCTCCTGGATTTTCACCGGGAGATCACCCAGGTCAGCAACAGAGTGGCCGAGGGAGCGGAGCTTTCCAGAGACGCCGGCTATGCGGAGTGCCGAGGGACCCATGTCAACGCCTCTCCTCCCCGCGCCGAGATCAATAGGGACCCCAAGAAGATCAATATCCACAGGTGCTTTTCCTTTCCCCCCTCAGATGGGCGGCTCAAAGGCTTTCTTCCATGTTTTCACCAGGACGCGCCCGCCATTTACGCGGCGCGTCATCCCCTCGGTATCAAAGGACTCCAGGAGGTCAACGGCATAATGCCTCCCCGATCCGAGGCTTGCGCGTAACTCGGCGATGGTGACCGACTCCCGGCTCCTGAAAAGCTCCAGGAGCTTTTCCCTTATGGCTTCATAGTGGCGGACATGGATGACATGGTTCCCGAAGAGCCTCACCTGCCCTTCTTCTATCAGAAGCCGGAGAAACTGGGAGAGCTTTCCGGCATCAAGGCCGAATCGCTCCATGATGGTTCCCTGGGCCTGGGCGTCAAGGCCTCCCTTTTCAATAAAAGACAGGATCTTTTCCTTGAGCTCCATGTCAAAGCTCTTGAGAGAGGGCTTGAAATCGGGAAGAGCATAGCGGTTATGACGGAAAACGATCCTCCCTCCGGCCGCCAGCACCTCAGGGAGCTTCGGAAGGCTTCGCGCTTCAATCCCCATGAGGCGGCACACGTACGGTGTATCAATTCCCCATGACATGGGCTTGGTGCGGTGGTATCCCTCAAGTATCTTTACCATCTGGCTCTCGACAAGAGGAAGCCTCTCCCTCACCAGGAAGGCTCCCCCGCCAACGTCAATGAGGCTGCCGCTCTCCATCAGGGCCTTGAGAGCCGGCGCTGCATCCTTTTCCTCCATATGGGCCTTTTCGGCGAGATCGCCTTTCGTGACTACCGTGAAGGAGCCCGCCATAAGCTCACAGAGCAGAAGGTTCCCCTCGAGGGCCGCCAGGTGGGCCTTCTGCAGCACTTCCAGGAAGTTGGGCGCCGTTTTTTTCTTATGGAAAGGCGCCGTGGAGAGGATATCGCCCCCGCCGAAGGTCACCATGGGATTAAGAAGCCTTATCACATAGCGGTCTCCTGCAGCAAGCACCACAGGCTCTTCCAGAGCCATGTGCACAAAGGTCTCAACACCAGGCGGAAGCTGCGAGCCCTCCAGGAGCCTCACCTTAACCCTTGTCTTCGAGGTGCCGGAAAGAAACCACGCATCGGAGAGCCTCGGCAGCTTCAATGAATCTGTCGTATTTTTCAGGCTCGCCACCGCTGACGAGGTTGCCCCATAGAGCCCCGGAGCCCCGATGGTCATGCCCCTTGCCACTATCTCCGCTTCAATGTCACGAAGGTTGATGGCGGCGCATGCGTGGGCAGGGGCGATATCCAGATCATGCTTGTAAGCCTGGATGGACCTGATGACGTAATGGCGGCGTGCCGGGTGAAGCTCGACAGTGTCGCCGATATGGCCGCAGCCCGATATGGGGATCCCTGTCACTACCGTGCCGTATCCTTTCGCTGAAAAGACGCGCTCCACGTTCATCCGGAATGCCCTTGCATCGGGAGCAAAGGAGACCTGCGACGCAAGCTTGTCTATGGTGCGCCTCACCTGCTGATACCCCTCTCCCGTCACCGACGAGAAAGGGATCAAGGGCGCATCGGGATAGCCGTTCCTCGCCAGGAACTCCCTTACCTCGAGGGTCACCGTCTCGCGGATTTCGGCATCGACCAGATCGACCTTGGTGAGGACCACCATCACAAGGGGAGTTTTAAGAAGCTGCACAATCTGCAGGTGCTCCCGAGTCTGGGGCATGATGCCGTCGTTTGCCGCAATGACAAGCATGAGGACATCTATCGAGGCAGCCCCGGCAATCATGTTCCTTATGAAGTCCTCGTGGCCCGGCACATCGACGATTCCGACGATGCGGTTTCCCGGCAGGCGGCAGGGGGCAAAGCCCAGGTCTATGGAGAGGCCGCGGAGCTTCTCCTCGGGGAGGCGGTCCGTATCGCATCCCGTGAGGGCTTTCACAAGGCAGGTCTTCCCATGATCGACATGGCCTGCCGTGCCGATAATGACCTGCATGATCTCCGAGGGGGGGGCATTTTTCACTTCACCGGCCATGGAAGTACTCTCCTTTCCAGATTCTTTCTCTTTTTCCCCTGTGGCTCCTGCCTGTCAGGGTCCCGGGAACGGAATGGAGAAAAAGTTACGAATTGTTCATAGATAAAGCAGCAGGCCTGTGGTATAATGTCCTGTGCCATTGTGAATATTCCATTGGAACAGGTGATAGCATGCACATAGAACGCACCGGACTTCCTTCAGCTCCCCTCACCGGCTTCAGCAAGCCTCCCCAGCAAAACCCCGGGGAAGAGGCTCCCGATGCCCCCGGCGACAGCTACGACAGCACTGCTGCAAAGTTTCACAAGGAAACCTCATACACGTCCCTTGCTATTCCAGGTGAAAAGCCCATATTCTGCGCAAGAGACGAGGTCTCAATGGCCCTGGGAACCTCATCGCGCCATGCATGCTCGATGGTCCCCCCGCCTTTCGCCACTACCCTCGGCTCCCTGGACATCCTTTACACCAACGATATCCACGGCGCCATCACTCCCAAGCCCGACGAGAAAAACCCCGGGAATACCGAGGGGGGAGTGGCTTACCTGGGAGGGCTCATCAGGAAGAGAGAGGAAGAGAGCGGCGGGAACTTTGTCCTGCTTGACGGGGGCGACTGGGGGCAGGGCTCCTATGAATCAAAGCTCACCAGGGGCAAGACCCTTATTGACGTGATGAACAGCCTTCGCTACGATGCCGCAGAGATAGGAAACCATGAGTTTGACTGGGGAAGAAAAGCCTTGAGCGAGATGATGAGCCGTGCCTCCTTTCCCATCCTGGGTGCCAACATCATTGAGGACGGCGATATCATAAGCGGCGCGAAGCCTTATACCATCAAGGACGTCAATGGCCTCAAAGTGGGGATTATCGGCCTTATTACCCCGGAGACGCCCGGCACCGTGGACCCCAGGAATATAGAGGGGCTCACCTTCAACGATACGGCTTCAACGGTAAAGAAGCTCCTCCCCGAGCTCAAGAAGGAAGGCGCGGAGCTTTTCATAGTGCTCTCCCACGAGGGCGACGCCGCCGATGAGAAGCTCGCGAAGGCCGTACCCGAGATTGACGTCATTGTGGGAGGCCACAGTCACACGGCGCTTGCAGAGCCCAAAAAGGTGGGCAACACCCTCATCGTGCAGTCAGGCACGGGCGGCGTGGCCCTGGGAAGCCTCTCGCTCTCCCTTGACGATGAGAGCGGGGAGATCCTGTCCTTCAAGAATGTCCTCATCCCCGTCTCGAGCAAGGACATAAAGCCTGACGCCGACGTGGAAAGAATCATCGCCCCAGTCGTGAAGGAAGCCCAGGAGACCATGGGAGTCCCCGTGGGTAATACCGATGTAGATCTTACCCACGACAGGAAAAAAGTCTTTGAGACCGTCATGGGGAACGTGGTGTGCGATGCCATCAGGGAGTCTACCGGCGCTGACATCGCCATGCAGAACTCCGGCGCCATCCGTGACCAGATAATGAAAGGCGACATCAACTTCGGCGATCTTTACCGGGTGATGCCCTTTGATAAGTACATGGTAACCATTGAGCTTACAGGGACCCAGATCAAGGAGATAATGGAAAACAGCTCGGCCCGCAAAAAAGGGAACATGCAGGTCTCGGGCCTCACGATGGATATCGATCCCCGCAAGAAAACGGGGAGCAAGGTCTCCAACATCAGGGTGAACGGCGCAGCGCTCGATGAAGGCAAGACTTACCGCGTCACCGTCGATGATTTTCTCGCCGCAGGCGCCAACGGCTACGGCACCTTCCTTGCAGGGAAGAATGCTGCCTACAACGGCCTCTGCATCGACGCCTTCAAAGCCTATATGGAGAAGCACTCGCCCCTCACGGAGGAGTCGGCCCGCATAGAGGGAAGGCTCAACTTCCTCGTGCCGCCCCGGGAGACCAAATAGCGCCCATGAAGAGGCTGGCTGCTTTCCTTGCAGGCATGCTTTTCGCCGTGCTTTGCAGAGAGGCCTCCCCGGCAGGCGAGGCGCGGGACCCTGCCCTCTGGCAAAGAGCCCTGGCAATCCACCGCGGCGCCATAGTGATAGACACGCATTGCGACACGCCGCTCCTGATGGTCGATGAGCATTTGGACATCGGCACAGGCTCGAAAGATTCGGAAGTCGATATTCCCAAGATGATCGAAGGCGGCCTCAGCGCCTCCTTTTTTGCCGTCTTCGTCCCCAACTCGCTTGACGGGAAAGGCCCGGCGAAAAAAGCCCTGGAGATTATTGACGAGATCTACCTGCAGGCCGGGAAAAACCGGAAAAAAGCTGAGCTTGCCTTTTCGGCCGATGACATAGTGAGAGTCCACAGCACAGGCAAAAAGGCAATTCTCATCGGCATGGAAAACGGAGGACCCCTCGAGGGGAGCCTGGGCCTCCTCCGCGATTTCTACCGCCTGGGAGTCCGGTACATCACGCTTACCCACATAGAGAACAACGATATCTGTGATTCCTCGACGGCGCAGAAAGCCCGGTTCCACGGGCTGAGCCCCTTCGGGAGGAGCGTGGTGAGGGAGATGAACCGCCTGGGAATGATCATCGACGTCTCCCATATCTCCGACGAGGCGTTCCGCCAGGTTATGGACCTTTCCGAGGCACCCGTCATGGCATCCCATTCGTCGGTGAGGGCTCTCTGCTCCCATCCCCGAAACCTCTCCGACGAGATGATGAAAGCCCTTGCCGCGAAAGGCGGCCTTGTACAGATCACCTTCTATTCCGAATACCTTGATGAAGGCTTTTTAAAAAAGATTGCCCTGCTGAGGGAGAAGATCAAGCCCGAAAAGGAGCGCCTCAAGAAAAAATACCGGGATGATCCTGCGCGCTACCGCGCAGAGCTCACAGCCCTCTGGAACAGGGAGCTGCCTCCCCCTGTTCCTGTTGAGGTGCTCATCAACCATATCGACTACGCGGTAAAGCTCGTCGGTGCCGATCACGTGGGGCTGGGGAGTGATTATGACGGCGCGGGAAGCTACCCCGCAGGCCTCGAGAACGCGGCGCACTTTCCCCTTATTACCTACCATCTCCTCAAGAGGGGCTACAAAGAGGAAGACATAAGGAAAATCCTGGGAGGGAACGTGCTGCGCCTGATGAGGGAAGTGGAACAGCGCCGCACACACTATGAAAATAAAAGCGGCACTGAGCACCCGGCCAATGCCGCTTATCAGAACCTCAAGGACCCTTCTATATCTGCTGCATGCCTCCCTGGAAATATTGGCCTGCGAGGGGATTGGCCTGGAGCGACTGCTTCTGCTCGCTCACCATCTCCTTGATACGGGGCGCATCGATTCCCGCCTTTGCCAGCGTCGTATTGATGAGCTGCTCCGTCTCCGGCTTGAGGGGAAGCTCCTGGAAAAGAGCCTGGTAGTAGGTGTAGTAGAGGGCAAGCGTGGCATTCCCCCACTGGGCCTGGCCGCCTCCCTGGATAAGGGCCTGCTGGGACTCTATCTCTTTCATGGCCTCTTCACAGAGAAGGGTAAGCTGCTCGTCGATATTCGCTCCCTGCGGATTGAAAGCCATGGAATCCGGGGCCTGGGCGCCGTATGGCGAGCCATACTCGGGCGGCATGTAGCCTTCGGGCGCATGGGCAGTGTAAGGAGCCGTCTCGTGATAAGGCGCTGCAGTTCCTCCTGTCGCCGCCGGAGCTGTTCCGTGCGGCGTGATCGAAACCCCTCCCGTGCCTGTGGCAACGGGGGTATTGGGCACTCCGACGGCCTCCATGGCGGAGTTCACCGGCGGGAGGTTGGCGCTGTCCACGAGAGTGTAGCCGAACTGCTTGTTGGGATCCTGCTGGATAAGGGACTGGAAGGTGCCGTACTGATCAGGCCTTATCACCTGGCAGCCGGCAGACCACGAGCCCACATTCTCTCCGCTGCCGCCCGGATGGAAATAGATGCCCCACCCGGCGCCTTCTGTCTTGTTGAGCCGTTCGTTGTCCTGGATTACCGCGTCATTGTTGAAATCCACATTGATCCGCACGTCGCCCGACTGCCCCAGGGTGGTGTCAACACCCCACTTGCCGCCGCCCCGCTTCTCAAAGGTGCCTATGGGGTAGGAGCCGTCCGCCACGTGGGAGAACCCGCTTCCCTCGGGCCCGCTGTAACCGTACCCCGTGCCGCCGGGGTCCCTCCCCGCATCAACGGTGCCATTGAAGGCATATACCTCGGGGTTCCCGTTCACCATCCTCACGGCGTAGATGGTATCGTTGTACTTGTTCCCTTCCGTGGAGCCCGCCTGGCCATTCTGCCAGCTCCTTATGCCGATGAGGTTCAGCTCATTCTCTCCGGTGCGCCACTGGCTCTCGTCACCGCCTGCCATGGCCACTGCCACGTCATGGAGGTAATTGTACTGCTGCTCGGGCGTCATATCATTGAAATTCGCGGGCATGGTAGGCCCCTGGGCCTTTGTCATGTCGGTCTGGTATTTTTCCTCGATGGCCGCATTCTTCTTGGCCGCCTCCTCCTCTATTGCTTTTTTCTTGGCTTCAACTTCGGCCTTGAGGGCTTCCTCCTTCTTGAGCTTCTCCTGCTCTTCAAGCTGCTGGGCGTTGATCTCTTCCTGCTTACGCTTCTCCTCTTCCTCGAGGGCTTTCAGCTTTTCCTGGCGCTCCTTTTCTGCCTGGGCAAGGGCCTCCTGGCGCTCCTTCTCAACACGCGCCTTTTCAGCGTCCTTCTGGGCCTGATCGGTGAGGGCCACATTGTCCCCCTGCTCCTGGGGCTTGCTCTCTGCCGGTTTTGCCGCCGTATCGGTCTTGGCGGCCGCCGTTGTGGTTGCCGGTTTTGTCTGAGCAGCCTGTGTCGTGGATGCCTGTGAGCTTACTTTGTCGCTTATCATAGGTGCTCCTCCTTGCCCTCATCCTTGAAAAGTGCATTTTCTTCCTATTCACTATATCACGAAAAAACTCAATAAGTAAAGAGCACGAATAATTGGGACAAACTCATTTTCCTGCAAATTACGGCGATCGGTTCGAAGAAAACGAGTCAGTCCCCAAGTGTTTGCATATTTTTAACAAAGCACAGCCTTATCCCATGATATATGGAAGCGGTGCAGAACCAGATCCGTTCCCAGGGAGCATAGGTGCGGTGATCGCCCGCACAGGATTCAGGAGGCGGGGCACAGAAGAATAAAGGCATAATCATGGCAAAACTCTTGGACATCTTCAGGCCGGCGCCCTTCAAGCCCCTCCTTCCCCTTGAGGAGATTAAAGCCACCTATAGAAAATACCGAATCCAGATGATCTCCACCATTTTCGTGGGCTACGCGGGGTACTACCTGGTACGGACCAATATCAACATTGTGAAGCCCCTTCTTATTGACAATCTGGGCTTCTCCAAGGGCGACGTGGGGCTCCTCGCTTCGGCCATGACCATCGCTTACGGGATAAGCAAGTTCGTCATGGGCAACGTGTCCGACCGCTCGAATCCCCGGTACTTCCTGGCGACAGGCCTTATTCTCTCGGCTCTTGTCAACCTCTTCTTCGGGTTCGTCCCCGGTCTTTTTCTCATGACATGCTTCTGGTTCGTGAACGGGTGGTTCCAGGGGATGGGATGGCCTCCCTGCGGCAGGACCATGGTCCACTGGTTTTCCGACGGCGAGCGCGGCACCAAGATGGCCATATGGAACCTTGCCCACAACGTGGGAGGAATGTTCGCCCCCATAATCGCGAGCTATGCAATCCTGCTCACGGGAGCGTGGCAGAGCGGCTTCTATGTACCGGCCATATTTGCCATCATACTGGGATTCGTTATCCTCATCTTCCTGAGGGACACGCCTCAGTCCGTGGGGCTCCCGCCCATAGAGGAGCACATGAATGATTACCCCCCCACGGCGGCTGAAGATCCCGAGCGCGAGCTCTCAGGGAAGGAGATCCTCTTCAAATACGTGCTCAACAACAGGTTTCTCTGGATCTTCGCCATGGCCAACGTGCTTGTCTACATAGTGCGCTATGGTGTCGTCAACTGGGCCCCCACGTATCTCATGGAGGTCAAGCACTGCACGATCACCCACTCGGCCTGGCAGTCCTTCCTCTACGAGCTTGCCGGGATCCCCGGCATGCTCTTCTCGGGATGGGCAAGCGACAAGCTCTTCCATGGCCGGCGCTCGCCCATCATGGTCATTTTCATGACCCTCGTGACAGGCGCCGTGATGGTCTACTGGCTCAATCCCGCGGGGCGAGGCTGGGTTGATTCCCTTGCCCTCACTGCCATAGGCTTTCTTATCTACGGGCCTGTCATGCTCATCGGCATCGCCGCCGTGGACCTGGTGCCAAAGAAAGCGGCAGGTACCGCAGCAGGTCTCACGGGCCTCTTCGGCTACGCAGGCGCCACGGGGGCGGAGCTCGGCATCGGGAAGATAGTGCAATACTACGATTGGGACGCGGGTTTCATGGTCATTATCGCCTCGGCAGTGCTGTCGATAGTGCTCCTTGTCATGACATGGAACGTCCACGACAGGCGCCAGGCCCACAAGTGAAATAAAAAGAGGGACAGCTTGAGGCTTTCCCTCTGGTGCTGTCCCCCGGGGTATACGCTTTCTACATCTCGTCAATCAGGACCATGTTATGGCCGCAGCAGATGAGATCGCACTCTTCATCAACGCACTCGCAGTCCTGCTCGATTATGGCCTTCATGCCGCACGTGGGGCAGCGGTACATCTCGCCCTCGTGTGACATGACAAGCTCGGGCTCCTGCATCGGCTCGCCGCAGCAGAGAATCTCGCACTCATCCTTCCTGCACTCATCGTCAAGAAGAACGACCACCCTGCCGCATTCCTCGCAGACCAGGTACATGAGCTCATCATCGTAATGCTCCTCTTCAGGAGGGGGAGCCGCTTTCTTTGCCGGCTTCTCTTTCGCGGGCTTTCCGGGCTTTTCCGTCTTGGTGAGAGCCTTGCTCTCCTTCTTGGCGCCCTTTCCCTTTTTCTTCTCTTCCTTCTTTCCCTTCTTTTCCGCCTTGGCAGGCTTCGCAGGCTCTTTCTTCTTTTCTGCCATTTCACACCTCCTAATCGTCACTCTTTTCCCCTCATAGTAATTACTCACCGGCGCTTCCTATCCCTTCTCACTGACAAGAAGTTTCAGGGAAATGCGGCGCTTCCCGTAATCGACAGCCAGAACCTTCACGGTCACGATGTCACCGACTTTCACCACCTCGGAGGGATCGGCCACGAAGCGCTCCGCAAGCTGTGACTTGTGGCAGAGGCCGTCTGTGTGGACTCCTATATCGATGAATGCGCCGAAATTGGTGACGTTGGTGACCCTACCCTCGAAGAGCATCTCCTCCTTGACATCATCAATTCCCTCTATCCCCTCACGGAACGCCACGGTGCGGAACTCCTTCCGTGGATCCTTGCCTGGATTGAGGAGGCTGTCAAGGAGGGCGTCGAAATTATGGGCCTGGCAGGTGGCGGTGAGATACCTGCTCCTGTCGAGAGCCTGAAGGACATTCCTGTTTCCCAGCAGCGCGCTTACAGAGAGATTGCAGTCACCGGCCATCTTTTCAACTACACCGTAGGACTCAGGATGGACGCCCGTGCCGTCAAGGGGATTCTTTCCGCCCCTGATTCTCAGGAAGCCGGCGCATTGCTCATAGGCCTTCGGCCCCAGGCCTTTCACCTTCAGGAGCTCACCGCGGCTCTTGTAAAAGCCGTGATTTTTTCGGTGCTCCACGATGCTCCTGGCCACCTTGTCTGAAAGCCCTGAAATATAGGTGAGTATGGCATGGGAGGCCGTGTTGAGATCGACACCCACATGGTTCACGCAGATCTCGATCACCCTCTGGAGTGCTTCACGGAGCTTTTTCTGGTCAACATCGTGCTGGTACTGCCCTACCCCTATGGATTTGGGATCAATCTTCACGAGCTCGGCAAGGGGATTCTGAAGGCGCCTGCCGATGCTGATGGCTCCCCTCACCGTCACATCCAGGTCGGGGAACTCCTCGCGGGCCAGCTCAGAGGCCGAATACACCGAGGCGCCGGCCTCATCGACAAGGGCTACGATGATATCGTGGGAGACCTCCTTCACCGCATCCCTCACAAAAGCCATGGCTTCGCGGGATCCTGTGCCGTTGCCCACGCCCACGGCACCGATGCTGTGCTTTTTTATCAGGGCCACGAGGGACTCCTTCGCCTTTTTCGCTTCGCCGGCCGACAGGATATGGAAGACCCTGTGGTCCAGAAAGGTCCCGTCACGATCGAGAACCGCCACCTTGATCCCCGTCCTGAGCCCGGGATCCATGCCCAGCACGCTCCGGTAAGGGATGGGCGGCGCCATGAAAAGGGCATCGAGGTTGCGGGCAAATACCTTGATGGCCTCCATCTCGGCGGCTTCAGAGAGCTCATTCTGAATCCTCGTCTCCAGGGCCGGGCGTATATACTGCGAATAGGCAATCTCTATGGCCTTCTCCACGTATTCCTGGTAATAATAGGAGCGCAGCAGGAATCTCTCACGGAGCGCAAAAAGATGGGCTCCTTCGTCAACCTCGGCCTTCATGGAAAGAGCACCCTGCTCGGCACCGCGCCTGATGGCCAGGTACCGGTGGGAGTTCCTGGGAAGGCAGAGCGCCTTGAGAGCCTCGGTAAAGTCGTAATAATCTTCGAAGCGGTGGTCCTCCCCGTTGTAGCCGCGCTTCTTTTTCGAGATAAGCACTCCCGACGAGAAGGAGCTCTTGAGAAAAGACTCCATGAGATTGACAGACTCAAGAACCTGCTGGGAGATTATGTAAAGAGCTCCCTCAAGCGCCTTCTCCACGGTGTCATAATCGGTCCCGGCTTTTGCAAAGTCAAGGGCAAGGACTTTCGCGTCGCCAAGGTTTTCCTTCGCAAGAAGCATCCGGGCAAGGGGCTCAAGCCCTGCCTCCCTCGCCTTGTCAGCCTTGGTCTTTCTTTTTTCCTTGTAGGGGAGATAGAGATCCTCAAGTATCCTCGCATCGGTGCAGGTCTCGATTGCTGCCCGGAGCTCCATTGTGAGCTTTCCCTTCCTCTCAATCTCTCCAAGGACAAAAGCCTTTCTTTCAGACAGGTCCCTGAAATACTTTATGGCATCATAGACCCGTGCCACGCCCACTTCATCAAGGTTCCCCGTCTGATCCTTCCGGTAGCGCGACACGAAAGGGATAGTGGCCTTGTCGTCATAGAGAGCCACAAGGTGCTCCACATACAGTCTCTGCACTCCGGACTTTGCCGCTACAAGATCAACAAGCTGCGCTTCCATTGCCCCTCCTCAGTTAAATATCAATGGGATGTTCGACAGGAAAAGAACAAAGGCCTGCTGTGGCAGGCCCTTATAGAGTCCATCAGATGGCGGAGGTCTTATGATTTCAGGGGGTACCGCGGCACCACGGCGTCGCCATCGACCTTGAGATCGCATGTGTTGGTGATGAAGCCCACGACGGACCTGGCAATCTGCTCGAGGTCCTTGATCTTTGCATTTTCGAGCATGGTGTGCACGTCGTTGACTCCCGTCCCTATGGCGACGCTTTTCACAAGCTTGTTGTTCAGGGCCGGCGAGTTCGCATCAGTTCCGGCGCCGGCGAGGATAGGGCCATGAACAGGCTGAGGCTTTATCCCCGCGTCGGCCATGGAGCGCATGCTCACCTGGATGAGGGGATCCTCCTGGCTGAAATTGTACTTGGTGGGCTTCGAGGTGATGATGACGCCGTCATTGGTGAGATAGAGGGATCTCTTGTCGGTGGAATCAATCACAAAGCCAAGGGTGGGCCTGGTGGCAATATCTTTCGGATCGAGGGCCATCGAGCCCTTGAGGCCCACTTCCTCGCCGACGGTAAAGACAATCTTTATCTCAGGGTGGTCCATGCCGCGCTCCAGAACTGACTGCACCCCTTCCATGATCTGGGCGATGCCGGCCCTGTCGTCACCGCCGAGGATATGGCGCTCGTTAGTCTTTATCTTCTTGCCGTCATTGATGATGGCATCGGCCGATGTGGGCGAGACGGTGTCCATGTGGGCCGAGAGCATTACCGTGGGCGCATCCTTGGCGCTCTCCGTCGCCGGGATGGTGGCGATGAGATTTCCCGCCTGGTCCTTGGCGTGGTTCACTTTCATGGCGTCAAACTGTCTGCCGAGCTCAGAGGCTACGGCATCTTCCTGCTTGTACTTCGCATTGATGCCGGCAATCTTCGTGAAATTCGCCACGAGGCGGTCCTTGTTGACAGCCGGGAAGGGACGCTCCTTGAAATCGATGGTCTGCACAGGCTTCTCGGTGAGAAGGAGGTTGCAGAGCTTACTGGTATCGATGAGAAAACTCATAAGGGGCTCAGCCATTACGCTGTTAAGGCCCATGAAAGCCTTGCCCGCATAGCCCAGAAGAGTGCTGATGGGATTCTTTCTCTCCGGCGCTTTCTTTGCAGCCTGGACATCGAGGGAGAAGGTCTCTGTCGCCTGGTGGGCATTGTCCTTCTCCTGGACCTTCTGCCCGCTGCCCGTAAGCTTCCTGATGCCCTTGCCCACGGCACTCACCACCGTGCCCACGGCCTCGCCGGCAACCCTCCCTATTCCAATCGTGTTCTCCTCAAGGCTTCCTCCCACAATACCTATGAGAGAACCAATCATGGTGCCCATGATTGTAGCCACAGGCCCCCCGATGAGGGTTGCAGCGATTGTAGGTATCACCGAAGCAGCCACCAGAGAGGATCCAAAAAGGCCGATGGTTTCAGCGCGCTCTATCGCTCTCGTGCGCTCCGGCACGTGGCCGAGAATGGCCTTCTCCGCCTTGTGCAGCATCCTGGGAAGGAGAGGCTCCCAGGGGCCTTTCCCCTGGGGCGGGGCCTTGGGAAGCTCCACCTTCCTGTCGCCCTCATTGGGATCCGGGGGATTCCCGTGATTCAGCGCCGCCCTGACAAGACCCACACCAGCACCGACGGCGCTTCCTGCAAGTGCTCCGGCATGCTTCCCGATCCCGATG
Organism: Candidatus Eremiobacterota bacterium; assembly: GCA_031082125.1. Lineage (NCBI taxonomy): Bacteria > Bacillati > Vulcanimicrobiota > Vulcanimicrobiota bacterium. Next base: position 29,702 of record JAVHLM010000008.1, read on the forward strand.
TATTTCTCCTCAATAGCAGCCACCACGAGGGCGCCTATCATACCGGCGGGGCCGAGGACCGTTCCCGCTATGGCCGGCGCTGCCTGTGCCACCATGAGGGGAAGGGACGCAGCCCCGGCTGACGCCGCGAGCAGCATGCCGATCTTCTTTCCCTGGAGCCGGCCGTCCTCGACCGATTCACCCACTGTATCCTTGATGCCCTGCCATGTGGAATGAGGCTCATCGGCTGAGGGAGCCTGCGCTGCCACCCCCGCCTGGGCCTTGATTCCCCTTGGTGAGATGTCTGAAGCGCTGAACTGCAATGAATCCATAAGACTTTCTTCCTTCCTCCCGTCCTGCATATGCAGGCTAGAGTATCCCCTCATCGTATCAATTCTACCATAGAGAGGGCATATTAAAGCATGCCTTTTTGTTAACATTATATTAAATATTGTCCACCTCCCGGCGGCAGGAAAAGTATGCTATAATTGGAAAGCCATGCTGCATATCGAAGTGAGCAGAGGAGCGAGTATGTCGGTAAAAGAGCTCCATTATTATGTGCAGAACGGAAAGCCTGAGGAGACGATAGCCCTTCTTACTGCAAAGCCGGACCTCGTCAACGCACCTGACCGCTCAGGCATGACAGCTCTTCACCTCGCATCAGCCGGGGGGCTGGACAGGATGGTGGAGCTTCTTCTCTCCCGCGAGGCCGATGCAGGCGCGGTCAACAAGTGGCGCCAGACTCCCCTCCATTATGCCGCGTCGGGAGGATTCGAGAGCGTTGCAGAGCTTCTCATATCCCGGGGCGCTCCCGTCGATGGCCGTGACAGTGACGGGCAGACGGCCCTCCACCTCGCATGCGCCTCAGGGAGTCTTTCCATGGTGAAAATCCTTCTCGATGAGGGAGCCACCCTCAACGTGGCCGACAATTACGGCGTGACGCCTCTCTTCCCCGCTATCAGCAGCGGAAACTGCGAGCTGGTGAAATTCCTCATCAGCAGGGGAATCAGCGTGAAAAGCATATCCCGCTCAGGCGTGGCACCACTCCACCTGGCAGCCCAGGGCGGCAGCAGGGAGCTTGCCGAGCTCATTCTTTCAGGGGGAGCGTCCTGTGCCGCGAGTGATCTTGAGGGAAGGACTCCGCTCCATTACGCCGTCGCAGAAGGCCACCTTGATGTCGCGGGAGTTCTCATTTCAAGCGGAGCCGATATCAACGCGATGGAGTGCGGCTTCACCGTGCTCCATGACGCCGCCGGAAAGGGGCTCAACGAGTTTGTAGCCTTCCTGCTCTCCTGCGGCGCTCAAGCGGATATCGCCAATGCAGGGGGCTTCACCCCCCTGGAGTATGCAGAGCGCAGCGGCCATGACTCCGTGGCGAAACTGCTGAAGAACGGCGCTGCAGAGACACCAGAGGACTCTTAATGAACTCTGTGAAGGATTTGCAGCCTTTCCGGGCGAATGGAAGGTGAACCTTTCAGAAAGGGGGGCTCCATTGATGGCTCAGAAGATTACCCTTATTCTCCTCTGGAGCATCTGCACCGTGGGCATGAATCTGGGCGCCAAAAAGCTTGCCATGATCTTCTCAGTGGAAAAAGGAATCCTCCATGGCATTTTACTGGCATTGAAAAATCCATGGTTCTATCTCTTCTTTTTCACCGCCATAGGCACTGCCGTTTTCTACCTCTGGCTTCTGAAGCTCATGCCACTCTCGATAGCCGGAGCCATCGTGTCGTCCCTCGGTATCGTGCTGGTGGTCATTACCGGCGCCGTATTCTACCAGGAGAATGTCCTTGATCCCAGGACAATGATCGGCCTCTTACTGGCCCTTGCCGGCGTCATTACCCTCCAGAGCGCCGGCGTACAATAAAAGCCGCCTGAAAGGACGGCTCTCATGCCGTCCCCAGGGGCTCCTTCGGCGGAAAACCCATTCTAAAGCATTACGTAGCGCGTGCGCTCTTCGGCGGCATCCTCTTTCTTGTCATCGTCAAGGAGAGCTTCTGCTTCCTTGCTGCTGGAGAGCTGTTTTTTCTTGCTGGCCATCGTGGACTCTCCTTTCATTTCATCTACACGAGGACAAAAGCCCTTATGAGACCCTGCCCGCAGGTGTCGCTATTGTTGAACCCGGCCTCCCTGCCATGGGCATCCACTTTCCCGCCATGCACATAGACTGCGTGCTGGTAGCTCCATGCCACGGCATTTTCCGCGTTTCTCAGCTCGCTCATTCTGTTGAGGTGCTTTATATTGTTCTTCAGTCCAAGGAACTTCGCGCTGTCATTGGGATCCTCTCCGTTGTTGAGGCTGTGGCAGGCCCTCGCAAAGGAATTTGCGCCTTCATGGCCCGCCATCTGAGCACGCTTGGCCATGGCGGCATAGCAGAGATTGGCATAATCCCTCGCTTCGCCGCTTCCCCTGAAACGGTTCATGCGGTTCGCCGTCTCCATTTCCTGGGCGGTGAGCTTGACGTTTGTGCCGTCTTTCATAGTGAGGTTATAGCCGCCGTCGGCGGATTTCTCGGTCTTTGAGAAGACCTGGTCGCCGTACTTGTTCATTGCCGCCTTGATCATGGCCACGGAAGAGCAGTTTCCTTCCGCTCCCTGGGCCCAGCCGTTGAAGAGGTTGCCCCAGTTCTTGCGGGTGCCGTTGTTGTTCATATTGTTGTCAACTGGATTCACGTTGTTGTTGTTTCCGCCGTTATTGTTGTTTCCGCCGCCGTTCGGGCCTTTGCCGTTATTGTTCATCTGCTGCATCATGGTCTGCATCATCTGCGTCATCATCGTCATCATCTGGGTCATGGTCTGCATCATCTGCGTCATCATCTGGTTCATCTGCTGCTGATTGTTATTGGGATTCGTGTTCGGCGTGTTATTCGGCGTGTTATTCGGCGTGTTATTCGGCGTGTTATTCGGCGTATTGTTCGGCGTATTGTTCGGCCTGTTATTTGCAGCGCCGGCAGGCAACGCCGTGCCCCAGACATTCCTGAAGCTCTCGCTCTGTGCCGCGCCTCTTTGCTGCGCCCCTTCAGTCCCTGAGGAGGCCTCGCGGGAAAACTGCGAATTGTCGGAAGGCCTCTGGTAAGCCCCCCCCGATGACTGTCCATCGTCTTTCTTCCCCTGGAACTGCTGTGAAGGCTGCACTGCAGCGGAGGACTGCACAGTGCTCTCCCCGGGACGCCCCGTGTCCCTCCGTGAGTTGTCTGATGATGACTGGATGCTTTGTACCTCGCTCATATCTTCACCTCGTTAGCTTGATTCTGCCCCTCCCGGTACCGTGCCCCCCGAAAAATGTAGTATGATCACTGCATGTTTCATCTCAAAGCCTGAAAACCAGGTGAAATCAGCCTGAAAAAAACCTGAAATTGTTACCACCTCTTATTCTTTTTGTTAACTCTTGCGCCGGGGAATGCCCGCTGCTGTTAACAAAAAGAGGCGGCATTGCGCCGCCTCTTCTCATATTCCATAAAGACCTGTGATCCTCAGACGAACATGTAGGCTTCCGTGAGGCGCCTGCCATTGGTGTCGGTTCCGTTGAAGTTATAGGCGCTTCCATAATGATCGACAGTGCCGCCTCTCGTGTAAACGGAGTGGGTGGCAGAAAGCCCTATTCCGCCGGCCCCGCTGTTGAGGGCGCTGGGATCCACCTTCTTCATCTTGTTGCCGAGGCCGAGAAACCTTGCCGAGGCCATGGGATTCTGCTCACCGTTATTAAGGGCATGGAGGGCCCTTGCGTAGGAATTGCGGGAGCCTTCATAATTCTCTCCCTGGGCTCTCTTTGCCATGGCGGCATAACAGAGCGTGGCATTATCCTTCTCTGCGCCGCTTCCTTTGAAATTGCTCATCCGCTCGGCCTGGGCATATTCTTCGTTGGAGAGCTGCACCTTTTTTCCGTCCTGCATGGTAATATTATAACCGTTGCCCGTCCTCTCCACATTTTTGAAAATGTTGTTGCCGTATTTATCCTGGGCCGCCTTGATCGTTGAGACGGCCACGCAGTTTCCCTCTCTTCCCTGGCCCCATGAGTTAAAGACATTGCCGCCCTGCTGGCCCATGGGGTTGGTGCCGTTCACTCCTCCGCCCTGGCCGTTGATGCCGTTCACCGCGGGATTGGCGCCGTTGGTGCCGCCAGGCTTTCCGCCCATCTGCTGCTGCATCATCTGCATCATCTGCGTCATCATCTGCGTCATCATCTGCATCATCTGCTGCATCATCTGCTGCATCTGCTGCTGCATCTGCTGCTGGTTGTTGTTCGGCTTGGTGTTGGGCGTATTGTTAGGCGTAGTGTTAGGCTTGTTGTTCGGCGTGGCGTTGGGGCCTGCCGCTGCAAAAGCGCCATTGGGACCGGAAGAGGCGAAGGCGTTGGGGCCTGCCGCCGCAGCCGTGCCACCGGGGCCTGCCGCTGCTGCAAAGCCACCCTGGGGCTGTCCCTGGCCCGTATATGAGCCCCATGTGTTCCTGAATGAGTTGATGGCGGGATTTCCCTGAGCCTGCATAGGGCCTCCACCGCTCATCTCCCTCGAGAAGAGGGAGGAATCGCCCGGCATCCCCATGCCTCCCTGAGGAGGCGCCATAGGTCCCGGGGGGGGAGCGGAGCGCATAGGCGGCGGCTGAGAAGGGCCTGACACCTGGGGGCTCTGGAAAGACGGAGCTGATTCGATAGGCCTCATTTCTTCATTCATGGTACTGTCTCCTTATCCCTCGTGCTGCCTCTCGTACATGGTACATGATACCCAAATTCCATGCACTTATCTGTTTTTCATCACAGGCTATGAAATTTTCGTGAAAAACCTTTGAAAAAAAACTGAAATTGTTACCATAAATCGTATTCTTTGTTAAAGTTTCCGCACCTGCCGGAATGCCCCCTTGATCCAAAAGATGCGGAAGGGAAGAGCGGACCGGGAGAGAATACCAATATTTCGATACAAGGAGTCCTATGGACGGCAATTTCATCAAATTTCTCGGCACTGCAGGGGCGCGCTACGTGGTGGCGCGCCAGATGCGCTCTTCGGGGGGGATTCTGATCTGCCTCGGGGGGCGTAAAATCCTGATAGACCCGGGGCCGGGGTCTCTGGTGCGCTGCGCCCTCTCGCGGCCTCCCATAGACGCCTCGAAGCTTGACGGCCTCGTGCTCACCCACTCTCACATTGATCACTCCAATGATGTGAATATCATGATAGATGCCATGACCTTCGGAGGAATTGAAAAAAGGGGAGTGCTCTTTGCTCCCGGTGAGTGCATCCAGGGCGCGAACCCGGTGCTCTTCAACTACCTGCGGCAGTGCATAGGCGACATTGTGCTCCTTGAGCCAGAGCGCCAGTATTCCCTCGGGGAGATCACCTTTTCCACCTCGATAAGGCACCGGCACCCCGTGGAGACCTACGGCCTCCTCTTCCGCCATAACGGCCTCACCATATCGTTTCTTGCCGACACAAAGTATTTCGAGGAGTTGAAGGAATGCTACCGCGGCTCCGACATACTGGTCCTGAATGTGGTGCGCGACACGCCCTTTGAGGATGACACCATAATGCACCTCTCCTTTGAGGATGCCCGCGAGCTTGTAGGGGCATTAAAGCCAAGGAAAGCCATTCTGACTCACTTCGGCAAAAGGATGCTCGCCGCAAAGCCAGCGCTTCTTGCAAAAGCCCTCGCCAGGGAGACAGGTGTCGAAGTATACGCCGCTTATGACGGCATGAGATTCCCCTTATGACTTCGGCGGGGCGGCCTTTTTACTGCTGAGCCATTCGCTCCATCCGGTCCTGAACCCGTCCTGGTTTTCACGGCAATACTGATAAAATTTCCTGACGAACTCCTCCCGCTCCTTCTCATAGGGATATTTCCAGCTTCCCGGCTCTGTGTGGGGGAAGAGGTTGGCACCGCCGAGGAGGTACTGCCTCAGGACAATGTCGTCAATGCTCACTTTCCTGGCGTTCCGCATCATGTCCAGCATTGCAAGGAAGGTGGCTGTCCTTCCTTTTCCCGCCTTGCAGTGGAAATGAAGCCACGTGCCCTTCTTCATGTCCCTCACGTACTTGACAAACCTGTCCACCGTGTCGTCGGAGGGTCTCCGGTGATCGGTGACGGCGATCCGCGAATACCACACTTTTTCCTTCTCGCAGGCCTCCTTTTCGCTGGCCGCCGATTTCACCGCCATCGACTCGGGAACGTACTCATCGTCATCATCCTTATCTATCACCCGGTAGATCACAATTATCTCATCGTTGAAAGCCTTCCTGAGCCTTTTGTTTTCCTCGGCAGTGACCTCGGCAATGCTCTTTCCCACGTTTTCCCAGTTATGGACGGCCTTCCAGCTCACGGGAGTGCCGTTAAGAAAGCCATGGCACTCCTGCCTGAGGTCCATGATGACGATATCCTTTCCCTTGAGTCTCTGCTTGATTCCCCTGAGGCCTTCCTCAGAAAACTGGGCGCTCCCCGAAGCCTGGAGGCTGTCGAGGCCTTCCCTTGAAGGGAGCTTCCCGGCGGTTTTTACAAAGGGATCGCTCATCTTCCTGAAGTTATGGATGTCCTTGTCATCGCCCACATTGGTGTCAATTATCAGAAGGGGAGTCTTTTCCGTGGGCGCCGGCTTCTGGCCGTAGCCCCACTGGAGAGCGACCAGGACAAACAGCAACGCCAGCACCAGTGAGTGAAGGGGGAAAAACTTCCTGTTTCTCATGTCAGTACCTCCTTATGGTAAGTTCCCGCTGTTATTCGACCCGGAGGTCATCAACCCCCCCCAGGCGCTCAGCGCGTCCTGGGGGAGCTCTTGTCACTGCCGCCGGAAAGCCTTCCCGCATGGGCCTTGATTATCTCAAGCACCGACTCTCCCCTTGTGTTCCTTATTATTGCATGATGTTTCTCCTCGGTGAGCTGCACTTCTCTGATGAGCTTCTCCAGGAACACGGGGTCATTATAAAGCTCCATGAGACCCTCGCGGTGGAGGGGGATCCGCAGGATAAGGTTCTCCAGTACCAGCAGAAGGGAATAATGGGAGGGACTGTCCAGGCTGTCGCCCACGTCTCCGCAGGAGCACCTGGAGTATACGGGCCTGCCGTCGAGGTCCGTGCAGGTAGCCACTCCCTCGAGGTAAAGCTCCCTGTAGGTGACGGACCGGGCGTCAAGATGGGAGAGGTCGGTGTAGGGAAGGCCGGGAAGGAGGCCGTCAGGGCTCACATGGATCGCGCTCCCCATAAAGGTGAAGGAGAGCCTTACGCCGTACTTGGTGCACACCTGCCAGGCTCTCACTGCCGTAAGGGTGCTTCCAAAATTGATATAGACGAAGACCCACGAGGGGAGCTTTTCTCCGGCGGACCTGAGGGTCTCGAAAATATCCACCAGCGTGGACTCCACCGTCTCGCCCGACGCCCCGGCGCCTTCGCTGATGACGAGTATATCGGCCTTGAAATAGTCAATGCCTCTCGCTTTAAGGACTTTCTCCTTGGACATGAAAGGATATTTCCTCTTTTCCTCGTCACTCAGGGGCTTGAAGGACTCCGCCATTTCAAAGTGCGGCGCATATCCCCAGCAGGATATCTCCCATCCCCGCTTCATCTCTTTTGCCGGCTTTCTCTGGTTCTTGAGCACAATGGTGCCCGGCACACTGGTGCGGTCAACGTGACTGCTGAAATGCATGGGGAAGTGAAAGGCCCTCGCTCCGAAAAGGATAGAGACCCACTTTATTGAGAGCCCCCTTGCGACAAATTCCTTGAACTGCCCGGAATGGACACAGACCCAGTCACCGAAAGCCTCATTCATCACCGCTGCCTTCGCGGCCCCTGCAAGGGAGCGGTCATAGGATCTCTTCCCCGCAGGGCTTATCATGATCGACAGAGGAATCTTCTCCTTGCCGCCGGGCCCATAGATAAAGCCGCTTCTTGATATTATACCTCTTTCGCGGTCCTCAAACTCAAGCACTCCCCATTGATCAGCAAAGACTCGCGGCATTGCTCTCTCTCCATTTCCCTGTATACTGACTATAAAAAAGGGGCTTTCTCAGCCCCCGGCGAATGGAAAACCTCTCCACGTCCCCTTAATGCTCAAACTGCCGGTGCTCCGTCTTTCTCTTCCAAAGGCAGGCAAGCTCTGCAGTGGCACTGTTGAAATGGATCTGCACAAGCTCCCAGCCTGCTGAGCCGCGCTCATTCAGAATCGCCACGAGAGCCTCCCGGCTCGCCGTGGGCATATCGCGGTACAGGCAGACCCCCTTGGGATCACAGGCAATCACAGTGGCCTTTTTCTGAGCCTCACCGACAACCTCTCTCACAGGATACGACTCAATCTCATATTCCCAGCGGTCCATCTGAATCCCTCCCTTGTGCGTGCTGTGTCATTGTCAGAAATTCTCCCTGCCGGGCCAAAAACCTTTTTGGGGACAGCCGACCGGTTTCTGTATGGGGAAAAACAGGGCAGCTGTGGCCTTTCATTGACAAAAGAAAGGCCTCTTGTTATAATGATTTGAGTATCCGGGAAGAGCCCCGCAAAAGAACAAGAAAGAGGATTAAGAGATGCTCCAGCGACTTCGTGGTCTGTTTCCTTTTACCATAACCGCTTTTTTACTGATCATCCTCAGCGCTTCCGCCCTCAGGGCCGAAGTGCTGCAGAGCGCCGAGGAGAAAGAGCTCCAGGCCTTTGCCAGGGAATATACCGTCAAAATGGCGCCGCTTGAGCGCGAAGCCAACCTTGCCGAGTGGAACGCTTACCTCACCGGCACGAAAAAGGATTATGAAAAAATGGCGGAGCTCTCACTGAAGCGTGACCTTCTCAATTCCAGCCGCAGGGACTATAGGAAGCTCATCAGGCTCCGCGATTCGGGGAAGATCAATGATCCCCTCCTGGCGCGGGAGCTCACCCTTCTCATCAACGAATTCGGCCCCAAGCAGATTGAGCCAGGCCTTCTCAAGAAGATAAATGACAAGGAGGCTGAAGCCCAGCGTGTTTTCAACACCTACCGGGGGATTATCAAGGGAAAGGCGGTCTCCGAGCGCGATATCTATGACATCCTCAGGACAAGCAACGACCGGGCGCTCAGAAAACAGGCCTGGGAGGCTCAGAAAGGCGTGGGTCCGAAAGTGGCCCCCCTCCTCATAGATCTGGTGAAGCTCCGCAACAAGGCTGCTCATTCCCTGGGTTTCGCCAATTATTATGTGATGAAGATTTCCTTTAATGACCAGAGTGTCGATGAGCTTGCCGGAATCTTCAACAAGCTTTATGAAACAACGGAAAAGCCCTTCACCCATTACAAGGGAAAAATGGATGAGGTCCTCGCCGCCCGCTTCGGAGTGAAGCAACAGGAGCTGCGCCCATGGGACTATCCCAACCCCTTTTTCCAGGATTCATCGGGGACCTTTGCGAAAAACCTTGACAGGTTTTTCAAGGGAAAGAACCTCCCCGTAATTGCCACCGCCTTTTACAGGAGCGCCGGTCTTCCCCTTGGCGATATCCTCTCAAGAAGCGACCTGTATGAGAAGCCCGGCAAGTCGCAGCATGCATTCTGCTACAGCATAGACAGGGGCCTGGACATAAGGATTCTCCTCAACATGCGCCCCGATGAGGAATCATGCGGCACGCTGCTCCATGAGCTTGGCCACGGAGTGTACGATCTTTATACCCGCAAGGATATGCCATGGCTGATAAGGGAGCCCTCCCATACCTTCACGACAGAGGCATCGGCAATGATGTTTGAGCGTCTTACCAAAAATCCCTCATGGCTCGTCAAGATGCTGAAGGCCCCCGCTTCTGAAGTGGAGGCCCTGAAAGAGGGCCTCGCCATGGACCTGGCCCTCAACCAGCTTGTGTTCTGCCGCTGGACCGAGGTGATGTTCAACTTTGAGCAGGAGCTTTACCGCGATCCCGGCCAGGATCTCAACAAGCTCTGGTGGGATACGGTGGAGAAATACCAGCACCTTGTGCGCCCTGAGGGGCGCACGGCGCCGGACTGGGCCTCGAAAGTCCATTTCGCCAGCGCCCCCGTCTATTACCACAACTACATGCTTGGCGAGCTCATGGCATCGCAGATGATGCATGCAATAGGGACCGGCGTGCTCAAGCGGAAGGACTGGTCGTCGATGGACTTCGTCGATATTCCCGAGGCAGGGGTGTGGCTCCGTGAAAACATTTACGGGCCTGGTTCTCATTACCGCTGGAACGATCTCCTCATCAGGGCCACGGGGGAGACGCTCAATCCTCAGTATTTCGCCGAACAATTCATCACGGAGAGCACGCAGTAAGGGGGAAGATATGACTCAGACTCCTGACAGCACAAAGCAGGGCAAGCTATTCGAGGTAAGCGATCAGAAAACCATAGAAAAGCTGATAAAAATCGGCACGGCCCTCTCCGTCGAGAGAAACCTCCCGAAGCTGCTGAACACCATCATAGGGGAGCTGAAATTCGTCGTCGCCGCCGACAAGGCCTCGCTCTTCCTGATAGACAAGGAAAGATTCGAGCTCATCTTCTTCATCACGAGCGATATCTCCCTCAAGGAGATGCGCCTCCCCCTCTCCAGGAAAAGCATCGCGGGCTTTGTGGCACTTACAGGTGAGATCCTGAGGATTGATGACGTCTATCTGATCCCCTCAGACTCGCCTTACAAGTTCAACAAGGACATTGACAAGCAGACGGGGTACCGCACAAAATCGATGCTTGCCCTCCCGATGATAGACCATAAGAACGAAATCATCGGCGTCATCCAGCTCATCAATAAGACCGTGAAAGAAGAGATTGTCCCCTTCGACACCGAGGACGAGAGCCTCCTCTTCGCCATCGCCTCCCAGGCGGCGGTGAGCATCGAGAACACCAGGCTTTACCACGAGATAGAGCAGTTCTTTGAATCCTTCGTGAGAGGACTTGCCATGGCCATTGAAGCAAGAGACCCCGTCACCAAGGGCCACTCCAGGAGGGTAAGGATGTACTCTGTCGCCATCGCAAGGGCAATGGGCACCTTCTCGGAGGAGGAGATCAGGGAGCTCTCGTATTCCGCCTGGCTCCACGACGTGGGAAAAATCGGGGTGCCTGAATACATCCTGAAAAAAAGCAACAGGCTTTCCGACGACCAGATCCAGGCCGTCAGGGAGAGGTTTCAGCTCATCAGGGCAATGAAACAGTCCCAGACCTACCTGGATATCTGCCAGATGCGCTGCGGCCCCGGGGAAAATCCCGAGAATCTTAAAAAGGCCCAGAATGACAAGGAAAAGGCCCTCGAGGCGGAGCTGGCGCTCCTCGCGGAGAGCATGGCCTTCCTCGAGAAAATAAACGGGACAGGCTTTCTCGGCGACGAGGACCTCCAGAAGCTCAACGACATCGCCGCCCGCACCTTTATAGACGCCGAGGGGAAGAAGCGATCCTTCCTCACCGCTGAGGAATATGAGTTCCTTGCCGTAAGGAAAGGCAACCTTACCTCCAGAGAGCGCGATGATATGAACGCCCATGTGCAGCATACCAAGCTCATCCTGGACAAGATACGCTTTACAAAGGACCTTAAGGATGTCCCTACGTACGCCTCGCTGCACCATGAAAAGCTTGACGGCACGGGATACCCCTGGGGCTACCCCGCCGACAAGATCCCCGTCCAGGCCCGCATCCTGGCCCTGGCCGACATCTATGACGCCCTCACGGCCCAGGACAGGCCTTACAAGAAGCCCATCCCCCAGGGGAAATCCCTTGATATTCTCGAAGAGATGGTACAGAGCGGGCACCTTGACCGCGAGGTCTTCATCACCTTCATCAAGAACAGGATCTACGAGATGAAGGACGAGTTCGACACCGTGGAAAAGGGAGGCGACATCTCCTTTGTGGAGGGAATCGTGAAGAGAGAGGAAGCCAATGCTGCTCTGCAGGCGGCCGAATAGTGATGCCTGCCGTCAGGAGCCGCCAGGAGAGAGCCGATGGCACGATTCTGCCCGGGATGCGGAAAAAAGCACAGTGACTCAGCCTGCAGGTGTATGGCATGCGGCCTGCCTTTCAAGGCCGTCAGCGGCCGGGGAACGATGCTGGATAACCGCTATGAGATTGAAGGCATCATAAAAGCAGGCGGCATGGGATGCGTCTTAAGGGCATTTGACAGGCACCTCATGCGGGACGTGGCGGTAAAAAAATGCGCCCCCAGGCTCACCACCCCCGAAGAGCTGCGCTATGCCGAGGAGCGCTTTAAAAAAGAGGCTCACCTCCTCACCAGCCTCAGCCACCGTGGGCTTCCCAGGGTCACTGACTTCTTCATGGATGCCGATCCCGGGCAGCCGGGGAAAAGAGCCTGTTTCCTCGTGATGTCCCTGGTTGAAGGCGAGGACCTTGAAGCCCTCATCCAGAAAGGCCGGCCCCTCCCCTTCCCCCTTGAAGAGGCCCTGGGCATCTTCAGGCAGCTTCTTGATATCCTCCATTATCTCCACTCCCACGATCCGCCGGTGATATACAGGGACCTGTGCCCCCGCAACGTGATGCTGGACGGGGGAAAGGTGTACCTCGTGGATTTTGGCATAGCCCGTCACTTCATGCCTCACGAGAAAGGCACCGCCATCGGGACTCCCGGCTATGCGGCGCCCGAGCAGTATAAGGGTGAAGCGAGCCCCCTGAGCGACCTTTTTTCGCTGGGGGCGCTCATGCACTACCTTCTTACGGGAGAAAACCCGGAAGACCGACCTTTCATGCACTATGATCCTGTAAGATCCCACAATACTGCAGTTCCCCGTCAGCTCGCCGCCCTCATTGAATCCATGCTGAGCATCGCTCCCCAGAAGCGCCCCCCTTCGGCGCACCGGGTCCTCGAGGCCCTCTCTGAAAAGGGCGCCCTCCTCGCATCATTGAGAAAATTCCTTGCTGCTTCGCCGGAAGCCTCGAAATTACCGCCAAAAACTATTCATGAGGCCATAAGGGCCGGCGATCTCAAATCGGTGAAGGCGAGTCTCTCGGCAGGAGCATCGCTTGAGGCAAGAGACTCAAGATACGGCGCCACTCCCCTTCACTGGGCAGCATTCACCGGGAGAGATGCTATCGCCCGGCACCTTGCTGCCAGGGGGGCCGACCTCGATTCCCGTGCCGGAAAGGGCCAGACGCCCCTCCACTGGGCAGCGGCGGACAACCAGAGAAAAACGGCGGCCCTTTTCCTGAGGCTTGGGGCAGATCCGGCCGCGGCAGACGACGACGGGAGGACAGCCCTTCACATGGCCTCCATGAAAGGCCACGAGGAGATGGCGGCCCTGCTTGTGAAGGGAGGCGCCTCACTGCAGGCCAGGGACCGTGACGGGCTCACGCCGGCGCTGCTTGCGATCCGCAGGGGGCACAGGGGGACTGCCAGGAGGATCCTGAAGGCATGCGCGACGCTTTTCCAAGCCATAGAGAAAAACGACGCCGCCCATGTGAGGGCCTGCATCGCCGCAGGGTTCAGGCTCGGCGAAAAGGATGCCCTCAACGGCGATACGCCTCTCCACAGGGCGGCATCATGCGGACGCCACGAGCTGGTGAAGCTTCTCCTGGAAGCCCGCCCCCCCCTCGACGAGAAGAATGCCCGGGGTCAGACTCCCCTCCACCTGGCGGTTCTGGCCGGTGACACCTCTTCGGTCATTCACCTCTCGCAGGCTGGCGCAGCGCCGTCAATTGAGGACGACTACGGGAAAAAGCCCCTTGATTACGCCGTGAAAGCCCATAGGCGCGAGATGATATGCGTGCTGCATTCCCTCTCGTACGCCACTGTCGCAGGTGCCATCGCAGAGCACGATCTTGTTGCCCTTGAGGGATTCATAGCAAGGGGCATCAAGGTCAACGGGAAAGACGGCAATCTCGGGGCTTCTCCGCTCCACTGGGCTGCCTTTCACGGCGCCAGGGATATAGCGGCCCTCCTTATCTCCCGCGGCGCCTCACCTGCCGCGAAAACTAAAAGAGGCGAGACACCGCTTGACTGGGCCATCCGGCAGGGGCACTCCGAAGTAGCTTCTCTGCTTGCCGGGAGGAATTCCCCCCCGCTGCCTCTAACTACTCCCTGTGACAAAGACTACCCGCCATAAGGAGCTCCCCATGGAAAAGTCAAAGGCGCAGCTTGAGTCCCTGGTGAACCTCAACTCATTCCTTATCGAGGTGAACAAGGAAATCATAGAGGACGACCTCTCGAGGCTTGCCGCCATCGTCAATTCATCCCATGACGCCATTATCGGGATGACCTGCCAAGGCACCATCACAAGCTGGAACCCGGCAGCCGAGAAGCTCTACGGCTACTCTCCGGGCGAGGCCGCTGGCATGGAGGCCTCCCTTCTCTTCGCGCCTGAGGGCTTCCAGGAGCTCGGGCAGCACTGTTCCCGGGCATCACGCTGCAAAGAGCCCGAAAGATTTGAAACAATCCACGTGAGGAAGGGGGGCGGCTCGTTCCCCGTCATGGTGAGCATATCACCGGTCCCTGCCCCATCCGGCGGCCTTGCGGGGATATCCCTCATTGTCCGTGACATCTCGGCGGAGAAGGAGGCTGAGGAATCCCTTAGAAGAGCGAGGCAGGAGTTCATCGCCGTCCTCTCCCATGACCTCAAGAACCCTCTTAACTCAGTCATCGGCTACACGCGCCTTCTTGAGCAGCAGCTCGGGAGCGAGCCGCCGGGGAATGCTCACACCTTTGTGACCATGATCAGATTTTCCTGCTCTATCCTCAGAAATCTCATCGAGAATATCGTGGGAGCCTCCTACCTCAAATCAGGGAAAATGACCTTTCATTTCACGGATTTTCCCCTTCATACTCTCTTCTCCAAGCTCTCGGCCCTTTACGAGCCCGTGGTCCTCCAATCCGGCATTGCCCTCACCCTCCAGTGCCCCGAAGGCTCAATGGTCCATGGTGATGAGGAGCGGCTCCTCCAGGTTTTCATGAATCTCATCGGGAATGCAGTGCGCCATGTCAGCGCGGGGGGGAGGATTGAAGTGGTGGCCCGCAGGGAAGGAGACCATTACGGCATTGAAGTCCATGACACGGGGAGGGGAATTGCTGAAGAGGAGCTGGAGGCAATTTTCAAAAAGCACGGGCAGGCTAAGGATGAGCTCACCGGCTCGGGCCTGGGCCTCTTCATCGTAAAGCAGTTCATTGAAAAGCACGGCTCAGAAATCAAGGTCAAAAGCGCCCCTGGCCAGGGAGCGCACTTCTTTTTCAGCCTTCCCGCCTCACAGGCCTTTACTGATCACGAAAGGAGGATGCCCTGATGAGCTTTTCCAGGATTATCAGCCTCATAGCATGCATAGTGCTCTGCGAGGCGGCGGGGGCCCTGGGGGCCCTCTTCACCTCCCGGTCCGTCAGCACGTGGTACCAGGCCATCAAAAAGCCTTTCTTCAACCCTCCGGGCTGGGTTTTCGCCCCTGTATGGACTTTGCTCTACGCCCTCATGGGCATATCACTTTTCCTGATAATAAGGGAAGGATTTAAGAACAGGCCCGTGCAGATTGCCGTGGCGCTCTTTGCCGTGCAGATGGCCTTCAACGTATCCTGGTCATATGCCTTTTTCGGCCTGCGCTCACCGCTTGCCGGGCTCGTGATAATCATCCTCCTGTGGATTTCCATCATCGCCGCCATGATAAGCTTCTGGCCGATCTCCCGATGGGCTTCCTCCCTGTTCATCCCCTACGTGCTGTGGGTCACCTTTGCAATGATCCTGAATCTCTTTCTATACCTCCTCAACAGGAACGCCCCGCCGGTGTGAACGAGCCGGCAGGCCATGGCGGAGCCAGGAAAGATATACTTCCTCTGTGACAGAAACCATCTTTTCTCTGGAGAAATGCGCCTTTACGCGCTCCCTGCTCTTCTCGCCCATTTCACGCCTTTTCTTCTCATCATTGAGAAGCCCTGTCACCCTTGACGCCAGGGCTTCATGATCACCGGGAGCCACCATATAGCCCGTCTCGCCTTCCAGAATGAGCTCCGGCACGCCGCCGACTGCAGTCGCCACGACAGGAACCCCCGCCGCCATTGACTCGAGCACCGCGTTGGGAAAGCCTTCTTCATTCGAGACAAGCACTGAAATGTCAAGGAGAGGAAGGATGGCGTGCACATCAGGCCGCGGCCCGAGCCAGGCTATGTCACCGGCCACGCCGAGGTTTTCCGCAAGGCGCTCCAGATCCTTCTGGATCCCCGAATCCCTCCCGATGCAGAGGAGGCACAGGGGCTGCACCTCTTTCTTTATAAGCGGAAGGGCTCTCAGCAGCATCTCGTGATTCTTGTAGGGGATGAGGTTGGCCACGATTCCTATCACGCCGGCGGTGCCGGCAGGGATAAGGCCTTCCTGCCGAGCCCCGGGTCCTTGACCGTATTTGTCAAGGGCCACGCCGTTATGAATCACCATGACCTTCGAGGGATCGAGCTTCTCTTTTTTTATGGTGTCTTCCCTTACCGCCTGAGAATTGGCTATCACGAGATGGGTCCAGCTGTTGGCGATTATCTCAAAAAGCCTGTGGAGGGGGGTCCAGGTCCTTGTCTTGGAGGTGGACAGGCTTCTCCTGCTCGTGATGACAAGAGGGACGCCGGTGAGATGCCCCATGAAAGCGGCTAAGACATTGGCAGTGTAAAGATAGCCATGGAGCACCTGGATCCGCTCTCTCTTAATCTTTCGTGCAAGGGCCAGGATGTTTCCCAGTACTTTCAGCAGCCTGAGGGGATTCAGGATGTCGCCGAGGCCCCCGATGCGGAGAAAATGGGGAGAGATTCCCTTAGCCAGGCACCGGTCAAGCAGGTCATCCTCTCCCTTGAGCACCACGAGCCCGGGGCTGAAACGCTCCCTGTCAAGCCCCTCAATGAGCTCAAGGAGCTGCCCCTCGGCGCCGCCGCGGCCCAGGGTGCCGATAAAATAAAGTATACTGACCTTCTCCACTATGGGCCCTCGGGAGGTAATGGCTCACCGGTGAGATTGAAAAGGCCCTCAGCCTCGTCAATGGCATTGAGGGCAGGGGGGCAGAAGGATTGGGCAGGGGTATCGAGCGTGCAGTGAGGGCAACGTATGAACATATTGCACCACCTTCTTCCTTAACTCCTGTACCTCTTCAGGATGTCACCGTAAGAATCAATGCGCCTGTCTCGCAGAAAAGGCCAGATACGGCGCACTTCCTCTGTTCTTGCAAGGCTTATCTCCACGGTGACCACCTCATCCCTGTCATAGGAGGCCCGCGCCAGAATTTCGCCCTGGGGCCCGGCGACAAAGCTGTTTCCCCAGAAGAGCTGACCTCCCTTCTCTGCTGAGCAGCCTTCAAAGCCCACGCGGTTCACCGCCACCACGTGGAGGCCGTTGGCTATGGCATGGCCACGCTGCACGGTAATCCACGCTTCAAGCTGGCGGTTCTTTTCCTCCTGCAGGTCCCGGGGATCCCACCCGATTGCCGAGGGATAGATAAGGATATCGGCACCCGCCAGGGCCATGAGCCTTGCAGCTTCGGGGTACCATTGATCCCAGCAGATCATGACTCCCAGGGTGCCCAGGGAGGTTCTCACCGGCATGAATCCCCTGTCACCGGGGGCGAAGTAGAATTTCTCGTAATAGGCGGGATCGTCAGGGATGTGCATCTTGCGGTAGATGCCGCCGATGTAGCCGCCCTTGTCGAATATCACGGCAGTGTTGTGATAGAGCCCTGGGGCGCGGCGCTCAAAGAGCGATGCCACGAGCACGATGGAGGTTTCCTTGGCGAGAGCGCCGTAAAAGTCTGTAAGGGGGCCGGGGATTGGCGCGGCATCGTCAAAGAAGGCCACATTCTCTTCCTGGCAAAAATACAGGCTCTCATGAAGCTCCTGAAGCACCACGAGGCGGGCTCCCCTCCCGACAGCCTCCCTTATGCCTGCGATGGTCCTGTCGATATTATCACTTCTCTTTTCCGTGCAGTGGTGCTGCACAAGTCCTAATGTCAAGGCGCACATGGCAATACTCCTTCCGGCAGGTGCATGGTGACGCAGTGAAGAGAGCCGTGCTGGGCAAGAAGGGGCCGGCAGTTTATTCCCACGGCGCATCTTCCGGGGAAGGCCCCACCCAGTATCTTCAGTGCTGCGCCATCTTGTTCATCATCATAGAGAGGCACCAGCACGGCGCCATTAATCACGAGAAAATTCGCATAGGTGGCGGGGAGTCTCTCTCCTTCTTCATCAATGATGGGCCGCGGCATCGGGAGAGCAACAAGCCGGTACGGCCTCCCCTCGGGAGTCCTGAATTCCCGCAGCCCCGCTTCCATGGATTTCATGGCTTCATAGTGCTCATCCTTTTCATCTTCACATGAAAGATGAACGATGGTGTCATGGGGGCAGAACCTCGCAAGGGTATCCACGTGGGAATCGGTATCATCGCCTGCAAGGTAGCCGGATTCAATCCACAGCATTCTCTGGGCCCCGAGGAGCCTGAAAAGCCTGTCCTCCAGCTCCTCCCTCGTGAGGTGGGGATTTCTGTTGGGGCTGAGAAGGCACTCCGAGGTGGTGAGAAGGGTGCCCTCGCCGTCGCTCTCGATGCTCCCTCCCTCCAGGACAAGCCCTACCGTTTCCAGGGCCACGTTTCCGAAAGCCCCTGCGCGGTGAAGAGTCCGCGAAATCATGTTGTCGAAGCATGCGGGAAACTTCAATCCCCAGCCGTTGAAACCAAAATCCAGAAGCCTTGGCATGCCGTTCTCAAAGACGGTGAGAGGGCCGTGGTCGCGGGCCCACGTGTCGTTCGATTCCATGTAAAAAAAATAGATGTTGTCAAGAGAGGCACCGGCATCGCCCAGTTTCTCTTCGAGATTCTCCCTCGAGGGGATCGTGATGAGCACTTTTTCAAACTGGCTTGCCGTGGCGGCAATCTCCAGGAACACAGGCTCAACAAGCTCAAGTGCGGGAGCCCAGTCCGTCCTTTCGTGGGGCCAAGTGATCAGGATGCCCGACTGTTCTTCCCATTCGGCAGGCATTCTTCTTTTCATTAAAAGATATGTTCTCGGTGGCACCATCTCGTTCCTGCCGGAAAAGCCCGGAAGGAGGCCTCTCTCTCATTCCTCGACCGCGGCAGGATAAATGCCGGAAAGGACGAACTTACATGCAATTTCTGCTATTTCGCGGGGACTTCAAAAATGTCGGCAAAGCCTGGTACACACTCTCACTCTCTCGCGGTGATTCTCATCATAGTCTTGCTGGCATGCCTGTGCCCCTGGCAGCAGTCCCGGGCATCGGCCGTCGAGGCCCCTGCAGCACCTTCGCCGGGGCTCGATACTGAGTGGATACGCCACGCCCGCATTGCGGGAGCAACCTTTCTTGAGAACATGTCAGAAATAACCATAGAAGGCATTATGGACAGCCTTGCCGCAGAAGGCGTCACCGTCGTGGAAGCTGACAGTTTTCTCGCATGCTATCTCACCGATGCCCAGTACAACTCCCACATGGACCTGGTGAGGAAAGTGGCGGCCAGCGCCCACCGGAAAGGCCTCAGGGTGGTATGGTGCTCACCGGCCCTCGCTTCGGTTACCCCCGGCGGGAGGCTCAGAGACAGGGGCACCATGGCCCTCGATCATGCCGACTGGCTGCAGCAGAGCTTTGACAGGCGCCGGGTCCTCGACCTCAAGAACGAGGAAGAGAGGGAAAAGGCCTGGCGCAGCGCTTTCAATGATGAGACGCTTAACTACTTTTACGGAGCGGGCGCCGCGGGAGAGAGCTCGCCCGATGAGACGGCCATCCTCTGCCCCAACTCCCCCTACCGGGAGTATTATTTCGAGAGAATCAAAAAGCTGGCCGCGACTGGTGTGGACGGCATATGGTTCGACGGGGCGATCTTCAACACGACGGCAGCCAGGTGGCCCTGCGCCGACAGGCACTGCCAGTCGAGGTTTTCTCAGGACACCGGCCTGGGGTTCCCCGGGAGAGCCTTCTTCAGCGAGCCCTCCTTCAGGGCCTGGATAGCCTGGCGCCACAGGAACCTGGCAGATTTTCTCGGTGAGGCGGCCAGGGAGGCCCGTGAAAAGAACCCGGAGCTGCGGTGCATCGTTTCCGTGCCCGGCTGCGATCACCTCGCGGTGACGCAGACAGGGCTCGATGGCCTCTTCCTCGGGAAAGGGCTCGACACCGTCTGGATCGTCGATGCCATAAGCGACACTACGGGGATGAGAGATGCAGAGACCGCTGACTGGCTCTCTCTGATGGTAACTTTTAAATACTGCGGGAGCGCCGCCGCCACGGAGGGGAAGTGGGCTTTCTCATACGGCTCTGAAGAGAGCGACGGCCAGCTTGTCCTCGCGGCGCTGCTGGCGGGACAGTTAAATCCTTATGAGACCCGCATTCCCTCAAAAGCCACCTCGGTGGGCAGGAGCTACAGAACCAGAATGTTCTCCTGGGTAAGAGACAATGAAAAGTCCCTTTTTGACACGCAAAGCGCTGCTCCCGCCGCCATCCTCTACTCGCCCGAGACAAGGGATTTTGTCGATGGCACAAGGAGCGGGGGGTTCTATCTCACGCCCACGCCGCCCACGCCGGCCGTAAAGTGGTGGATAAGCTCCCGCGACATGGTGCTCGGCGAATCCTTTTACCTTTCAGAGTATAAGGGCTGGGGCATCTTTTTCATCGTGAATCACATTCCCTTCGACATCATCTCCCTCACGGCGGCAACAGCCGAATCCCTTGCACGGTACCGCGCCGTCGTGCTTCCCAATACGGTGTGCCTTTCAGACTCATCGAGCGCAGAGCTCCACCAGTATGTGAAAAACGGCGGGAATCTCATCGTCACGGGAGGCGATGCCGCCCGTTGCGATGAAAAGGGCACCACGAGAGCCGAGCCCTGCTGGAAAAAATACACAGGCCCTGATTTCCGGCAGTTTACCGAGACAAGGGAAGGCCAGGGCTCCTTTTTCATTGAGCCTGCACTGGCAGGAAGGGCTATGCTCCCCGGCGGCTCGATGAAAGAGTCTCCCCGGATCCTCTCCTATCTTGAGAATAAGGGCGTGAAACCCCTTATTGAGGGCAAGGCCCCCATATACGTGCAGTGTTACGAAGGCAGGGGCGAGCTGGTGCTTCATGCCGTCAACTACGGCTGGACAGGCAATAAGCCTCTCGCCGTGAAAAGCGAAAAGGCAAAGATAGCGATCCCCCTCGGCGAGGGGAAAAAAGCCGCCTCAATCACGGCCTCGGCGCCGGGGGAAGAGGAGCAGACGGTGCCTTTCTCCATGGAAGGGAACAGGGCCGTCTTTACCATTGAAGTGCCCATCAACAGGCTGATCAGGGTGAGGCTGGAATGAAGCACCGGAACCATCTCATGCTGTTTTTACTGGCCCTGCTCATGGTGGCGCTCACCGCGTGCCAGGCGTCCGCTGCTTCTCCGGGGGGAAAGCTCCTCGTGCTTTACAAGGAGCGGGACAAATTTGGCAGGCCCAATGCCGATTACGTGGCAACCTTCCTTAAAAAGGCCGGTTATATCACTGAGTTCAGGGACATAGAGGCCCTCATTGCAGAGAAAGAATCTGATCTCACGGGCTTCCAGGGCCTTGTCACCTGCTACCAGGGGACCGATATGAAAGGCGCGGACCGCTACCCTGCCTTCCTCCTCAAACAGATGGCCCAGGGGAGGAAAGTGGTGATCATAGGGAGCTACGGCGCATTCCAGGGCCTTGACATGGCTCCCGAGGGCCATCTTGTGCCGTGGAATGTCTCAACAAAGACCATCAACACCTTCTTCTATCCTTTCGGCCTCAAGTTTCTCTTCGGGTGGACCGGAGATTCCTCCAAGCTGGAGGCCACCTTCCGCGACCCCTCGATGGTGGAGTACGAGGCGCCCCTGCTGAAAGAGCACCTCACCTATTACCAGTATTTCAAGAGCGTCAACAAGGACAACAAGGTCTTCCTGGAGCTCCAGAGGACAGACTTCCGCGATTCGAAAAGCGCCGCCGTCGTGATTACGCCGTACGGCGGACTTCTCATGGAGGGCTACGGCTTTTTCTGGGACGCAAAGACGGGGAAAGTAATCCAGCGCGTCAACATGGAAAAATTCCTGGCACGTGCCCTTGAGGGGCCCTGCCCCCCCGTAGTGCCCCAGTTCACCGTCACTTCCCATGAGGAGCTGCTGAAAGCCAATCCTCTTCCTCCTTTCAAGGAAGCAAGCCTCGGCACCCCGAAAGGGAGCGAGAAGCGAAAAGTCCTGGTGCTTTATAAGAAGAGCGAAAACAGGAAGCTCGATGAGAATCCCTTGAGGAGGCGCGGTGAGATTGTCCTCAATTACCTGGGGATGGTGCCTGTCTATAAGCCTGTGGAAGAGGGACTCCCCGGCGCTGATGAGATGACTTCATACCGCGCGGTCATTACATGGTTTTCCGGCCCTTACATGAAGCAGGCCGAGGAATACGGCAAGTGGCTGATAAGACAGGTGGAGAGCGGCATCAGGGTAGTCATTCTGCAGAACTACGGGGCCTTCATCGACGGCGACAACTTCGTGGAGTCGCCGAATTACCGCAAAGTTTTCAAGGCACTGGGCATGGACTGCAGGAAGCTGAAAGACACGGCGGCCGGAAACCTTCCCGGTATCACCCTCTGCGATCAGGCCATGATAGGCTTCGAGCACAGGCCCGCAGTGCAGGATCTCGATTACTATTATGTCTATACCTCGAAAGATGAGGCGAACAGGGTGTACCTGAGCCTTCTCGACAACGTGAACGGCACCGTTGATCTTGCCGTCATCACCCCCCATGGAGGTATGGCGCTTGATACCGCTCCCTACTATGAGCCCCTCATGAACAAGGGGAAGAGGCTCAAGCAGATAAAAGAAGCACAGGCCGGCTATATCGAGGAGCCTGAGCCCCTCGGTGCATGGATAATAAATCCTTTCCTCTTTTTCGAGAAAGCGCTGGCGCTTGAAGCCGTCCCGGTTCCGGACTGCACCACCATCAACGGCAACAGGATCTTCATGTCCCATGTTGACGGCGACGCCTTCACCTCCATCTCGCTCATCGACAGGATGCGCCTTGCCGGCGACTATGTCATCGAGGAGATCTTCAAGGTTTACCCGGGGCTCCCGTTCTCCGTATCACTGATTACCAACGACATCGAGCATGACGGCAACGAATATTACAACCAGGCGCTTGAGCTGGGCCGGGCCATGTACCGGCTCCCCAACGTGGAGCCGGCAACGCACAGCGCCGACCACCCCTTCGACTGGCAGAGCGGCGAGCTCTACGTGGCCAATCCCGAGCACTATCCCTGGAAGATCGGCTACCGCGACCTGGACCTCACCTTGGAGATATGGGCGAGCAAGCTTTTCATGGAGAAAAACATACTCCCCGCGGGAAAGCCCTGCCCCTCCATCTTCTGGAGCGGTGCCTGCAACCCTGATGCCGCGGCGGTGAAAATAGCCGGGCAGTCGGGCCTTCTCAACCTCAACTATGGCAATCCCATGCTCGACGGCACCCATCCCTCCATCGCCTACCTCGTGCCCCTGGCCCTCTCCCACGGCGGCCTTCTCCAGGTATGCAACATGGGGGCCAACGATTACATCTACACCGGCTATCTGCTGGGCGACTGGGGGGGAATGAAAAACGTGGTGGAGACCTTCAAGAATACGGGCTCGCCTCGCAGGCTCACGGCCATCGATCTCTATTATCACTTCTACGGGGGTATCAAGCAGGTGAGCCTCGACGCCCTCAAGTACGCCCTGGATTACTGCCTTGCCTGCGAGATCGCCCCCGTGTATGCAAGCCACTACTGCAGGATCGTCAATGACTTCTATGCCACCTCCCTCGTGAGGGAGCGTGACGGCTGGTCCGTCATCAACGGGGGGAACCTGAGAACTGTGCGGTTCAATGGCACCGTATACCCCGACATTGAGCGCTCAAAGGGGGTAATCGGTTATTGCCACTCCCAGGGGCAGACCTATGTGCATCTTGACGGCAGTGCTGAAAGAAGGATTGTGCTTGCCTCCGGGGCCATTCCCTTCCCGCACCTGCGGCAGGCCACCTTCTCCGTTGACAGGGCCTCTCTTGCAACGGGCTCAATTGAAATGGAAGCCTGGGGATTCGGGAAAGCCCGTTTCCTCATTGCAGGCCTCGCTCCCTCGACGTCATACAGAGTGAGGCTCTCCCTTGAAGGGGGAGAGATGCTCTGGGAGAAAGATCTCCCCGCTGCAGAGAATGGGACACTGCTGGTGGAGGAAATGCTCAAGGCGCCGGTGAAGCACTACCGGCTCAAAATCACAAAGGAAGCCCGGATATGAGAGCACTGAGAATCTTTCTCATCACCACCATAATCGTGCTCGCCATGGCAGCGGCGTGGTGCGGCGCTGTCGAATCGGGAAAGCCCGAGATTGCCCCTGCCCTCACTGAAAAGGAGCTTTCCGGGCCCTCGGGGGAAGATGACCCCACCTTTATCAGAGAATATACCGATGCCCTTCTGCTTGAAACGAACGGCCACAGGGAGGCGGGACTCTACAAGCTCCAGCTCCTCGCGGAAAAGTTTCCAAGGAGCGTCAAGGTGTACCGCAAGCTTGCCGAGATGGCCATCAACGTGGACAACAGGGCCTACGCCATCCAGATGCTCCAGAAAGTGGCACAGCTCTCGCCCGGGGACGCGGGAGTGCGCCAGACCCTCATGGAGATTTACCGCAGCTACCAGATGCCGGTGCTGGAGATCCTGGCGGCCCGTGAGCTGCTGAAG
Organism: Candidatus Eremiobacterota bacterium; assembly: GCA_031082125.1. Taxonomy (NCBI): domain Bacteria; kingdom Bacillati; phylum Vulcanimicrobiota; species Vulcanimicrobiota bacterium. Next base: position 54,246 of record JAVHLM010000008.1, read on the forward strand.
CTCGAGCCGAAGAACACCAGGGCCCTTGAGCGCCTCGCCGAGCTTTATCCCGCCCAGGGCGTCACCTCCCTGGAAATCGAGATGAGGGAGCGCCTTAAAAAGCTCGAGCCCAAAGATTACCAGAACCTTAAAAGCCTCGCGCAGGCCTTTGTTTCCGAAAGCGACCTCTGGGAGGAGGTCCTCGTCTACCGCGACATCACAAGGCGCTTTCCCGGCAAGGTCAATGACCTGAAAAGGCTTGCCTATCTCTATGGCCTGAATTTCGACCGCTACGACCAGCTTCTTGCCCTCAAGGAGGTGCTCCGGCTCCAGCCGGGCAATACCACCATAAAGAAAGATTTCAGAAATGTCTATGAGGCTCACCGGAGAGACCAGGGCATAAGGGATTACATGTATATCGGCTCCCTTTTCCCCGGCTCACGGCTCCAGGGCTACGCCTACAAGGATGAGCTCTCCACCCTTTACCGCAGGAATTACCTTTTCAACATTTATCCCTCACTCCCTGCGGGCGTCACTTATATACACTCCAATTATGACGACATGCGCGATGCGGGCGTAAACCTGGGATACGAGAAGGTCTTTCTCTTCGGCAGGGGCCACGTGGGCGTTGATGCGATGTACCGTAACTCATGGTTTGCCCCGAAGCCCCTCTCCGGGCTTGAAGGGCAGCTCAACATCAATTCCACTTACGTGGGCCTCAATTACGAGCTGAGAAACCGATGGGAGAGCAACATCCTCTACCTTCAGGGAGGCCTTGTCTCCGTAGACTGCCCCGACAGGCTCAGGGCCCTGCCGGGCTCGGGCAACACGCCGGAAAACAACGCGTGGCTTCAGCAGAACAATCTCGGCGGGTCCACGCCGGTGTGGCGTGCTGATTACTTCACAAGGCACGCCAAGGGCTTCTGGTCCGATATATACGTGGACAAAGATATCGTCCAGGACACGGGGGCCTTCGTACGGCTCATGACAAAAACCGGCTACGGCATCGGCATGGCTTATATATGGCCCAACGGTGCGAATCTCTCCGCCTGGGGCGATTTCGCCACCCTCTCCGACGGGAATGCCCGCCAGTATGGAAGGGTTCTTTTTGACTACCCCCTGCTCTCCACGGGCCAGATAAGGGATCTCAAGACCGCTGTGCGAGGCTACATGCGCGATCTCCCCGACGCGGGGCTCGACGTGATTTACCAGGGCGACTCCATCAACAACAACTTCATCAGCCCTTACTATGAAAGCTTCCAGGGCGAGTGGCAGAACAGGGCGAAGCTTGCCGGCGTCGCAAGGCTCGGCAAAAATGTCTATTTCAACGCAGAAGGATCGTATATCTGGGGCAAGGTCCTGGAGTACGGCAGGGAGTACCGGGCAGGCTTCCTTATCGTGGAGCCCATCCCGCAGAACACCCTCGAGGCTTATTACGTGACGGGCTTCCAGAAAATCCGCGACAACACCCAGGGCTCGGTCTTCTACTCAGGCGACAGCTGGGCCGAGGGCTTCGAGGTCCGCCTCGGCTGGCATTTCTAGACGACGCGCCTTCCCTTGAGAAACACTGCCTTTACGGAGAGCTCCCTGTCGGCAACTACTATATCGCCGTCGGCACCGGGCCTGAGAGAGCCTATGCGGTGCTCAAGCCCCAGCAGCTCGGCCGGGTTGAGCGTCACCGTCCTCAGAGCTTCCTTGAGCTCCACTCTCCCATGCGTGATGAAATTCCTTACCGCGCCGGGAAGAGGCAGGGTCCCCCCCACGAGGACGCCGCTTTTTGTCCGCGATGCCGAGGACTTCACCGCGAAATCAGGCGATGCGTCGGTGACCAGGATGATTCGTTTCATTCCCTTGGTGCGGGCCACGATGGTGAGGAGCGCCGGATGGATATGCTCGCCGTCGGCAATAAGCTCCGTATAGACCTCATCATTGACTAGAAGGGCGCCGGCAGCACCGGGCTCCCTCTGGTGGATGCCCCGCATGGCGTTGAAAAGATGGGTGGCAAGCCTCACCCCCCTCTTCGCCGCCTCCTGCATCTTGTCATAATCGGCGTTGGTATGGCCTGCCGAGGCGATAATGCCGCGGGAGCAGAGAAAGCTGATGAAATCGAGGGCTCCCTCTTTCTCAGGAGCAACAGTGACGATGCGGATCGCTCCCCCGGAGAGGGCTATGAGCTGCTCCATCTCGCCCCGGGGTACCATGCGTATAAACTCCCTGTCGTGTACCCCCTTCTTCTCCTCTGAGATGAAGGGGCCCTCGAGGTTGACTCCCAGCACCTCCGGGATATCCCCATGGACCCCTCTGAGTGAGACGATTGCCCTGGCTATCGTGCCGTAAGGGGCCGTCATAAGGGTGGGAAGGCATGAGGTTGTTCCCCTTGCCAGGTGGGCGCCGAGAGCTCTTATGGCGGAATGGAGGTCTCCCTCGTTGAAGTTTACGCCCAGCGCCCCATGAAAATGGATATCGATGAATCCCGGGAGGATCAGGCAGTCTTTGAAGCGGTGCACCTCAGCATCATGGGGGGAGTCCATGGCCCCTACGGCCTCTATTTTTCCTTCTCTCAGCAGCACGGCACCCTCTTCAAGCTCCTGAAGAGGCGTAATCACCGCTCGGCCTGTAATAAAAAGAGCCTTGTTCCCTTCAGGCAAGATACTCCCCGACCCTTCCCTTGTGCTCATAGACATACCGGTAATACTCCTTCTGCGCGAGGAGCGCCGAGGACTCCTCATCGACGATGAGCTTCACCGAAGGGTGAAGCTGCAGGACCGATCCGGGCACCGACGCCGTCACGGGCCCTTCGACGGTGGCGCGGATGGCATCCTGCTTTTTTACCCCTGACGACATCAGCACAATAAGCCGGGCCTCCATCAGGGTGCCGATGCCCATGGTGAGCACGAAGCGGGGCACCATCTCCCCCTCGAGAAAACACCGGGCATTATCCTGGACCGTGGCCTCCGTGAGGGTCTTTACCCTGGTCCGGGACCTGAGCGAGGAAGTAGGCTCATTGAAGCCGACATGGCCGTTCCTGCCGATGCCCAGGAGCTGAACATCAATGCCGCCTGCACGCCTTATGGCCTCCTCATACTCCCGGCAGTGGCCGTCGATATCCCGGGGCTTTCCCTTGAGACGGTGGATATTCTCACGCTTTATGTTGACCTGCGAGAAAAGATTGGTATCCATGTAAAAGGCGTAACTCTGGGGATGGCTCTCTTCCAGGCCTATATATTCGTCGAGATTGAAGGTCCGGACATGGCTGAAGTCCATCTCGCCTTTTCGATAGAACTCAATGAGCCTCCCGTAGACGCCCAGGGGAGTGCTGCCCGTGGCGCACCCCAGTACGAGGCCGGGCTTTTTCTTCCACTCCTCGAGGACAATCCCGGCGGCCTCGTCGCAGATGGCATCATAATCAGCCTTGATAATCACTTCCATGCCATTATCTCCTCTATCTCCCTTGTGAAAGCCCCCAGGGCATCTTCTGCAGCAGCCCGGGTCCTCGCTTCGGCGAAAACCCTTATGATGGGCTCGGTGTTCGAGGGTCGAACATGGAGCCAGTATCCCGGGAAATCAAGCTTGAGGCCATCGTCGGAATTGAGAAGGGCTTTTCCCTCATAACGCTTTTTGAGCTGGCGGACAAGGCGCGAGGCCTCTTCCCTGCTCCCGGGAATCTTTGCCTTCACGAGGCAGTATGCGGGAGCCTTCTCGGCAAGCTGTGAGACCGTGAGGGACGTTTTTGCCATGGCTTCAAGAATTACCGCCATGGCCGTGAAGCTGTCCCTGCAGGGATGGATGGCCGGGATGATGACGCCGCCGTTCCCCTCTCCTCCCACGGCCACTTCACCGCCAAGAGCGCACATCCGCTCGACGACATTTATTTCACCTATCCTTGTGCGCACGACAGGCACCCCGAATTCAGCAGCCACGTCATCAATGGCCCTTGATGCCGAAAGGTTGGTCACCACCGTGCCCCGTCTCTGCCCGAGGATGTGGCGGACCGCAAGGACCAGCGTCATGTCCTCACCCATGGGCTCACCTTTCTCGTTGACCACGGCAAGCCTGTCGGCATCGGCATCCTGAACAAAGCCCACGTCGGCCTCCTCGGCGGTGACCTTCCTGCACAGCTCGGTGATATTCTCCGGGAGAGGCTCGGGGGGATGGGCGAAGGCGCCGTCAGGGATCTCATTGATGGCCGCCACGGTGCAGCCCAGCTCCTCCAGGAAGCGCCTCGAGAGGACGGCCCCTGCGCCGTTCGCGCAGTCCACGGCTACCTTGAAGCGCCGCTTCCTTATTGATTCCACGTCAAAATAGGAGAAGAGCTTCTCGAGGTGGGGTTTCGTCGGATCGGCGACTCTTTTCACGGGACGCTGTTTATCGACGCCTGCAAGGGAGAACTCGCCCTGGTGGTAGATATCCAGAAACTCCTTCACCTGGATGCCGTTCAGGAAGAGGCCCTCGCTGTTGATGAATTTGAGGCCGTTCCATTCCTTGGGATTGTGGCTTGCCGTTATCTCTATTGCTCCCGAAGCCCGCGCTTCCCTGGTGTATATCATGATGGAAGGCGTGGGGCAGATGCCGATATCAACAGGACGGCAGCCCACGGAAAGAAGCCCCGAGAGCACGGCACCTTTGATCATTTCCCCGGAAGTCCGTGAATCGCGGCCCAGAATTACCGTGCCCCCTCCCACGTAAGTACCGAAAGCCTGTGCCATGGCAGCGCAGAGCTGCGGGGTGAGGCTCTCGCCCACGATACCCCTCACTCCTGATATGCCAATCTTCAGCGATGTCTTGATTTTCATTTCACCATGGGGGAGAAAAGGTGGATGATGGTATCGACCTTTTCCTGCGCCCTCTCCTTGCTCAGGTCCTCAACATAGATTCTCACCATGGGCTCGGTGGCAGAGGCTCTCAGGTGAATCCAGCCGGTCTCGGTGTCAAGCCTGAGACCGTCTCCTGTCTCTCTCCAGTCGCCCGGCATGAGCCTGGGCATCTCGTTCACGATGGAATATGCCCGGGGAAGGGGGCATGCAATCTTATCCTTTACAAGATAAGCCTGGGGAAGGCGGCCCACAAGGCCCGCCATGGGCTCGCCGCTCAGGGCCATGGCTTCAAGCACCATCGCAATGCTGAGAAACCCGTCAAAGGCAGGCTGAAAGGCCGTAACGGCAACTCCGCCGCTCCCCTCGCCCCCGATAACGGCATCTTCTATCAGCATGGTCTCTGCCACGCTGGACTGTCCCACTCCGCTCCTGAAGAGGGGGCAGCCCCTCGAGCGGGCCACTTCCTCAACCATCCGTGAGGTCATCACTGTCGAGACCACGGCCCCCGGGTTCTTCGCCAGGTATGCCTGGGCGATAAAAGGGAAAGTATACTCCTCCGAAAGGGCCTCTTTATGGGAAGTGATGAGAGAGATGCGGCTTACGTCGCTGTTGGTGACGAAGCCGGCGTGCGCCCCGAGGACTCCCATGATGGAGGCCACCTGCTGCGCATTGCGGATTCCCGGCTCAGGATCATGGGGAAAGAAGCCGCTCGGCTCATTGTTTACCGCGATGATTTCGCATCCCAGGCGGCTGCCCAGCTCATCAACAAGGCCCGCCCCGGCTCCGTTGCAGCAGTCAATTACCGCCCGCAGGCCTGCCCGGCTTATGGCATCGGTATCAACAAAGGCACAGAGCGCGTCCAGATAAGAGCTGAAGGAGCGGTCGAGAGCCCTGGCATGGCCCAGGCCGTCAACGGCCACCTTGGCGAACTGGCCAAGGTGATAGAGATCGAGGACTTCGTCGCCCTGAAAGGTATTAAGATAGGTGCCTTCACTGTTGATGAAGGTAAGGGCATTCCAGTCCTTGCCGTTGTGGCCTGCCGAGATGGAGATGGCGCCCCTTGCGCCGAGTCGCTTCACCATGAACTGGAGCACAGGCGTGGGGCAGACGGCCAGATCCAGGACATCGCAGCCCGTGGAGACGAGTGCTGAAATGGCGGCTTCATGGAGCATGGGGCCCGAAGGCCTCGTGTCACGGCCGACAAGCACAGGGCCTTCACCCAGGTATGTGCCGAAAGCGCAGGCGAAATTCAGCACAAGCTCGGGAGTGATGGTCTCCCCCACTATTCCCCTCACTCCCGAGATACCAATCTTGAGAAGCTTCATGAGGTGCTCCTGAGAAGGAGAAAGCTTTCACCGGGAACGGAGGGAATGGTGAGCCTGCCCTCTTTCACCCTGAAAGAGCCTCCTCCCGGCAATTCGTTAAACAGGCGGTGCTCGCTTATCCCGTGAAGGCCCGCTTCAAGCTCAAGACCCATGCAGGGCACGGGGGAGCGGTTTGCCACCAGGATGACAATTTCGTCAAGGGATTCGCGCTTGAAGGCAAAAAGGTCCTCACCGCCATGGAGGATCTCGAAGCCGCCCTCCGCCAGGGCCGAAGAGGAGCGCCTGAGGGATATGAGCTTCTGGTAAAGGCTTCTGAGCTCCCCGTTCCAGGCCTCGCTGTTCCATGGGAAGCACTCCCTGCAGCCGGGATCACGCTTCCCCGAGAGGCCTATCTCGTCGCCGTAATAGACGGAGGGCACTCCGGGATAGGCGAAAAGCACGGCGGCTGCCATGGCGGCCATGCGCCTGTTCCCCTCGAGGATATGAAGGATCCTTGGCGTATCATGATTGCTCAGGAAATTAAACTGCCTCCTTGCGGTAATCCAGGGGATCGCTGCCATGAACTGCTTCCACGTGGCAAGGAGGTCACACGTTGAGAGCTTTTTCACCTTGATCTCCTGGAAGCCCTTGATCCACCAGAGCTCCTGGTGAGAGAGCCAGCTCCAGAAAGGGAAGGCAAACCCCTGGTAGTTCATCGAGGCATCGAGCTCATCGCCGCCAAGATGGGAAGTGCCGTCGAAAAAGTGCTCCCCCACGAGATACGCCTCAGGGCGCTCCCCCTTGATGACACACCTCAGCTCCCTTCCCACCTCGTGGCCGAGCTGCTGCTCGCCCTGCCGCGCGAGCATGTTGGCCACGTCTACTCTCCACCCGTCGATGGAATAGGGCGGCTTCATCCATTTCCTCACCATGGAGTTGTCGTCGCGGTACATGATGCCCCGCAGGACCTCGCTGCGGTAATTGAGCTTGGGAAGGGTCTTTACTCCCTTCCACATCTCATATTCCCCCGGATGCCGGTAGAAGGTGAAAAACTCGGCACTGGGAGCGCCGGGATCCCTGAGGGCCTCCTGGAACCAGAGGTGGAGCACGCCGCAATGGTTGAGGGCCACATCCAGGATCACCTTCATGCCGCGGCCACGGGCGCTCTCCATAAGGTCGGCGAAGGCATTGTCACCGCCCAGGGAGGGATCGACGGAAAAGTAATCTATGGAGTCATACTTGTGATTGCTGGGAGCTGTAAAAATGGGATTCAGGTAAAGGGCGCTCACTCCCAGGTCAGAGAGGTAGTCAAGCCTGTCGGTGATCCCCTTCAGATTCCCCCCGAAAAAATCCACGTTTCCTGCCTGCTCATGGGCAAGAGGTGCCTCGCCCCAGGACCTTTCAATACGGGTGTAGCCATCGTAGTGGTAAGCACCGTCAACGGCAAAACCCTCGCCCTTGGCGAAACGGTCGGGAAAAATCTGGTAAAAGACGGCGCGGTCTGTCCAACAGGGGTGCTGATCGCCCGCCACTATCCTGAAGTCGCTGCTGTCAGGCAGGGTTGCCCCCGCAAGGCCTGAAGCAGTGTACCACCACACCTTCCCCTCGTGGAGCAGAAAGAAGCGGTAGTGGTTCACCTTTTCATGGACCTTCAGAGTGCCCTCCCACCAGGAGGAGACTCTGTCGTCGTAAGCCTTGTGCATCGGGGAGATCTCCTGCTCCCCGTCAGGGGAGGTCCTGAGTGCCACCTTTTCCGGTACAAAGGCGCAGGGCATGCGAAGCCTCACCGTCACCTCGTCTCCTATGGAAGGGGCAAGGGACGAGACGAAGAGCGGCGAGCCGTCATGATGAATTCCTTTGAGCAGCCTGGTATCCATAATGATATGATTCTCCGTCTCCTCCTCTTTTTCCGCTTTTCAGAAAACCGGGGACTCTCTTATGGATGGGCCCTGCCAGATGATTGTTAAAAACCAGAATCGGGAGGCCAGTCTGTTCAAAGCCTTTCTTTTGAGCCGTTCCCGTACACCAGGAAAGGCTCCCCGTCTTCAGAGGATCCGAAGGTGAAGGTGAGGTCGTGAGGCGACCGGCCCCCGATGGTGAGGGTCCTGAGCCTGTGCAGGATATGGAGGTGGTGTGCCTCGCAGAGCACGATGAGGTTCCACTCGTCATCGGTGCCGCCCTGGGAGCGCCTGATTATGTGATGGACATGGAGACCCCGCCGGCATCGGCAGCCGGGGACCTGGCAGCGGAAACGGTCGCGCTTCAGGATCTTGTGGTGATGGGCAGCTTTTTTCAAGGTTCTCTCGGTCCTGAGATAATCAGCGAGCAGAGCGGCAAGGAATCTCTCTTCCGGGAGTCCGAGGCTGTCGGCGTCTTCCGCCTGGGCAAGCCTGGAGAGAAAGGCATGGGCCGCGAGGTTCCAGACTTCATAGAGCTCCCGGGGGAGGAAGAACTTGATTGTCATAGCGCCTCTCCCCGCCGATGACGAACCGCCGCCTGAAAGGATGTCCAGGAGGAAAATCTCCTCGGGGCACTCACCCATGGGGATGGTGCAGGCTTCCAGGGCTTTTTCCAGTGACTGATGACAGGAACACATTGGGTTTTCGCATCCATGCCCATGGGGTGCCTGCTCTTTCCCATTGCATGCCCCCGCATACAGAGGATCACTCCCCGACTGGTTTTCGAGGCCCGCACACAGGCGCGAATCTTTTTCAATTTTCGTGGAAGCCCCAGAGGCCCTCATCTCTTCCACATCGCTGAAATACTTCCAGGGCGCATCGAGGCGCCTGTCCCGGTAGACGACGAGCTCCTCGTCGTCTGACCGAAGAGGCCACGAGAGATTGAGAGAAGGGCCTGTATACCAGGACCCGCTCCTTATGATGTCCTGCACCTTCTCCGGCAGGTCATGGAATCTCTCGTCGGTGACATAGCGGAATCCGGGAAGGAGCGTGTAGGTGTGAGGGACCAGGCAGTCATATTCAAGGATCCGGGTGACACGCCCAGCCTCTTCCCTGAGGTCCGCCGTGGGCACGCTCGCAGCGTAAGCGATCCACTGCTTCTCATTCCTGGAGTCCGCCACGGGAAGAATGAGGCGGGCCTGCTCCCTGGTGATGACGCCCTTTTTGAAGGCTTCTTCTATGAGGGAGTGGCGGTGGAAGCCCTCGGCGAGCCTGATGAGCTGGCGGGTCTGGGCCATCGAGAAGCCGCAGCGATCCACGGCGTAGTCCTCGATGAACTCAAAGCCGAGAAGGCGGTTGAGCTGCCTCTCGTCCACCGCCCGCAGGAGCATCCCTGTGGCCACGTCGAGCCTCTGGCGGATTGAGGCGGCCTTGATGAGGCGGCTCGCAATCGCCCTGGCAGAAACCGCGCCGGCTTCCCCGCCCTGCCGGCATTCTTCCAGCCACGAAGGGAAGAAGATGCTCCAGGGTGATGACCACGGATTTTCACCGGCCTCTCCCGCGCCATCCTGCCCGACAACCTCATCAGGATTGTTGATGCGGCGGTTGCCCATCCGCCTCTTCAAGAGAGGCACCCGGGAGAATATGGGGCGATTCCCGGCGGCATCAATGGCCGGAAGCTCCGGAGCGACTATCCCTGAGGCCAGGAAGTTCGCAAGGAGCGCCTCGACGAAGCCCGCCATGGGCCCGTCGTAGTGCTCTTTGTCCCTGAAGAGGGAGAGGGCGAAGTCCCAGGTGAGGGCAAGGGAGGGCGCCACGCTGAAGTACATCATCGTGCCCTCGGCGCCGTGCTCATCATCGCAGGCCTCGCCCGCTGTGGAATCCATCGCTGCCTCGGCGCAAGATCCCTGATCCGCCGCAGTATTCTCACCGCACCCGGAGGCTCGCCTGCCCGCCATGCTGCTGCCGGAAGGGGTCACTGATCCGGCCTTTCCTTCCACGAGTGCCCTCTTCACCTCACGCTCGAAGCGGGAAAGCGGCATGCTCTCGGCAAGAGCGGCCCACTCCCCCTCGTTCTCAGGGGTGGCGACCCTCGAGAGGTGCCTGAGGGCGCTCTTGGCGATTTTTCCCTGGAGATAGGCTTCCCGGGTGAGGGGGAGCGACTTGAGAAGCTCGAAGTTGTGCATCAGCTCCGACGCGGTGCGCCCCGAGAAAGAGAGATGCTCCGTGGCGAAAGTCCCCATGGAGCGGTATCCCAACTGATCAACTCCTTTCGATTTCAGAGTAACGAGAAGGCCGCCAAGCACAAGATCCAGTGCCAGGCGGCCTCTGACTGCCTCACAGAGGGTGAAATCGATTTGAGATGCCCGCTCATCCCTGTCGATGGAGCCGAAGGACACGTCCTCCGAAAGCTTTTCCGCTTCGGGAATGAGGCCCTCCCTGGTGATCTTGATCAGGTGCTCGGGCCTGCATGAGGTTCCCGAAGGAATCTCATAAGGCTCCGGCAGAAGAAGCATGTCATCATAATCCTGAGACGAAAAAGGATCAGCGAGATGAAGAAGCTCCTCTTCATCTGGCAGGAAAGTCGAGTGAATGATTGAGGCATCAAACGTATCCATAAAATAATCATACCATATTACAAAGGGAAAATCAAACAGGTTGACCTCGTAAAACCCATTCACAGAGAGGATAGAAGCACATTGCAGGATGCCACCAGGAAGGCTGAAATATGGAAAGGGGGGCAAAAATGACCTTCCCTGCCATCAGGCGCCATCTACGGGGCCTTCAGGCACTCTTCCCGCTGTCTCAATGAGCCGCTCCCGGCCACCGGCTTGCCCGGAATTTTTTTTGCCAAGCCACACCGGTCTGATACATAGGGGCAAGTTTTTAGCCATCTAAAGCTTTTTCCGAAATCAGAAGGCTTTTCCTATCCGTCAAGGATACTACTTACATGGTGACCCTTGGCGCGTTTGGAAGTGTTCTGACAGAGAAAGAAGCTCTCGCCATCCATAAGCAAGGTCCTGAAGCTGTTGTTTTCAAGCTTCTTGAGCTTGCGCAGAGCCTTCAGAAAGAGATTGAAGAGAGACAGCGCCTCCAGGCGAAGCTTTCTGAACTCGAGCAGGAGGAACATAAGGCAGACATTTCGACACCATCCGGCTCACTATTGATGCCCTCTATGATAATCTTGCGGAATACATCAAAACAGGGAAACTACCGCCATTTCCCGAATCAGCACCTTCAGGACACTAAAAACTTACAAGCCTCCTTTTTCCATATTCCCCTGGAGAAAACACTCCGCTTTTGCTTCAGGGACCTGTCAGAAGGTGGAGGCTTTGTTCAGGACAGCCCCGCAATTGCTGCACAGGCTCCCCTGTGCTCCAGAATTGAATGTGGAATTGCAATACTCGCATACCATCAAATCAGTTCTGGCTTTCAATGCGGGAAAGACATACAGGTAGCCATCCATATATTCTATTGAGCATGCCTTTTCGTGCACCAGGTGCAGGAGCACTTCAATAACCTTGGTTTCTTTTATGGAGAGCTCCGATACGGCACGTGCCAGGGTGATCTCGCCTCTGTTCTCCCTTGCTATCCGGTATATCTGCTCTCTTATCCACCGGGGGTTGTTTTTCTTCATATCCTCGCATAGGCGGCATGTGGCTCTTGCAATGCCTGAAACCAATTGTCTTGCCGCATAATCAATGACTCTTCCCGTAAATTCATCCATCATACTTGAGCTTTGACTCCGGGGGGGCAGGGGAGCACCCCTTTCGCCTCTTCTTGCACTCGTGCGTCTTTCCGGTTCAACTGGCTCGAAGCGGAACATCTTCATCACACCCTTTTATTCTCCTGAGATAATCATACACTGTCCTGAAGCATGAGTATGTATTATTTTACCAAAGTCTGAGCAAGCTCACGAGGTTTTTTCTCTTGAGCTGAGCACAGGCAATGGCAGGAAAAGCTCCAAACACAACGTTGCATTGACGTGAAGGACTGACAAGCGGCGGTTCGTGGCTGCCGCAGTTTCTCCCTTTTGAAGTGGACCGGAGACCTCTGGCGCCTTATCGCCGGCGGAAGCGGGAGGCCCGGGAGAACTCGTCCGCTGTAACTGAAGAAATTATCCTCAACTGAAGAAATAAGGGTAGTAAGGGCTCTGGTTCTGCGCTTACAGGACAGGGAGTTTCAGCTCGCTCTCCAGTCTTTTTCCTCGCACTGACGCACCGATTCCCGAAATTCTTCTCTTTTTGATCCCTTTTCACCGCCCTCCGCCGGAAAATTTCCAGACTTTTCCCGAAATTTCTTGTATACTATCTTCTGAGGCCGGGGGGCGCCGGGATCTAAGTTCCTATCCTCCAAAAACCTCTCCGGGCTTCAGTGTGCTTGCTTCAAAGAGGAAGGCGGCGGGGGCCAAAGAATATTGAAATGATACCTTTGCCTTTTTCAAGGTGAGAAAAGTCATCTGCAAGGGCAGGAGTTATTTCGATATCGTCGGCATCTGGTCGGGCCTGGTATTCAAATCCTACCGCAAGACGGACAGGGGATTCTATCTCGCTGAGTGAGAGGAGGCGCCATGGAAGATAAAATTGACTACCACCGCTTCATGGAGTCCATGTTCTGCGGCTGGTGCTACGATAACAGGATCGAAGGCTACCGGCGCTACGAGAATGTCTATAACTATCTGGAGCACCAGCTTCTTGAGCAGCACAAGGTCGGAGTATCCCTCCACACGGCCTGCGGGTACAAAAGCCCGAGGAGATTTCACCACAAGATGAGGGACTGGCTCACGCTCCGGGATCCCATACCCATGAAATTTCTCAAGGCCCTCAAGGTGGACATGGATATCCTGGAGACCACCCTGAACCTCGACAGGAAAGAGTTTCAGCGCATCGTCGAGAAAAGGCCCGTACCGGCCGTCTTTGTCATCTGCCGCTCCCCTATAGCTCCCCAGACCTGCAAAATCCCCCCCTCGGAAACCGAGGAGGAGGCCATAGAGTATGTAAGGAAAGTGGCTGTGACGCACAAGATTCCCTGCCTCATCGAGTGCCCCGAGATAAAGACCATCTGGTGCGATCCCGAAGGCAAGGTGCGCAGCACCCTCTTCCCTCCCTCAATGAAGGTCACGGCGCGCCATGTCAGGTTCTCCTTCCTGAGGGAATGAGCCGGCTGCGGGAAATTCAGTCCGAGCCTCCCAGGGCCGAAGCCCACTTGTCGGCAATCTTCATCATGACCTTGAACCTTTTTGCCGCTGACTCGGCTATCATCAGGGTAATCTCGGTGTTGAGGTCATAAAGGATGGTGAGGAGCTTGACAAGGTGCTTCTGGCGGGCCGCCTCGTTGATGACGGCCATATCCCCGGGGTCAGGCACATCGGCCTTTTTCGCCATAATGGAGGGAGAGCGGCTCCCCCCGGCGATCAGCCATTCATTATGCGCCACCTTATCAGCATCCCTTTCTTCCAGGACTGGTGCTGCCATTTCTCTGCCGGCCGGTACAGTCTCCTGAGGCAAAGACGGCTTCCCGGCAGGGACCTGCTCAACTCCTTCCTGACGGGTTTCCGCCGCGGGCCTGCCTTCCCCCGGGAGGCACTCCTCTCTGCGGCTCTCAAAGGCATCCCACACTATCTCATAGTCATCCTCGCCTGCCTTTTCCTGGTCAGCTCTTTTCAAAAACTGCCTCCCAAGGCCCACATGCTGCATGTTCTGAAGAAACCTCCCAATCGAGGGGGCCGTGATGGCCGCCATTGCCATAAGATCTCCCGTGAGTGTCATTGTGCTCTCTCCTCTCTCTTGTGCTCACTATCAGTCTAACAGCTCCATATTGCATGGCGATGAACAGCACTTTAAATTCACTGAGGTTTTTGTTACAATTTTGTGCAGCCTTTCAAGGGAACAGGCTCCATGGGTGCCGGAAAATGTGCATGGCTGGGGTTCAGCCCATGGCTTCATGCTTACCAAGGAGGAGAATTTCGCAGGGCACAGAAATTCGGGGAGATTTATCATGACCGGGTGGGATCGTCATAGGCGTGAAAATGCGTGCTCTCATTATTATCTGCGTGCTGTGCTTCTGCCTTGGGCCAGTCCCCGCGAAGGCAGAGGATAATGCCGTGCTCACCGTGACAGAATGCGTGAAGACAGCCCTGGGACACCACCCCGATCTCCGGGCGGCAGAGGGGTATGTTGAGATCGCCCGGACAAAAGTGGCACAGTCCCTGAGCCAATGGTACCCCCAGATCACGTCGATGTCAACTCTTTACCATCAGACCGCGCAGACGGGCCAGGGGGTGTTCAGCCCCTCGTCACTAACCCCCAGTACCATCGGCACCGATATCCCCGCTCTCAATCCCAGCTCACTGGCGATTTATGACTACTATAACGGCGGCATCACCGCCAACCAGCTCCTCTACGATTTCGGCAAGACCTCTTCCAACGTGCTGTCGGCGAAAGAAAACCTCAATGCTTCCGAGTATGATCTGCTCACGAAGCGCCTTGAGATTGTCTTCAACGTAAGGCAGGCTTTTTACCAGGCCGTCGCGGCAAAGAAGACCCTCGAGGCGAAAGCCGAGGCCGTCGGGCAGCAGCAGGAGCATCTCGACCAGGCCCGGGCCTTCTTCAAAGAAGGCACAAAATCAAAAATAGATGTCACCAAGGCCGAAGTGGATCTCGCCAAGGCCCGGCTCGATCTCATCAAGGCGGAGAGTTCATGGAAGACATCGCTCGCCACGCTCTACAACAAGATGGGAATAAAAAACGAGGTGCGCCATGACCCGGAGGATCCGCTCAGCGTGGAGAAGATCGAGATAGATCTGAATGAGGCATTCGGCGAAGCGGAAAACCAGAGGCCCGAGCTGAAGAAGTTCATATCCAGCATCAAGAGCTACCGGGCAAAAGGGAAGGCGGCCAAGGTGCAGAACCTGCCGGCACTCTCGGGCATCGCGAATTACAACTGGAACGGCAGCCAGCTGCCCCTCCCTTACAACTACTATTACGGAGTCCAGCTCAATTTCACGCTCTTTGACGGCCACAATGCGAGCGCCCTTGCCATGGAGGCCGAGGGGAACATCCATGTGCTTGAAGCACAGAGGGCATCGAAGCTCCAGGATATCCGCCTTGAAGTGGAGCAGGCCGTCCTCTCCCTCAGGGATGCCGAAGAACGGGTGGCTGTCACCGAAAAGTCGCTCGCCCAGGCCGTGGAAAACTATGACCTGGCAAAGGGGCGCTACGAAGTAGGCCTGGGGACAGGCATTGAATTCAACGACGCGAGGGTCTCCCTCACGGGAGCTAAGACTGATTCCATATCGGCCCTCACCGATTACCAGATAGCGAAGGCAAAGCTGGAAAAGGCCCTGGGCCTTTTCAGGGACCAGTGAACGATCAAGAGGAAACGGGAAGGTACCCATGAAGAAAAAACTGATAATCCTGGTGGTGGTGCTCTTTCTCGGGGCAGCCGCCTACTTTATCATCAGCCAGATGAATAAATCAAAGGGGAAAATCGAGTACCTCACGGCGAAGGTCACGAAGGGCTCCATCATCACCCAGGTCTCCACCACGGGGGAGCTCCAGCCGGTCACCAAAGTGGACATCGGAGCACAGGTCTCCGGGAAAATCACGGCCCTCTATGTGGATTACAACAGCCGTGTAAAAAAGGGGCAGCCCATCGCCATGATTGACACCTCCATCTACCGGAGCAAAGTGACGCTTGGAACGGCAGACCTCAGACAGGCCCAGGCGAACTATTCCCAGGCCCTCTCAGGCTATGAGAACGCCCTTCTCAACGTGACAGTGGCCTCCCACGAGATTGAGACGGCCAGGAGCGATGTGAAGAGCTCCGAGATAGCGATCCTGAAGGCCAGGGATGAAGAGCGCTCGAAAAAAGCCGAGGTCGAGAGCGCCCAGGCGAAAATGAAGAACTCCCTTGCCCAGCAGAACCGCTACAGGGCTCTCTATGCAAAGAACTACACTTCACAGACTGACAAGGAGAAAATGGAGACCGACTACTCCATGGACAAGGCAAGCTACGACGCCTCCCAGGCCCGCTACAAAAATGCCCTGGACAGCATCGACTCGGCGAAGGCCTCACTGGAGCTCTCCCTCTCGAAGTTCAGGACCCAGGAGGCGAAGAAATTGTCACAGGAGGCCCAGGCAGCCTCATCGAAGGCCCAGGCGGAATCGGCGGCTGCCAAAGTGCAGAGCGCCCAGGCAGCCCTCAAAGAATCGCAGATAAACCTGGACTACTGCACCATACGCTCGCCTATTGACGGCATCGTCATTTCCAAGGAGGTGGAAGCGGGGCAGACAGTGCAGGCTTCATTCCAGACACCCAAGCTCCTCACCATCGCCAGGGACCTGAGGCAGATGCAGATCAACGCCGATGTCGATGAGGCCGACATCGCCAGGGTGAAGCTCGGGCAGAAGGTGCAGTTCACCGTGGAGGCTTACCAGTTCGAGAATTTTTCCGGGAAAGTCTTCCAGGTGCGCTCATCCAAGTCCAACCAAGGCGTCGTGACGTACCAGGTCATCATAAGAACCGACAACAGGGACCTGAAGCTCAAGCCGGGCATGACGGCCACCGTCAATATCCACACAAGCCAGGTCGATGACGTGATAAAAGTGCCCGCGAGCGCCCTGCGCTTCAAGCCTGACAGCATCGCCAATTTTCCCTACCCCGCAGGTTACGTGAAAAAGAGCCAGGAAGCTGCACAGGAAGGCGAAAAAGGAGGAAAGACGTCCCGCGAGGTCTGGGTCCTTGGGAGTGACAACAAGCCAAGGCCTGAAAAAATCGAGCTGGGCCAGGGGGACAGAAAGTTCGTAGAGATGACGGCCGGATCCCTGAAGGAGGGCGACTCCCTCATCACAGGCGCCAGGCAGGATTCAAAGGCGCCGGAAGGCACCTATAAATAGCCATGGCCGTTATCAGGACAGAACACCTCACCAAGACTTTCAGGATGGGCGACATCGAAGTCCTCGCCGTGAGGGATCTCTTTCTTTCCGTGGAAAAAGGCGACTTTGTCTCCATCATGGGCCCTTCAGGCTCGGGGAAAACATCCCTGATGAACATCCTGGGATGCCTTGACAGGCCCACGAGCG
The DNA here is from genome assembly GCA_031082125.1 of Candidatus Eremiobacterota bacterium. Lineage (NCBI taxonomy): Bacteria > Bacillati > Vulcanimicrobiota > Vulcanimicrobiota bacterium. The sequence goes on from JAVHLM010000008.1 coordinate 71,324, forward strand.
GGAAATACTACCTTGACGACAGTGACGTTTCCACCTTGAGCAAGGATGCCCTGGCCACGATCAGAAACAAGAAGATCGGCTTCGTGTTCCAGAACTACAACCTTCTGCCCAGGATCTCCGTGCGGGAAAACGTCATACTTCCCCTCCTTTACCGTGAAGAGAGCCTTACCCGCAGGGAGCAGCTCAAGAGGGCCTCGGATGCGCTGGAAATGGTGGGCCTCGGGGAGAGGATGCACTTCAGCGTAAAGCAGCTTTCGGGCGGACAGCAGCAGAGAGTAACCATCGCAAGAGCCCTGGTGAACAGCCCCACGCTCATCTTTGCCGATGAGCCCACGGGGGCGCTTGACACAAGGGTAAGCTTCGAGATCATGGGCATTCTCCAGCAGCTCAATGAAAAGACCGGCATCACTGTGGTGATGGTCACCCATGACCCCGAGATGGCGCAGTTTTCCAAGAGAGTGATAGCCTTCCGCGACGGGATGATCATGGAGGACACCCGCGTGGCGGTCCGTTCCAATGCGAATGAAGAGCTCAGGAAAATAGAAGAGAAAGAAAAAAAGTAAGGAGCCCTTGTTCCCATGCTCTGGCTGAACATCAAGATTGCCCTCCAGGCACTCTTCGTCAACAAGATGCGGTCGCTGCTCACCATGCTGGGCATTATCATAGGCGTCTGCTCAGTCATCATCATGATCTCCCTGGGGGAGGTCACCAGGCACAACATTTACAAGCAATGGGCAGACCTGGGAACCAACACCATCTATGTCAACAACAGCCAGGAGGCCAGAACGGGGATCCAGCGCATCCAGGGAACGAGGAAGTACCTCCAATACGACGATGTGACGGCCATACAGGAGGAATGCCCCTCAGTGCTCTATGCGAGCCCCGTCTCCACCACCCCTGTCCTTGCCGTGTACCGTGACCAGAACTGGAATACCACCATCTACGGCGTGTCGGACACTTTTTTCGCCATTGAAAACCTCGAGACAGAAGAGGGAAGGCTCTTTTCCGACCGCGATGTGGACAACAGCTACAAGGTCTGCGTCATCGCGAAAAAATCCGCCGAGAACCTCTTTCCGGGGGAGAATCCCCTGGGAAAAATCATAAGGGTCAAGGGAGTCCCCCTCACCGTCATAGGCGTCCTCAAGGAGAAAGGGCAGTCCAAGGGAGGCGCCGAGGCGGAAGACAAGATCCTCATCCCCTCCACCACTTATAAAATCTATATTGACGGGAGCCGTTACGTGGGCTTTATTGAGGTCCTCGCGCAGAGCACCCTGTCAATCGGAGCAGCATGTGACGAGATCCGCGGCCTCCTTCGCGAACGCTACAAGAAGAGCGAGAGCGGGGCCGACGTCTTTGAGATAAAGACGCTTCTCGAGCTCCTGAAATCGGCACAGGCATCCCTTGGGATGATTGCGCTCTTTCTTGTTTTCGTGAGCTCAATCTCACTCATTGTGGGCGGCATCGGCATCATGAACATCATGCTGGTCTCGGTGACGGAGAGAATCAGGGAAATCGGGGTGAGAATGGCAATCGGGGCCAAAGGGAGAGACATCATGCTGCAGTTCCTTGTTGAATCCGTCGTGCTCTGCATGGTCGGCGGCCTCATAGGACTCACCCTGGGCTTCCTCATTACCATCGCCATTGAGACCGCTTACAAGTGGCCTCTCATGTTCTCGTTCTCGGCAGTGCTTGTCTCACTCTCTTTCTCCGTCGCCGTGGGGGTGATCTTCGGCTTCTTCCCTGCCCTTAAGGCCTCGCGATTAGATCCGATAGAGGCGTTGAAGTCCGAGTGATGGGGATTTGTGGAGAACCCGGCAATGTGGTATAATGGGTGGCAGGAAGACTATCCCGGCAGCCTCAATCCCAGCAGATACCTCTTCTCGCTATGAAAAGCTTTTCGCGGGGGTACCCGGAAAAAGGAGCGTGCCATGGCCATTATTGACAGGAATGTCTCTGAAACCGCGCATCTGCCGAACCTGCACACCTCCCCGGGGAAAGCCCCGGAGGCCCCGCCTGCGGGGGAGCAGCAAAAGCCTGATACTGATGAAAAGGAGCCGGGAGCATCTTTTTCCCCGGGAAAAGAGCTTGCCTCTGAGAAGAAGCAGGGCGCCAAGGAGCAGGACGGCTCGCTTTCGGATTTTTCCTCCACGTGGAAAAGCGCCCTGAAGCCCGGAGCGGCCGCCGCCCCTGAAGCCGCACTTTCCCGGGGCGCTCCTGAGGCCGGCGAAAAAAATGCCAAGGAAGCGCCTGCCCAGCTCAGGCAGTTCCAGGCCGACCTCAAGAAGGAGCTCGGCCCCAGGGCCGACGTGAACCTCCAGATGGAAGGGGCGGCCATGGCGGGAAAAATCCCCACGACCTCGGAGCTCAATGATCTTTACCGCCAGATCCGCGACGACAAGTCCATTCCCTGGGAGTTCCTCGGAGAGGGATGCTACGCCAGGGGGCATGTGGCCGCCGACAGGCTTATGAAAGCCGGGGTGAACGTGGGGAAGCTCTTCGCCAAGGTGGACGAAAAAGAGCTCGACAATCCCCAGAGCCGCCTCAAAGCCCAGAACAAGGTCTCAAAAGGCTCCTGGTGGTATCACACGGCTCCTTTCGTGATGGCGAAAGATGATGCCACGGGGAAAGTGGAAGGCTACGTCATCGATCCCTCAATGAACAGGGAGCGCCCCATGAAGGCCAAGGAGTGGGTCGATGCCATGTGGAACAAGAAATTCCCCATCGACGTCGATGTGAACCATCCCGATGTCTATGAGCCTCCCGGCAAGGGAGAGCCCTCAGGCCCCGCGCCCTTCTCTTCTGAGCGCTTCAAAAGCAACATTGAGCACGCCAGGCTCACCAACGGCGATTACACCGATGTCCTGGCCTTTGAAAAGGAAAAATACTACAAGCTGCACCCGCCTCAATAACGGGCAGCCTCCCAAGGAGATGAAGCCATGAGTGACGACCCCTCAATCACTTTTGTGGACAGAGTGAAAAAGCTATGGGCGCCGCCTGAGAGCGCAAGCCACACCGTGCTCTTCAGGAGGAATGCCGCCTTTTATTCAGTGGAAAGCAGCAACAGAGCAGCGCTGGAGGCCCTCACCAGGTCCGCGGAGACGGGAAAGCCCGTAAAGGTCACCTCTCACGGCGTCTCCATGCGCATCATCGAGGCAAGCATCGAAGAAGCATAAAAGAAGCCCTGCACAGAAAGAGGATCTCCCCCCGCGCCCTGCCGAAGTGGAGCAGTGAGCGTGGAAAAGGGAGGAAAGAGCAGATGCGCAGGCTCCTTATGCTTATCGCAAAAATCCAGGCCTCCATATTGCGTGCGTTGGAAAAACTGCCCTTCTGGGCTGATACCGTGCGCTTTGCATCATTCCTTTGCTCACCGGTGGTGAAGTCGGCAGCCTTTGCGCTGAAAGTCTTTCCGGGCTTGCGCAGGCTCGATGGGCTCCTTGAAATCGAGAGCCTCAGGCGCCGCCACCCGATTCTCCTCGCATTCTCGCTCATCTATGTCCTCTGGCGCGGCCTGCGCATCACGAATCTCGGCCACATAGGCACCGATCCCATAATTTACCCTCTTATCGGGGCGCTGTCCGGATTCAATCCCTTTCTGGGCATGGCATGCGGGGTGATATATGGCATTGGAGATCTGATCCAGAAATTATTCAAGCCCGACATGTACGGGGCGAAGGGATGGGAAGATCCCAACTACTGGGGCGCCATGGCGGGATATGCCGTGTCTTATTCGTCTCTTGTGATCATGGGCCTCCTGCCCGGCCTGCTTGCAAGGATCTCAGGCCTCATCGTGCGGGCAATTCTCAGGAGGATCTTCTTCAGGCGTATGGCCGCCTCGGCCGATGGAGCCCAGCCCGCCGCTGCCGTCACCTATTCCTTTGCGGAGCTTCTCGCACGGGTAGCCGGCGCTTATGCGGGCGGCTACGTGGTGATGGATAAAATCGCTCCTGTCACGGAGCTTCCTGCCTTCTACTGGAGACCCCATCCCGATGTCTCATGCCACCACCTTGAGGTCAACACGCACCTCCGCGGCAGGGCCGATATCGGCGCCACAGGGTCGTCCATAGGGGCGCTTGTGTCTCCTCCCCCGGAGGAACCGCCTCCCCTTTACACCTACCAGGTGGCCATGAAGGTGATGCCGGCATCAATTGCAGCCGACGGGCGCTCCGGCGCGTGGATCTATGCATGGGTCTATACGCAGGACCCGGCCTGGGCGGCCCTCACCTCGAGCATCACGTTCACGCTCTCGGGAGCCCAGGGCTCATGGGTGCGCCTTTCAGGCCAGCAGTTTACGGGGACCTACCAGATGGCCTACGCCACGGCCCTCATGCCAGGCGAGGTGAAAGGGAAAGGCCCCTTCTCCGCAGGGGTCACCGCATCATGCGTGACCCCTGCGGGTCCCCGCGCGGCGCAGAAAACCATCATCCTCATGCCTTCCACCCAGGGGAGGCTGGTGGTGAGCACACAGCCCGAGGGAAAAGGCGCCCTCGTCCCTGACGGGAAAGACACCCTCTGGGTCTGGGCCCGCCCCGAGCTTCCCGACGAGAGCCCGCCGGAGAAGTACGAAGCTATCCTCGCCACCCTGCACTTTGAAAAAACAGGCCCCCATGCGGACTGGTGCATTCTCGGGCCCAGGACCGACACGGTGGGCTACAAGGGTGTCTATTGCATGGCCTCGCCTCCAGGCGGCGACATGAAGCAGACGCCCCCTCCCTCGGTGTCAATCTCCATCACCGCCAGGGACGGCGACAGCATCCTGGCGGCAGCGCATACCGTAAAGCTCCTCCCCCTCCCGGTCCTCAAGGCGGCTCCCCTGAGGCCCAATGTGATCTTCGGCGCCCCCGGCCCCACCGAGGTGAAAATCGCGGTGGAGAATCCCGGCGCGGGAAAATGGGAGTTCAGCGCCGAGACGGCTTCACCGGAAGCGCTCTCCGTGGAGGTGGAGGTAATTGACCAGAACAGGGCCCGCGTGCTGCTGAAGGCCCTGAAAGAGCCTTCGCCCGGCGAGGCCCGCCAGGACTATTACCTCACCGTGAAGGCCGAGAGAGAGGGCTTCGTGCTCGAGGAAGAATTGAGGGTGAGCCTTGCCCGTACGGGCATCGTCCTCGATCCCCCCTCCTTCACCATCACCGGTAACGGGAAAAGCTTCAAGACCCTTTATGCTGCAGTGATGGTGCCCGTGCAGGGGAAAGGCATCGTAAACGACGTGAAGGCAAGCAGGCATCTTATCTTTGAAATTGACGAAGCTACCGATAAAAAAACGAGGAACTATTTCACCTTCCTGGCCTTTGAGTGCTGGGACGCCGACTGCAACGAAGAGAGAGCCGGCTACAAGGTGAATACGATAAAGGAGGTGCCTGCCGAGGAGAGAAAACTGAAGGCCACTTACAAGGTGACGGCATCGACGTCTGGCGAGGGCCTCAGATATGTCGAGAACCTCGAGGTCACGATGATACCCATCTACAACGGGCCGGGAAGCGATGACTGGCTGCGGGAGCTTGAGAACACAAGGACAATCATAGACAAGTATGTTCCCGAGAGCTACCGACCAGACTTCCACAGGATCCTTGAAAAAAAAGCACAGCTTCTCGGCGCTGAAGGCCTCGTGGAGCTCAGGAGGAGGATATTCAACATCGCCTGCCTCCTGATTGAGGCTGACGGCCTGAAAGGCTACGAAGACGTTGATAAATGGGCCACAAGGATCACCACGGTGCTCAATATCGCCGAGTGGGGAGGCGACCTGGCCTTCCAGGCATTGGCGTCAACCTACATGGGCCCCGTGGCAGCCATGTTCGCCTCGTATATGAAGTCCCTCTTCATCTCCGCCGTCGTGGCTTATAACAACGGCGACTCTGTCGAATCATGGGTGAACAGCAACTTCAGCCTTTCCATGCTCACCGACATGGGCATCTCCCTTGCCGAAGGGACCGTCGTGAATATCGAGACCATAAGAAAATATGTGAAATCACCCCACAAGGCCTGGGCAGTCTTCTGCACCTACCATTTCCTGAAAAACATCTACAAAGGCCAGTCCCTGGTGGAGGCAGCCCGGAACGCGGCAAGGACCGCCACGGAAGAGGCCCTTGTCACATGGCTGGGGGGAAAGCTTCGGCAGAACGGCGTCAAGGTCGAGGAAGGCGGCGAGCCCGGCGACGACGGCGGCAAGAAGCCTAAAGACGGCGATGACGCCGGCAAAAAGCCCAAGGACGACGGCAGCAAGAAGAAGCCTGAGGATGACGGCGGCAAGAAACCCGACGGGCCGGCCAAAGAGTTCCTTGACGGGCTTGAAAAGAAATACCCCAAGGGCACCGACCGCATGGACCCCAAGGAAGTCCTGGACATCCAGTCCGATCCCCAGAAGGTACGCACCCTCAAGGAAGGGCCCGAATACCTGCAGAAAGCCTATAACGAGACATTGAAAAAAGAGTTTTATGACAAGCATGACAGTGACCTGAAGAACTGGGCCCGCGATAATGTCCCCGGGATGAAGGACAAGACCCTGAGAGTTGACGACTTCCGCACCCCCGGCAGCAAAGAGAGCAGCGTCAACACCGACAGGGATTACCGCCTTCAGTATTACAACAGCGCCGACGGCAAATGGTACGAAGTCCCTCTGAAAAACTGGGAGCAGCATTCCCGGCAGTGGTACAAGGATCGGGGCCTCGATGCCGACGGGCTGAACCAGATGCCCACGGACCGCCACCACAACGAGTCAAGCACCGACTATGCCACGGAGCACATCGACCCCGCGACGGGGAAGAAAGTCGCCACCGAGACCGACGCGGATACAGGGCAGCAGAAGTCGCCCATTCAGGATGTGAAAGACGGCAAGGCCGCCCTCAAGGATCCAGAGGATCTCGGGAGGATGTACCATACGAAAGTGCTGGAGGCAAAGACACCGCCCGAGAAAATCGCCCAGCTCCAGAAGAGCGTGAGCACCCTCCAGAAACTTGCCAATGCTTACAAGAAAATGGGCTACAACGTAAAAGACGTCCCCCCGAGGCTCAAGAAGGCCATGGAGCTCCTCGTGGACGGTGACGGGAAAAAAGTGCCGGGCGCCGATGACTATTCAAACCTGAACGCCACACCCGAAAAGATCGCAGAGTTCAACAGGAAGCTCAACGAGGCAGGCTACAGGGATATTGACGCCGCCGCAAAAGACTCGGGAGATTTAATGGGAACCCTCAAGATAGCGCAGAAAGGGAGTCCCTCACCGGGCCCGTCGACGCCCCCTGAAAGTCCCCTCACATGGCACGATCAGGGGTATCAGGATGACAAGGAGCAGCAGTGAGAAAGACAAGAAATGCCCTTCCTCCCTTCGAGAGCCTCTGGCTCATGCCCGGAGAGCTTCCGCACCTGCTCTCCCATTACGGCATCGCCGGTCTGAAGCTTCCCGCAGGCCTGGAGGGAGCCTCCCGGAATGCGCCGGCAAGAACCCTCCTTGAAATCATTGGCACAAGCACCGGAAGCGAGGCCGACGCCCTTCTCAGGGAGCACCTTGAAGCATTGGCCTCGCCGGGAGCCTCCTTCGGTATATGGCGGAGCTTCCACAGGAGAGAGCCTGCCCTTTTCCGGGTTTACTCCCACAGGGAAAAACCCTCGGTGCTCACCATGGCCTCCCTGGAAGGTGACGGCTCCCTTACGGTCTCCTATCCATTCACCGCCGATTCCCTCCTGGATTGGCTCATGGCGCCGGTCTCAGCCATCGAAAGACCTCCCCTCACTCGGGGGAGCTTTCCCGGCCTCCCCTCACCTGCCCTCAAGGTCCTTTTTGCCATTGCCGATATATTCCGTAACAGATATCCATTGCCTGAACCTGCCTGGGAGCCCCGCGAGGTATTTTCCTTCACCGGTGAGGAAGTCGCCGGCGAGGCAGCCGACGCCCTTGAGGGAAGAAACAGCCACTCGCTGATAGCGGGGCTTACGGCACTGAAGGCACTCCCTGCTGAGCCCTTACCTACCGAAGCCGTGGAAGGGTACCTTCTTGCCTTCATGGGTGAAGGGCTTCTTGCCCTGGAAACGAGCGCGGAAACTGAGCGCTATATTGCCAGATCCCCCTTCCTCTGGGCGATACGCTGCCTGGCATGGTGGGACGTGGCCTTCAGGGCAGGGCCCCTTGAAGAGACCGGCCCCGGAGGAGAGGAAAGCCTTACGGTGTTTATGGCCACTGGCCTCTGGACCCTCAGCAGCAGAAAAAGCGGAAATGCCTCTTACTCCACTCTCGGGGTCCATGGGAGCGGGGAAGCCAGGGAAATGCTCTCCCTTGTAATGGCGGGGCTCGCAGCCCCTTCCTCGGGGATTCCGGGGGCCCCGGCAATTGCTCCCTGCAGTCCGCCCGCTGTACATGGTGAGCGCTTCTGCCGCCAGTGCGGGGGTAGCCTTACTCAGGGCGCTTTATTCTGCAGGCACTGCGGCAAGCCCATCGCGCCTGAAGGGGCAGAAAGAGCTTACTGCATTGCCTGCGGAGCCCTCCTCACCGCTCAGGCCCGGTTCTGCAAAAAATGCGGAAGCCCGGTATCATCCTGACAGGCACCTCGCCCCGGGGAGGAAAAGGCAAGGTCCTGCCAGAACTTTAAGTGAAAGGTGGGCCCCGGGACTGGCGACACCGCAAGTCACCACACAGAGGAGAAATGCCATGTCAGAGACTATGCCTTCTGTCCTTCTTATCACCCATGACTCCGAGACGGTGGAGTCGATAACCGATATGCTCATGGAGGTGATGAAGGTCACCTCCATGGGACTGTTTGACGATGCCCTCCAGCACCTCAGGAGCGAGCCATGTGATGTCATAATAATGGACTTCCTCCTTCCTGGCATATCAGGGGTGCCGGCCCTGGAAAAGCTGAGGGAAGCCTGCCCCCGGCATCCGGTGGTGATCCTCATGGAGAGCGACCAGAATGAGACAGCCCTCGCAGCTCTCAAGGCAGGTGCCCGGGACTTCTGCATCAAGAAAAACCTCACAGGCGTCCTCTTAAGGCATGTGATAAAGCGCGTCACCCTCCTGCAGAGCCTCAGCAGGGAGCATGAAGAGACCATAGAAAAAGAAGCCCGGGAGCATGAGCTCCAGGGGCTTGAGCGCCTTTCCTCGCTGCACCACAGATGCATCGCCTCCAGGGTCTTGGGGATTGCCGATCTCTCCGAGGCCCTCCCGGGGCCCTTCGAAGAGCTGGTGAACGAATACGAGGCCTCGGTGCGGCTTGCCATGGACGAGCGCTTCTACAGGCTCGATCACAACGTTGCCTCCAAGCTCAGGGAGCTCGGTGACTGCCTGGGGATGTACAGAGCGGGCCCCCGGGACGTCATGGACATCCACATCCATGCGATGAGTAAAATCATCAGGGAGTCAACGACGCAGCAGAAATTCCAGACCTGCATTGACGAGGGGAGAGTGGCCCTGGCGAGGCTCATGGGGTACCTCACGCTCTTCTACAGGAACATGTCCCTTTACCTGAACCCTCCCTCGCCCTGTGGCCGCGGAAAAACCGATGGACGGTGAAGAGGCCATGATGCTCTGCATAGACTCAGCCGACTTCGAGGAGCTGCGCACCTCTGCGGCAATGCCCTTCATTGCCGGAGCCACTACCAACCCCGCCCTCATCGGGAAAGCCCTGGGGAAGGAAAAGGTCACTATTGAGGAGCTCCTGGCCTTTCTTGAAAAGGTCCGCTCCCTCGTGAATGGCCATCTTTTTGTGCAGACCCTGGCAGACGATGCAGCAGGAATCATAAAGGAAGCGCGGCATATCCATGAGGCACTGAAAGCCCGTTGCATCATCAAGATCCCTGCGACAGAAGAAGGGCTGAGGGCCCTCGGCATGCTTGAAACTGATGGCATCGCCACGGCGGCGACTGCCGTCCATACAAGCACGCAGGCATACCTTGCCCTCCTGGGAGGCACCCGGTATGTAATCCCTTATTATTCCAGGATGGAGACCCAGGGGCACCAGGGGCTCGAGAGAATAGGGGACCTTCTGTCACTCACGGCGGGCACCAGGGGAGAGCTCCTTGTAGCCTCGGTGAAAAATGCCGCCGATGTTCACCACCTGCTCATGGCAGGCGTGCGGTGCCTCACCCTCCCTCTCGCGGTGATAAGGGAGATGTGCCAGTCACCTTTTACGGAAAAAGCGGTAAGGGATTTCAGCGCGAAGCTCTCATTGATCACCTAGGGAGCAGGGTATCAGAGCCTGCTGTTGACGAGGTTTATCTCCTTCACAATCTCCCTGTGGAGAATGCCCTTGAGGGCCGGCGGCAGGAACATGGCATCGATGGCGTAGACAATCATATTTTCCACATCGCGGAGAGAGCACCCCATATCCTTTATGGCTTTCAGGTACTCCTTGTTCAGATCGGTGTCGCACACGGCGGGATCGTCGGTATTGATGGTGGCCTTGCCGCCCATGTCATAGAACTTCTTGAGGGGATGGCCGGCAAGGGAGGAGACTGCGCCGGTCTGCACGTTGCTCGTGGGGCACATCTCAAGGGGAATCCCCTTTTCCACGATCTCCCGCGTGAGCTCCGGGTCTTCAAAAACCCTCACGCCATGGCCGATGCGCTCAGCCTGGCACTCGTGGAGCGCCACCCTGACGCTCTCGGCACCCCGGGCCTCTCCGGCATGGAGGGTGCGGTGGATGCCTTCCTGTGCCGATTCGGCAAAGACAGGGGCATAGGGATCGGCGGGAAACTTGGATTCATCACAGGCCAGGTCGAGGCTGGTGAACTTCCCGAAGCCTGACGGAGCGGAGAGGCCGCCCGAGGACTCCTTCTCCCACTGAAGGGCGCCCTTCTTTACATACTCTTCGGTAAGATCCTCCATCATTTTCGCGTTGATGACGCCGCCATGGCGCGGGATTACAGAGGTGAGGCTCACCACTATTCCTGTTTCCTTCTCACCTTCACGCACCCCTTCAATGACGGCATCCATGACCTCCCGCAGATCAAGGCCTGCCGGGGCCGCCATGATCTCGGGCGAGAAGCGGAGCTCCATGGCCTTGATGTTCTCCTCCTTCGCATCAAGCACGCACTGCCTGCTTATATCCTTTACCGCCTCGGGCGTCACAAAGAGCTGGCTTATGATGTCAAATTTCTTAAGAAAGTCAGTGAGGGTCTTGTCCTTGTCGGTGACGCAGACATAGGGCTTGAGGGTCTCCGCCGTGTGGGCAGGGAGGGGAATCCCGTATTTCCCGGCCACCCTGAGGATGGTCTGGGGCCTTATGGCGCCGTCGAGATGGCGGTGTATATCCACCTTGGGAAGCCGTGCTATGGCCTTTTCGAGAAGAGCTTCATCGGCCTCGACCCGGGCGCACCTTTCACCTGAAAGCTCAATTCTGTCAGATTCCCGGCAGGGATCCTCATGATGCGCCTTGCCCTGTGAAGAGGCGACGGGATGATAGCCCTGGCCGCCTGCGGTGCCAATTCTGTCCATAAAGAAACCTCCTGCCGCTTTCTGCCATTTTCAACTATACCATGAAGCAGGGGCACCCCTCAAGGGGGCAAAAGTAAAAGAAATGTAAATTTCCCGTCAAGGAGCCTCATGATGCAGGGCGGCAGAAAAGTGCCACCCGCCGGCGGGAAGGAACCGGCACGGGTAAGGGTGAAATACTGTGAGGGAGGTGGGATATGGAACCAAAAGAACCTATGCAGGATCAACCCGGGGGCAGTGAAAGCCCCGGTGATTCGCCGGTGGCCCCGGCAGCACCTGAAACCCCGGCAGCGAAAGAAGTCCCGGCAGCACCAAAGGCCACGGCGGACCCATCGGCCGCCATCAAAGATCACAGGGCTATTGATGCCTATGAAGCTCTCGCCAGGAAGAGAAAGAAAAAAAGCCTCATGCTCGCCATTGCGGGCTTCGCCATCGTCGTCATCGGCACAGTGATCCTTTTCACGCTCAGCCAGAGCCTCCAGGACAGGCTCATGTACCACTACGATTTCGATAAATCGGTCTCGGGGTGGGTGCCCATGGGGTCTCCCCTCGGCACCGTCACCCGCGTGCCGGGTCCCCCGAGGGATGGAAAGGCTTCAGGGTGCCTCTGCTATGCCTACCGCGCCACGCCGGGGGGCTTCACCGGTATCGTGAGATTTGTTCCCACCCTGAAATATCTGTCAAAGATTGAATTCTGGTGCTACTCGGAACACGAGGCGGAGCTTACCGTGGGCCTCGAGGAGGATGACGGCTCATCGTATCTCTACGTCTTCAGCTTGAAGCCCGGCGAATGGAAGCAGATATCCGCCCTGCCCGAATCCTTCGTGCTGAACCGCTCCTCAAAGGATGAAAACGGGATGCTCGATATCGATCAGCTCTCTCCCAAGGTCCTTTTCGCCGACGTGAGCGGCCTCAAGGGTATGCAGTTCGAGAGCCGCTTTTACCTTGATGACCTGGTGATTACCCGCAGGAAGGACAATGCCCCGCGGAGCCTGTGAGCGACGCCTTTCTTACCGGAAGATGCACACCTTGTGCTTCCCGGCGCGGAAAAAGCTGCGCGGCAAGATCGTCCATCATCCATGCGATCAAGGTTTTGCAGTGGCTGCAGAAAGCCTCGTCAAGAGCATAGATGTCGCCATGCTTGACGGCCGCCTCGTCGGCACAGCCGCCGCCGCATATGCCGAGCCCCACGCAGTCCCGGCACTGCTCCATCAAAAGCGGCGTCCTTCTTGCCCAGCATCCTGTAAGCTCGCCATGGAGAATGCGGCTGCCGATGTCTTTCTCGCTCACGTGGCCCCAGAGAAAGCGGTGATCATCGGCAGCTATCTGGCAGGGGCCGAGGAAGCCGTCGGCGCAGAGGGCAATCTGGCCTCCGTAACCGCCGCAGTCGTGGACCCAGGGCTCCTCGTTGACAAAGGACTTCACTTTGCGCATGATACGGTCTTCATAGATGCCGAAGCGCCTTAAAACCTTGAAGGCCCTGATTATCTCCTCTGTCACCTCCGAAGCCGGCACTTCCAGGTCATTGCCGGGAGGAAGGCCCTTGAGAATGTTGAAGCCCAGGCCCCGGCACTCAAGGCGTGTGGCGAAATACTCGGCTATCTCCTCGGCGTCCCTGTAGTTATGGGGCCCAAGGGTGCATGAGATGCCGCAGCGGCCAAGGTGCTTCACGATGAGCCTGTACCCCCTCACTGCGTCCTCCCACGATCCTCTCCCGTCGCGGTAAACTCTCATGGCATCGTGATGGCGCGCCATGCCGTCAAGGGAGACCGAGACGTTTACGGAAAAGCGCTTCAGCTCCCTGGCCAGGTCCTCATCAATAAGGGTGCCGTTGCTCACTATCGAGACCTCGACAGGCCGGTCCTGAAAGGCTCCCTGGCGCTCCCTCTCTCTTATGTAGGCAAGTGAAGCCAGAAAAGTCTCCCTGTTGAGAAAGGGCTCGCCGCCGTAGTATATGACTTTCGGCTCCAGAACGCCTGCAGGGAGAAGGCCGGCAAAGAGGTCAATCCCGGCACGGGCAGTGGCAGGATCCATGAAGCTGAACGGGAATGAGGTGGGCTTCCTCTGCTTGCTCTCCACCGAGCAGTAACGGCACCTCAGGTTGCAGTCGTTGGTGGAGAGAAGATACATGAGGCTTATGGCGGGTGAGAGAAAGCGGGGATTGTGCCTCCAGGCGGCAAGGAGATCACTCTCCCTCCCCCCGGCAGGCACAAGGAAGCCATTCTCGATAAGAAGACCCGCCGTCCCGAAGGGATCGGAGCTTTCGGCGCTCCTGAGCAGGGTGAGGTATTCTCCCAGCATCCGGGGCCGATGAGGAGGGGAAAGACAGGCCGCAAGCTGCCTGTCGCCATAGAGCTTCCTGAGGGTAAGGGAGTGATAGAGTGCATGATAGCCTTTGCCCTTGAAAAGAAAGGCAAAGGGAGAGGGCTCTAAAAGAGCCTCTTCCAGAACGGCGCCCCTGAGGCTCTCCTCTCCGTAAGCCCAGGGCGCCCGCCCCAGCAGATCGCGGCACTCCTGATATCCGGCAAGGGTGAATTCAGCGCTGTCAAAGGCCATCGGCATTTCCTCCCCTGGAATCCCCCGCCAGGATTCTTTCCATGACGGCCTCGACGAGGCCTTCCAGGAAATCGCACTGGAAAGTGCCCTTCCCCGGGGCCTTTTCACCGGGACCGGCGAGGCAGAGGCCGCCGCATATCCCCAGGGCGGGGCAGCGCCGGCACTCGCTGTGTTCGAGAGGAAGGGGAGGCAGGAAAGGAGGATCGCTCATGAAGGGGCACCTCGAGACCTCCCCGCCGGGGGCGAAAGAGAGCTGCCCCCCGTAAAGAGCGCAGGAGGCGGCGATGGGGAGACCCGCAACAAGGGCATGGAGCCTCCTGCCAAGGCTGATTTCACGGATCCCCCTCTCCCTGAGCCACTCAAAGCACTGAAGATAAAGGGAGGCCAGGGCCCTTCCTCTTCCGGGGCTCCCCTTCATTCTCACGCGCACTGCCTCTCCGCCCTGCCGGGCCCACTCAGCAATAAAGCCCCGGAAAGGAGAGATGCCTTTCTCGTCAATCGTTATAACGGGAATAACGGTAATGCTGCATTTCCTGAGGCCCATGAAGTTCTGCTGCCTCAGCGCCGGCCCCGGCATCTCAACAAAGACATCTGCCTCATGGAAGCCGTAAAGAGGCATCACGGGAAGCGAAGAGGCGAGCGAAGCCTCTGAAAGAAGGGCGATAAGCCTTAATCCCTTCTCCCTGAAAGCGGCGAGACAGGCCCGGTCCCTGGTGCCGGGCACAGGGAGCGGGCCTTGGGCGGACGATATGATGAGGGCCTGCAGTGAATCGATCTTCACTGCGGCCTCAAGAGTCTCTGTAAAAAGTGAGGCGCTCACAGGGGCAGTTCCGCGGCCAGGGGAGATGCCGCAGAGGTCACAGCAGCAGAGTGGGCCGCCGGCATCGATATAAAGGGCCTGGAGGGCCCGGGGGCTTGGAGGCTCCCCTGGAGGCCTTCCCCCGCCGGGGGATCCATCTTCCTTGATAACAAGAAAGGAGGCACCTGCAAGGATCTCTATAAGCTCCTGGGGATCACCGAAAGGCGCCAGGGCTGTTGAGAGGCCAAGGAAATCGTGAGCCTCCGTGGAAAGGCTCCCGAAAAAGGCTTCCAGCCCCTCTTTCCCCCTGATCTTCACAAGGGTGCGGCCGTTGAGGAGAAGGGCCTCCCTGCCCCGCCGGTAACAATGCACCCAGGGAGCCATAGTCACCTTCGCCCCGCCGGTGAAAAAGGGCTTCCATAGCGAAAAAAGGGCGTCATTTCTCCTGGAAATGCTGCCAAGGATTCTCCCGCGAAGGTCCTTTGAGGGCGCTCGTACCATGGGGGGTTATTTTCTCAACTGAAAAAGTCTCGGAGGAATATGGAAAAGGGACCGCACCGTCTCGGTGGCCACACCGTCCTTCATCTCTTCGAACAGGGTGTGGGCCTCTTTAAAGTAAGCGAGGTCGGGATCCTCCTGGCCGTAGCCGCGGAGCCATATTCCCTCGCGGAGGTCGCGGAGGGCGGTCTGCTGGGTGATCCAGCCCTCGTCGAGGATTGAGAGGAAGACATCCTTCAGAACGGCACTCATCGCCTCCCTGCCGAACTGCTCCTCGCGACGGTGGTAAAGCTCAAGGGCCTTGTCAGTGCAGTGCTTCGTGAGGTCCTGGGCCTTGGTGAACTGGCGGCCGTCAAGGGCGCTCCCCTGGATATCCAGCAGGAATGCCACGTCTTTGTCAATGGCGGCCTGAGTCCCGGCGGTGACCTTGCCCGCCCCTTCCTGGTGCTTCTCTACTATGAACTCTATGGCCCGTGCCATCATGTCCTTGACGGTGGTGCCCAGGTCGCTCCCTCCAATGACGGCGTCCCGGTCTTCGTACACGACCTCGCGCTGCCTGTTCAGCACGCCGTCGTAACGCATCAGGTTCTTCCTTATGTCAAGGTTCCTCTCCTCGCAGCGCTTCTGGGCTACCTCGACGGCCTTTGCGGCAAAACCGTTCTTTATGGGCTCGCCATTCGGGAAGCCCAGCTTCTCCGCCAGGCGCTTCACCTTGTCGCCGCCGAAAAGGCGCATCAGCTCATCTTCCAGCGAGACATAGAACTGCGAGACGCCGGGATCGCCCTGGCGTCCGGCCCTTCCCCTGAGCTGATCGTCAACCCTCCGGTCCTCGTGGCGCTCTGAGCCGATTACGGCAAGCCCTCCCAGGCCTTTCACCTGCTCCTTGGCCTCGTCACAGACCCCTTTGAACTTTGCAAGCGCGTCGGCATAGGAGATCTTTCCTCCCCTGCTCTCTTCCAGCGCCAGCTTTTCAGGGTCGCCGCCTAGCCTGATGTCAACGCCCCGGCCCGCCATGTTGGTGGCCACCGTGACCATGCCGGGCCTTCCGGCCTGGGCGATGATGGCCGCCTCGTCGGTATGGTTTTTGGCATTGAGGACCTGGTGGGGTATCCCCCGCTCCTTTAATAAAGCCGAGAGAAGCTCCGACCTCTCGATGGACCTTGTGCCTATGAGGACCGGCTGGCCCCTGCGGTGGAGCGACACGATATTATCGGCAATGGCATTGAATTTCTCGCGCTCAGTCTTATAGATGAGGTCCGGCAGGTCCTGCCTTGCGACAGGCTTGTGGGTGGGGATGACGACGACGTTTTTCCCGAATACCTCTCCAAATTCCTGGCTCGCCGTCTGGGCCGTGCCGGTCATGCCCGCAAGCCTGCCGTAGAGCTTGAAATAATTCTGGTAGGTGATCATCGCGAGGGTCTCTGTTCCGGGCCTCACGGGAACGCCCTCCCTGGCCTCGATTGCCTCGTGGAGGCCTTCGCTGTAGCGCCTTCCCGGCTGGAGCCTGCCGGTGAACTCGTCAACGATGACGACCTCGCCGTTCTTCACCACGTAGTCAACATTATTGCGGTAGAGAGCTTTGGCAGTCACGGCATTCCTCACGAAGGAGACCATGTGGAGATTGTCTTCGCCGTAAAGGTTGTCCACGCCGAGCATCTTCTCCACATGGGCCGTGCCGGCCTCGGTGAGAACCGTCGAGTGGTTTTTCCTGTCAACAGCGTAGTCCTTCCCCTCGGCAAGGTAGCGGGCCATCTCGGAAAAGAGCTCGTAGGGAGGCTGCTCCCCGCCGCTCTGCCTCGAGATGATGAGGGGCGTGCGGGCCTCGTCGATGAGTATGCTGTCCACCTCATCGACAAGGGCAAAGACTTCCTTGAGATCTCTTCCCACCCTTGTCTCCCTGTCGTGGGTGAGGTTGTCCCTCAGGTACTGGAAGCCGAACTCGTCATTGGTGCCGTAAGTGACATCTGCCCTGTTCGCCGCTATGCGCTCCTCTGTCGTCATATCCTGTTTTATGACGCCGACGGAGATCCCCATGAACTGGAGGGCTTTGCCCATCCATTCGGCATCTCGCGAGGCAAGGTACTCGTTGGCCGTCACCACGTGAACTCCTTTGCCCGCAATGGCATTGAGGTACACCGGCAGGGTCTCCATGAGGGTCTTGCCTTCGCCTGTCTTCTGCTCCACGATGGCTCCCTCGTAGCACGCCACGCCTGCCATCACCTGCTCGTCAAAGGGGCGCATGTTCAGAACTCTTTTATCGGCTTCGCGCATCACGGCATAGGCTTCGGGCATGATCTCGCCAAGAGCCTCTTCCCGGGTCTTCCCCGCCGCTTCGAGCGCGGCGATGCGCGCCTTGAACTCGCCGGTCTTTGCCTGGAGCTCCCTGTCGGAAAGTGAGGCCACCTGGGGCTCAAGGGCATTGATCGACGCGGTAATATCTCTGTAGTAAGAAATGCCATGGGCGCCGGTGAGATATTCCATTACCCGGTGAACCGCTGAGCTCACCGCGGATTCGACCCTTGATACAAGGGAGGGCTCCTCCAGGGTGGCAATAGCCGTGGGAGGAGGAGGCGCCGCCTTGGCGGGGGGAGAGGGAGGAGCATGCACAGGGGCTTTATCCTCTGCGGCTTTCCTGTTGCGGACG
This sequence comes from Candidatus Eremiobacterota bacterium, assembly GCA_031082125.1. Taxonomy (NCBI): domain Bacteria; kingdom Bacillati; phylum Vulcanimicrobiota; species Vulcanimicrobiota bacterium. The sequence continues at coordinate 89,234 of JAVHLM010000008.1, forward strand.
CGGTGGGGCTTCTCTCCTGCCGGCTGCGGTGAAGCAGGCGTAAAGCTGTCGCCTGCCCCCCGGGGGGAAGGCTCATCGCCGCCCGTTGCGGATGGCTTAGAAGCGCCGTCCCTCAGCGGGGTGATTCCGCCTGTGCCCTGGCTCCCTGGTATCCTGTCAATCTGCATGGTGCTCCACCTGAAAAGGATCGAAGCCTTTGCTCCCTCAACGGCGAGAAGGCCGCAAAGCCTCTATTCTGCCACTTTTATTCTAGCACAGGCTTTCTCCCGGGCCTATTAAAAAAATGTTAAAAGTTCCCCATCCTTCATTGAGCCTTGCCTTTCTTCTTCGCATGGGGCGCGGGAAGGGGAGGGGCCACGAGGAATCCCTTGGTGTACTGCCACCGGTAATGGACTTCCTCCATGGCGATGACGGCCCTGGGGCCTTTCCACGGCTCCGCCTTGCGGTATTTCAGCAGGGGGATCAAGTCTGAGATCTTCCATACCATCATGCATTTTATCACTGAATCATCACTGTTCACGTTGAACCTGATTTCTTTTCCACCGTCTATCAACGCTCCCGGAGGATCTGAGCTGAAAGCCGCAAGACGGCAGGGAATCTCCATGAATTCGCCGGTTCCCTTGAGATAACTGTCATTGACGGGCATGGCCAGAAAGCACCTCACCTTGTGAACCCAGGCTCCCGAGGAGACCGGGCTGTGGTAATGGGCCCTGAAGCACCAGAACACTTCAATGGTGCCGCCGGGGGGTATTCTCTCTGCCGAAAGGGTCACATAAGGCGCACCAGGAACAAGGTCACCGGCGGAAGACTCTGTAAAATAGAGAAAGGTATCTCTGTAAGGAACTCCGCTGTCTCCAAAGTGGAGGCTGAAGCTTCCCCAGGGGGGATACTTGAGCGTGGGAAGGAATGAGACCCGTGTGGCCCTGGGTACCTGCTTTTCCCAGTCCTTGGGAACCTGAGGCATCCTGCCGCTGAATTCTGCCGGTGCGGGAGTCGTGTATATCACTCTCGGCACACCGGAAGCTCCACGGGGAGAATTGCCGTGCTCCTCATTTACTGCCAGGAGTTTGATCAGCACTACCAGAATCACCACAATAACCTGTACCATTTTCAAGAAAAAATCAAAATAAGTGGGGGCAGTGCATGGAGGAAGCGGATTTGCAGCGGGGGCAGGGAGCGGGTTGAGCCTCTCTTCCTCTTTGCAAAGAGCAGCCTTCATTTCCTTCACCGACTGGAACCTCTCGGCGGGATTCATCGCAAGGGCTCTCATTACAAGGGCCGACAGGGTACTGTGAGCATCGGGGCGGAGGTCGCTCACCGGGGCAAACTGGAAGGGATGGTCCTGGGGGTTCACTCCCGTAAGAAGATGATGGAGCGTGGCGCCAAGGGAATAGATATCAGATCTCTCGTCGCTCTGAGCTTTTCCATAAGTTTCGGGGGCGGCGTAGCCGGGAGTGCCGAGAAGCGACGTGTCAAGGGGCTTCCCTTCCTTGAAATAGCGGGCAATGGAAAAATCTACAAGCTTGAGAGCTCCCTCCTTTGAGAGCATCATGTTGGCAGGCTTGAGGTCGCGGAATATGATTCCATTTTTATGGAGCACCTCGAGAACCTCGCAGATGACAAGGCCCCAGGCGAGAACTTCCTTGAGGGAGGGGAGATGCTGTTCCGCACGCTCTTCAAGGGTGATCCCTTCAATAAACTCTTCAATGATGTAGCACTGGCCACCAAGGGTGAAGTAATCTGCCACGGCGGGGATATTGGGGTGCCTGATCGTCGTGAGGATGGCGATCTCCTTGAGGAAGTGATTGTAGGCCTCCTGCTCCGTTGACTGTATTTCAGAGGGCTCCCTCGTGACCTTCATGGCCCACTGCCTGTCTGCTACAAGGCTGTCCACAAGGTACACCCTGTTCATGCCTCCCTCGCCTATGAGGCGGACCACCTTGTACTTATTCTCAACAACCGTTCCTGCAGCAAGCTCCGGCATAGTGACCCTGCCAGTCCTTCCTCTAATTTTTCATTATCATGAAGCCTTTGGTGAAAACCAGGCTCTCATGCTTGTCGGTGAGCCACAGCAGGGCCCTGGGGCCGAGCCAGGGATAGTCATGGTCATAGGTAAGCTCAGGTACACTCTCCGCGGGCCGCCACTTGATAAGGCCCTCGACGGGCGTGCCTTTGCTTGACACCTTAAAATTGAACTCCCCATCGTGGCCCGACCAGCGGGTAAGAGTGGTGATGGAGCTCTCCCCATACTCTCCCGGCAGCTCCGTGAAAGAGCCGGCGCTGGTCAGATAGGTCACATCCTGGGGCATCACGAAGCATACTTTCATATGATAGCTGCCAGGCTTATTTATGACACAGGAAAACTCTGCCTCCTGGTCGCCGCCGGGCTCAAGAGACTGGAAGGCAAGCTTGAGCGAAGGCTTCACATCGAATGAAGGCGAGGCGTTGAAAGTATTCTTATAGATGGTGAGGAACCTGCTGCGGGGAACCCTGTATGATGAACCCGTGGCTATCGTGAGAATACCGGGCATACCCGAAGCCATGCCATACCCTGCGCCCGGTGAGGGCTCCTGAGCAGCGTAGTAACGGACCACCCTGGCGCTCGCCGCCGGTGAGGGTGGCGGGGTGCTCTCAGTGTTTATTTTACACGAAGACATGTGGGAAACAAGCCACCACACTCCTATTATGAGAGTTATCACGATCTGGAGAACTGCTTCTATCGTAGTGCACCCGATCCCCGTAGACTGCACAGTCCCTGCCAGGCCCGCGGGAGGCGAGGGGAAAGACGGCTGCAGCGGAGGCGCCATGGGAGCGATGAGCTTGGGGAGCACCTTCTGCAGCTCCTTTTTCATCTCATCGACTGAGCTGTAGCGGTCGGAAGGCCGCGCGCTGAGAGCCTTCATGATTATCTGCTCAAACCTTGGATTCACGCCGCTGCGCAATTTCTCTATGGGCTCGAACCTGAGAGGATTGTCCTGGGGGTCAGCGCCGGTAATGAGGTTGTGGAGCGTGGCGCCCAGAGAGTATATGTCAGAGCGGGGATCGCTCTGCGAGGTGCCGTATGTCTCGGGGGCGGCGTATCCTGGTGTCCCCAGCAGTGTCGTGTCCCTGGCCTGGCCGTCCTTGTAAGTGCGGGCAATGTCAAAATCAATAAGCTTCACCTCTTCCGAGGGGGAGAGCACTATGTTCGCCGGCTTGAGATCGCGGAATATTATCTTTTCCTTGTGGAGGGCCTGGAGGGCATTGCAGAGCAGGATGCCCCACTCGCAGACCTGACGCTCGCTGGGGAGGTTGTGCTCGAGGTACTTGTCGAGGGAGGTGCCCTCGAGAAACTCCTCGACAATGACATACTGATCGCCGAGGGAAAAATAATCCTCGATGCGGGGAATGCAGGGGTGCCTCGTGGACATGAGGATCGAGACTTCCTTCAGAAAGGAGTTGTAAGCCTCTGCATAATGGGCGCCAAGCTCACTGCGGGGTTTTGTCACTTTCATGGCGAAAACCCGGCCCCCCTTGAGGGTCTCCACCATGTACACCGTGTTCATGCCGCCTTCACCGAGAATGCGGCGCACGCGGTATTTTTCCTCTATCTCGTCACCGGCCCCGAAAACTGCCATATGCCAGAGACTCCTTGCTAAGAGGCCCCGTACTCAAAGAGGGGCTCGATATCAACAGGGACCTCGTAAAGCCTGCTGAAGGTCTCCATAAGGTGGGAGGGGCAAGCCCCGTACTTCCTGAGGAACTGCCCGCTCCCCTCATAATCGCCCCTGGCCTGGATCTCCAGAAGCTCACGGGCCAGGGAGCGGTTCGCCTCGGCAAACCTGCTGAAGTTTATCCTGTATGTCCCCGTGAGGCTGTCGTACGAGAAAGCCCCCTTTTCCATCATCCAGTTGAGCTGCACAAGGGAGCCCCTGCCGTGGGACTCCTCGATGCCGAAGCGCACCGAGCGGAAGATGCCGGCAAGGTAGGAGACGCAGAGACTCTTGAAGTCATCGCGGCTGATCACCCCCTTGTCCATAAGGAACAGCTGGTTATAGACCGAGAGGGCGTCGGCCTTGCACTCCTCGATGCTTGAGTAGTTCTCCTTGAGGCAGACCCTTGTGTCCTTCCTGGTGCCGTCGGGGAGGGCAATGAGTCCGGGACCGAGGCCATGGGAGAGCTCGTGAAATACGGTGTCCCTGAAATAGGCCTCAAAGGTCACGAAGGGAAGCTGCTCCTTCATAATCACCTTCTGGGCGATAGGATAGGTGCTCCCCCTGAACTTACCCTCCATGATGTTCTTGAGCATCACCTTCTTGCAGCCTTTTTCCTTCCTCACGCGCTCGTCGTTGGGAAGGGCAAAGGCCGCCGTGTGGATGCCCGAGCGGGCGTCTCCCGCCGAGTAAATGAGGTGCACGATCCTTATGGGCGAAGAAAAATCCTTATCCAGGTTCTTGTCGGCCCCGGGAAGGGGCAGGTTGGCCTCCATGTCCCTCAAGTGGCTCGTGTATTGCTCAAACTTCTTCGCCTCGCCGGGTAGGTTCAGGAACACGTAAGCCTCAAAGGAGGCCTTGTAGTTGAAAAGCTTGTCTTCATAGACCTCGTAGGGGCCGATCACCAGGTCCAGCAGGCTTCCCTCTATGGACATCCAGGCGAGATCGCTCTCGAAATAATCATTGGTCCTTAAGGCCCTGGCCCTCTTTGCAAGGAAATCCCTGAGGGTTCCGTTCTCAGTTATCCGCGAGGCCTCCTCAAGAGCCCGCGCCGTCGGCTCAAGCAGGTCGGCATATTCCTGGGAATAGGGAACGGCCGCAAGGTCCTTCCCCTTTCTCCTGATGACGGTGAAATCGCTCGTGAAAGCCTCCCTGTCCTCGGGATGAAGGGTGAGCCAGCTCTCAAGCTCCTCCTTGGTCATGTCGGCAGGGTAGAAATTGGCGCCGAGAGGGCGCTCCCTGTTCCCGAAAAAGGGATGGAACTCATTGAGCCTGTCAAAAGGGCCGAAATTAAAAAGAAAATATTTGTAGGTAAGGCGGTCAAGAGGATCGGCCGATTTCTCGAGGATCTTCTTTATCTCCTCGTTCCTGGCGGAGACCTGCCTCAGGAAGATGCGGTCAACATAGCGCGAGGCTTCTACGAGGTGCTCAAGGACATGGCGGTCTTTCCCGGAGAGGAGGGTCTTGTCATAGGTGATGGCCACCGGGTAGAGCTTGGAGAACTGCCCTTTCAGGTAAGCCGTCTTTTCAATGCGGGACCAGTAGAGGGGGCCAAGCGACGGGGGGAGCCCCAGCAGATCCTTCTCGGCCTTTTTGGCCTGGAGGCCCGCCGTATCCGCCATGGCCCATGGGGACAGGAGCAGGAGCAGGAATAATGCCGCAAAGAGCGTGGTTCTTTTCATCGTAATTCCTCTTTCAGTTATTCTTTCCCCTTCAGCGTGACGGCCGTTCCCACGGCAAGCTCAAGGCTCCCGAGAAACTCGCCGTAGGCGCCGCCATGGGTGATAAGTACATTCCCGACGCGCTCAGGCTTATCAAGCCTGTCATGGGAATGGCCGCCTATGATCACATCCAGGGCAGGGAAAGCCCCCGCGAGCTCCCTGTCTTTTTCAAGTCCCAGGTGGGAAAGGAGGATCACCAGGTGGGGCTTCTCAGGGGCTATCTTTTTCAGTGTCCCTGCAAGTGCCTCCTCGGGAGAGGTCATCGCCATGTGGCGCTCGGGAAGCTTCACCGGGGGGCTCACTCCTAAAAGTGCCACTTTGAGCCCTCCCGATGTTTTCATGGCAAAGGGCGCAATCCCCGGAGGGAGCTCACCGGAAATGTTGGCGCAGAGAAAGGGAAATCCCGCTGCGGCGAGGAGCTTTTTGAGGCCCCTTATGCCCCAGGAGAGATCGGCCTCTCCAAGGGCCACGGCATCATAACGGAGATAAGCCATCACCTCCGCCATGGGCATGCCATGGTTCTGGTCGCAGAGGGGGCTTCCCCTGCTCCAGTCGCCCGAGTCCAGAAGCAGGACCTCTCCCCTCTTTGCGCGGTATTCCTTGACAAGAGTAGCTATATATTTCATTTTCTCCACGTTCCCGTGCAGATCGCCGGTGTAAAGGATCCCCAGGGGGGTGCCCGACCCTATCCCTATCTCCAGTTCTTCCGCCATGACTCCTCCTTCTCTTCGGGGCGACTCAAGGGTCCCCCATGGAATTACCTGATGTTCTTCGCTCCAGGGGTATCTGCCCCTTCAAAAAGACATTCCCCCCCCACGAAGGTCTTCAAAATCCTTATTCTCCCAAGCTCTCCCCCAGGCGTCTGCAAAGGGTTCATTGAGAGTACCGTGAAATCAGCGGCCATCCCCTCGGCAAGCCTTCCCGGGGAGCCTTCCCCGCGGGAGAGGAATGCCGCATTCCCGGTGTAAAGCTCCAGGCCCTCACTCACCGTGAGCCTCGATGGCTTCGTGGGATGGGTTGCCGCCGCTTCAATGCCGAGGAAAGGATCCAGAGGGGTCACATCGCTGTCGGACCCTCCCCCCATGACAATGCCTGCCTCCTGGAGCTCTCTCAGGGGGTTCGTCCTTCTCATCCTGCGGAGACCGAGGCGCCGGTGATACATCTTTCCCTCGCCGCCCCACAGAGACTCAAAGGCAGGCTGCACCCCAAGGGCTATGCCCAGCTTTGCTATCCTCTCAATATCAGACACTGAAGGGAGCTCGCAATGCTCAATCCTGTGGCGGTGATCTGCCGCAGGGTGCCGTGCAAGCGCTCTTTCGTATGCATCGACTGCCTGGCGGATAGCCCTGTCGCCGATGGCATGGAGGGATATTTGAAGGCCTTCGCTGTGTGCTCTCTCAACGAAAGAAAAAAGCGCCCCGTCGTCAAAGTAAAGAATCCCCGCCGTATCGGCCCTGTCCTGATAAGGCTCCGAGAGGGCCGCAGTCCAGGAGCCGAAAGATCCATCCACCAGGAGGCATCCGCCGATCCTTGGGAGGCCCCTCTCTTTCACCCAACGGATGTCCGTTATCTGCGGATAAAGGACCACACGGGGCCCCAGAGGAAGGCCTCCCTCAATGAAAAACTCAAGGTCCTCAGTGGTAAAAAGGCTTCCCCCCTCAAGGGCGTGGACAGTCGTCACTCCCCTTGAAAGAGCGAGCGCCGCGGCTTTCATGCAAGCCTCGCGCCTCTCGCGGTCGCCTGTGCTCTTTGAGAGAACCTGGCGGATCCAGTCATTGGCCTTCCCGGCAAAAATCCCCTCACTCACCGCATGCGACGCTATGGCCTCCGGCAACGAAAGGCTCTTAAGGGCCGCGGTGTTGACGACACATGAATGGTAATCTCTTCTGAAAATCACCAGGGGTCTTGTGGCCTCGGCCTTATCCAGGTCATGCCTTGTGGGCCTCCTCCCCTCACTGAAGAGCGACTCGTCAAAACCGAAGCCCTTCTTCCACTCCGCCGTCTCACCCTCTTCCTCTCTCAGGATTGTTATCATCTCATCGATGCTTTTTGCCGCCACCAGGGAGACCATTGTCATATGGAGGCCTGTGTGAAGAAAATGGGTGTGGGTGTCAATAAAGCCCGGCACAATGAAGGCTCCCGCCATATCAATGACCTCACAGGTTCCGCCGGAGAGGGCGTCAATGTCGGAGGTTTTTGCAAGAGCCCTTATCTTCCCCCCTTCGATGAGCATGGCATCGCAGCCCTGGTGCTCCTGGCCGACAAAACGGGCATTCTTGACAACGGCGGCAGTGCTCATTGGAACCTTTCAATGCCTCCCCTGATCCTCTCTCCTTTCTTACACCACCTGAAGGGTTACTCCTCTTTTCAGGGCAAATCAAATAAGAAGGGAAAAACCGCTCTCTGTGGAATGAACACTACTGACGGTGCCGGAATTGCCCGGTAAGACCGGTAAAACAAGCCGGACCATGAGGTGACACCTTGTACGTGCATACCTTGGACAATCTTTTCGAGCACAAGTGCCAGGTCAAGGATATGAAGCTCTCGGGCTTTAATCCTGAAACGCTGAATTACTACTGCAAGGAGTGCGGGGGAAAGCTCATCCTCAAGCGCACGAAGCCGGCAGACGAATTCATCAACAAACACGCGTCGCTGAAACTCTCCAAAAGACTTCTCGAGCTCTGCTCTTAGGATCATTCACGCCCCGCATGGAGAGCCTTGCCCCCCGGACCACAGGGGGATTAGTAAGCCTGGAGGTAGCTATGATAAGGAGACACTCTGAATTTATCACTCTTATGGCTGCATTTCTGCTGGTGCTGTGCCTTGCAGGCAGCGCTGCAGGGGCGGAAAAGCAGCAGTTCAAGGTGGACCTCAATGACACCGTAGTACTGCAGTCAACGAACGGGAGCAGGCTCCAGTGCTATTTCTTCACTCCCATAGGGAAAGAGAGGCCCCTCCCGGTCTTGATCATAGTACCGCCCGGAGGGCAGGAAGCGCGGACCATGTTCCCTTATGCACAGTATTTCGCCGGCGCCGGCATGGGCGTCTTCTGCTTTGATCCCCAGGGAAGGGGAAAGAGTGAAGGCACGGAGGATTACAATGGGCCCTGCCACCAGGACGACGTGACGACGGTGATAAAGTACCTCAGGAGCCTCCAGGGCGAGGTTGACAAGAGAAATATCGGTATCATCTCCTTCTATGACGGGACCACCATGGCTCTGGGGTCGCTTTTCAAGAACCCCACCCTGGACGTGAAATACCTCATCGACCTTGAGGGGCCCGGCACAAGAGACGACTGCACGAAAATGCGGTGCCCCGTACCCAAGGGCGTGGTGCTTGACGACTTCTTCTGGAAGGAGCGAGAGGGGATCCGCTACATAGAGAGGATATTCTGCCGCTACCTGAGGCTCCAGTGCAAGACGGACCATGCGATGAACGAAGACAAGGCTTATGCAATCGCAATGTACAACAAGGCCCTCAAGGGAAAATCACCATGGGCCCGCTGTAATTTCAACGGCACATACCAGGAGATGGATCCCTCTTTCCAGGGCAAATACCAGTGGCTTCGCTCAGCCGACAAGGACACCCTGAACCGCTTTGTGCAGGAGATGGGCCAGATGGAGCCCCTCCCGGAGTCGATCAAGTAGGGATCAGATATTATTCATGCGCTCGAGCATTCTCTCGATGACGGCCCCGACGATGCCAAGGCTTTTCTCGCTTGTCCTCTCGAGTACGTCACCGGCAGTATGCCATTCAGGATAGGTGAAATCTATGATGTCCAGCGATGGGATCCCCTTCCTGAGAAAAGGGATATGGTCATCGTCGAGGCAGATGTCGCTTCCGGAGAAATAGTCTGAATAACCGAGCTCTGCCGCCGTGGTTTCCATGAGCTTTGAAAGAGCCGTCGTCGAGTTGAGATCCCTGTTCACCGCAAGATTTCCGTCACCAATCATGTCAAGCAGCAGCATCGCCTTTATCCTGCCGAGGGAGCCGTCCTTCACGCTCTCCTCGACAAACCTCCTGCTCCCGTAAAGGCCGTCAGACGGGGACCACTGCACAAGGGCCTCCTCGCCGTCAAAAAATACCAGCTTTGTGGTGAAGCGGTGCTTCTTGCCGGGGAGAATCCTCGCAAGCTCAAGAAGGGCCGCCGTGCCCGATGCATTGTCGTTTGCGCCCACGAAGGCGAACTGCGGAAAATACTTGGACTCGTAATGGGCACCGACGATCACGACGCGCTCCGGGTCTCCCGGGACGATGGCGGTGATATTCTTCATGACCACCTTGCCCAGAGGAGTTTTTGCCTGGAAGGTATCTTCTGTCACCGGGAGACCGTCCTGCGAGAGGGACGCCACCAGGTAAGCCCGCACTTTTTCCAGGGCCTGCGAGCCCGGCGGCCGGGGGCCGTATTCCAGGATTCTGGTCATATGACCATAGGCTCTCTTCTCATCAAAAGCGGGTCTGCCCTGCCAGAAAAAGCTGAGCAGGAGAAGGGCTGCTCCGCACAGGAGCGGGATCGCCGCATAGGGGTAATAGCTCTTCCAGAGAGGGAGAGTCGCCTTCCTTCTTCCCATGATCAGGCTTTACCACAGGAGCTGGAGCGATTCATCGGAGGGGGTGTAAAGAAATATCTGCTCCCTGAAATAGACATTCTCAGTATCTCCTCTTTTTTCTCGCTTCTGGAAAGTGGAATAGTCGATAATCGCTATGGATTCGCCTTCAGGCGACCACACAGGGCGGCTTGTGGCTCTGTTCTTGTCGTCCTTGAAGAGCTCCTTCAGTTTTTTTCTATGGATATCATAGACAACATAGCTCCCTACACGGGATGAGCGGTCAGGCTGCTTGAGAATTATGGCGTCGCCCCTGGGGGACCAGTATGCCTCCGAGGGATTGACGGCCACGGGGAGAAAAGAGATTGAGACTCCCTTGACGTCGCTGATGAGGCTCCGGCTTCTCTCATCCTCAGGCTTATCGGTATCGATATAGTTCCACAGTATCCTGTCGCTCCTGGGGGACCAGAGGGGATTCTGGTACACCCAGTCCTTTTTCAGGGAGAACCTCACAAGAATATCCCCCAGGGAAGTGAGGACCACCATGGACGACGCGCCGGCTCCATCGCGGCAGGTAAGGGCAATCTTGCTGCCGTCGGGCGAAAAGGCGGCATCCATTGCGCCCCGGGAATCCTCAAGGATTGTCCTGGATTCTGAAAGAAGGTTCTTCCAGTCAATCCTGTAGAGAATGAAGCCCTTCTGCTGGGCTCCCCGCTTCTCTATCAGCACCCTGCGAAAATCACCGGACATGTTCCTGAAGAAAGGATACTGCCCTCTCCTTTCCGTGAAAAGGCCGCCGCGGGGGAGAGGCTCCTTGGAGGAGCTGCCGAGGGTGGCAAGATAGTAGAGAGGCTCCTTCTCCTCGGCCCTGGAGGATTTGAGAACCACCCGCTTTTCGTCAGATGAGAGGAAAAAATCAGTGACGCCGTCAAAAAGCTTGTCAGAGTACCCCTCGCCGAACCGGGCGCGGAAAAGGCCGCCGCTCCTGGTAAAATAGAGAGTCCGGCTGTCCTTCGCCCACTCGGCCTTGTCAAACCAGGTGCGCTCCCTGAGGGGGGAAACCTCGAAGCTGTCAATGGAGCCCATGCCCATGAGGCCGTCACCCGACGAACAGGCAAACCTTATCCCGTTGGGGGCAAGGGCAACCTTGAGGGGAGCGGCCTCCTGGCCATCTGCGGGGTATACCTGGAAAAGCTTGTTTTTCCTGGGGAAGAAAAGGGTCCTGCCGTCAATGAGGAGGATGTCAGGAGGCCCGGTCCAGGAGACGGTGGGCTTGGCAGGACCATCGTGCTCTCTGCCAATAAGGTACTGGAGCTGCGTGACCTTCTGGACTTTGAAGAAATCCTTTGCCTGGGCAGCCCCATGGAAAAAAAGCAGAACAGATAAAAAAATGAAGGCCCCTCTCCTCCATTTACCCCTTTTCACTTCCCCATCTCCTTTGAACGTTAAAGCCTTGCAAAAGTAAGCTCTGTCTTCCCGATCCTTATCACGTCCCCGCTCTTGAGGCCTGACTGCTTTACCCTCTCGTTATTCAGGTAAAGACCCGACGTGTTTCCCATGTCATGGATAAGGAAGCTTGAGCCCTCAGCCATCGAAATGACGGCATGTCTTTCGGAGACCTCTTCATCGTCTTCTATGACAAAATCGCAGTCAGGGTCCCTGCCGCAGGTAATCTGCGACTGGGACTCGTAAAAGCTGAACTTATAGCCCGGGTTTGCTCCCTTCCTCACCGTGATGGTGGCGATGACCCTGCCCGTGGGACGGGCCTTCTTCTTGGGCTCAGCAGTCGATACTGGCGGGGCAGGCCGGGGCTCCTCCCGATCCTTCAAGGGGGGCGGTGAGGATTTTTCCTCTCCGGGATAAGGCTTTTTAGATGAAGAGCAATCATCGCAATAGACCATCCCTGCGAGGACAGGCTTGCCGCAGCGCTCACAGACGCTCTTGCTCCTGCCGCCAAGCACCAGCCTGAGAACGATAAGGAGGATTATAAGGCCTCCCACACCACCTGCTATCGGGATTGTGTACTTGGTGATGTCAAACTTGGCTTTCTCTGCCGGAGCTGCCGATGCTGAAGGCGATGCCTCGGGAGACACCGATGCTGAAGCTGATTCCGTCGGCGAGGCCCCGGGAGTCATGCTTTCCGATCCCCCCGGCGAGGGAGCGGCAGAGGGGGTGGAAGATGCCTCAGAAGTGGCGGCGGGACTTGTCTCAGGTGGAGCAGCGGGACTTGTCGCTGGAGCAGCGGAAGGGGCTTCTTTCGGTTCGGCTTTTTTGTCCTTGGCGGCAGTGCTCCCGGCAGTCTTTTGGGATTCTGTTTTCGCCGCCACAAGGATCTCCCTGGATTGCGCCGGCGAGGCAAAAGACGCGTCAAGCTTCAGGACAATCGCGAGGAGAAAGGCAAAGACAGCGAAAAGGACAAGCTTACTTACTCTCGGTTGCAATGTGTTCAGCATATATTCAAATTCCTCCCAACAAGACTGAGCTCTCTGATATGATGCTCTCTGTAGTATCCATAGCGGTGAATCGAAAAGGTAAAAAACCCCTCGCCTCCTGGTGCCGAGGCCTCGCAGGAGTTCACAGGGGCGGGATTTCACCGCATCTTCATAAGTATTTTTTAATCGTGGACAAAAATCCTTTCTCCATGGCAAATTTTTTCGCGGTGCACCTGCAAGGGCTTCATGAAATCGGCAAGAGGATAATGAGAAGCTTTTCTCGAACCTCGCCAGGGAATTTTTCCCTATCCTTGGAAATGAGGCTTTTGAAAATGATTTTCTGCCATCAGGGAGCTCCGCAATGAAGCTCCTTGTCGGGATGAGCGGTGGCGTTGATTCTTCCGTGGCGGCAGCCCTTCTTAAAGAGGAGGGCCACGAAGTCACAGGCGTCACCATGAAGGTCTGGGAAGGCGGAGCGCCGCAGGGGGGAGGGCGCACCCATGAAAAACATTCCTGCTACGGGCCGGGTGAGCTCCATGACATTCAGGATGCAAAACTTGTTGCAGAGCTCCTGGGCATTCCTTTCTCTGTTATTGACCTCAGCGAGGCGTACCGCCGGGAAGTCCTTGAATACTTCAGAGAGGAATACCTTGCCGGCAGAACACCAAATCCCTGCATCCGCTGCAATTACAGGGTGAAGTTCGGCTTTCTCCTTGAGAAGGCGGGCATGGCAGGAATTCACTTTGACATGTTTGCCACCGGCCATTATGCAAAGAGGTGCTTTGATGAAAAGACGGGGCGGTATGGCCTGGAAAAAGCACTTGACAGAAAAAAGGACCAGTCATACTTCCTCTCGTACCTCACCCAGGAGCAGCTCGGCCGTACCTTGTTTCCCCTGGGAGGGCTCCTCAAGGAGGAGGTGCGCTCTCATGCGAGGCGCCTCGGCCTCTCCGTCACCGAAAAGGCAGAAAGCCAGGACTTTCTCGAGGAGAGCTGCCGCTCCCTCATCTTTGAAGGCAGGGTGAGCGAGGGGCCCATTGTGAGCGAGGAAGGGACAAGGCTCGGGACACACCGCGGCATTGTCTATTACACCGTCGGCCAGAGGAAAGGGCTGGGCATCTCGTCACGGGAGCCTCTTTATGTCATCGGGATAGACGCCCCCCGCAACACCCTCGTGGTGGGGCCTGAAGAGAGGCTTTTCTCACGGGGGCTCATTACCGGCAGCCCCCGCTGGATAGCCTTTGAGAGCCCCCCGCGGAGCCTTCGGGCAAGGGTCCGCATAAGGCTTGCCCACAGGGAGGCCGAAGCGGAGATCACCGCCATGACCGGCGGCAGGCTGAAAGTGCTTTTTGAGAAGGCTCAGAAAGGCATCACACCCGGGCAGGTGGCAGTGTTTTATGACGGTGACAGGGTCCTCGGGGGCGCCATCATAGAGAAAAGGGAAGAGCGTTAGACGGCAGAATTTCCGATTCATCACACCATGTTTACAAAAAGCTCATATTCCGGCAACATATTGTTTACAAAAAGGCCGTGACGCCCGGCGGTACGACCTGTCTAAACAGGCAGAGAGACAAAGGAGAGGGAGGAACGACAATGAGCCCCAGAAGCTACAGCCTCAAGAACCTCAGAAAGATGCAGGCCCTTTGCGCGCCCCAGAGCGTCGAAAAAGAGAGCACCTTCATCGTGAACTTTCGGAAGCTCGCGGCAAAGCTCCGGGAAGAGTCAGCCACGGAGAGGGCGGCGCAGGATTTTGACCACATGGCGGAGTGGATCACCGGCAAAGTGAGTTACTACCGGGGGCCCCTGCCTTGTGCCGACCAGCTGGGATCCTATTACGAGATAGCCCTCATGGGCTATGAAAAATTCTACGAAGGCCTCGCAGAGGTCTCTCTCTTTTTCCGGGATCAGGAGGGCTCCCACCTTGATGAGGGCCTCAGGCTCGCTGAAGAAGGCGAAGATCTCCACAGGGAGATGGACGCCCGCATCAGGAGGGAAAAAGAATGGTACGAGCGTGAAATTCCTTATGCCGTCGCATAATTGAGCATTATTCCCGTGAAATAACCGTTCATTGACTTTTCATGACAAGACTTTTCATGACAAAAAGGAAGGGGAGCCTCTGCCCCCCTTCCTTCAGATTTCTGCGGTATATTCCTTACGCGGCCATCTCGGTGCCTGATACGGAGTACCAGCTGTCCACATCCCTGTCGCCGAGGTAGGTGTCGCCGTCGCCCTGGGCCTCGTCGGCCGGCCGTGAGTCAGTGAGCACCTGGGTCCCTGCGGCGCTCGAGTCCACATGGGTGGTGCCGGCGCCGGAGTATATGTCCATTGACTGGAGGGTGCCGTAGCCATTGGCATCGTCGCCGCCGGTGGAGTTCATCGTGACCTTGGTGCCATCGGGGAGGACATAGGTGCTCGTGGCGGATTGCCACTCCCACTGGCCGCCGTCGCTCTCCGCCACGTGGGGATCTCCCCATATGGTGCTGGACTGGCCGCTCTGGGGATCAGTGATGGTGGAGGTCGAGTTGGCGGCATCATAGGAAATCTGGTAGCCGCCGGGCGTGGTGGTCAGCATGGTGTTGTCGGGATTCTGGACCACGGAATAGCCGTCTTCCGTCGTGGTAGTTACCGTGCCGTCATCTCCCGTGGAAGTCACCGGCTCTCCCGAATCAGAATCGCTCTCCGATAAGGGCTTGAAGCCGTCACGGTCAAAGTCGCAGACCATGACTCCCGTGCTCCCGTCGGGCCTGGGCCTTGAGAGGACCGTGAAGTCTCCCATGGACTGCTCACCTGTCGTGCCATCGGTTCTTGTGACGTTCCAGCCCCTGCCGTTCTGCCGCGATGCCTCAAACTGGGCGCCATTGTTCTGGTTGGTTAATGACCACTGGCCTTCACCGGTGCGGTGACCGCTCACGAGGTCCCCAGCCCTGTTGTGCCCTGTTCCCGCTCCGTTCTTCACTCTGCCGATCCCTTCGATTACTGACATTGCCGTCTCCTCCTTTATTCTTTTTCTGCCCGATTAGACTCTCTCCCCGGGTCCCGGTCACAGGCTTTTTGTAAACATTATGTTGCCGCATTGTAACCATTTTGTAAAAATAAATTGAATAAAGCTCACACACCTTTTCACGGGGGGAAAAGTCTGCTATGATATGAGGTAGAGCAGGTCACCGCTGACGGCTCCCTGCACTTATACCTTAAAAGAAATGAGAGGTGTTCGCGATGAAGATCCGTGCCCTGTTACTCACCGCGCTGATGATGGTCTTGCTTGTGTTCTCTCCCCCGCTCGTATGCGCGGGCTGAGGGTCTTCATCATCTCTGGGTCAGGGAGCCGATGAAGCAGTGGGAAAATTCTTCAACTTCATCTCAAGCAGCCGGTACGACCTCGCCTACGGCCTTTTCACGCAGGCCCTCCAGTCGGGGAAGCCAATGGACCGCCTGAAAAGCGAGCTCAAGGAAGGCACGTACCTGATTTACAGCGTCACCACGAAAAAAATCGATGCCGCCACCTCCGAGGTGCAGACCCTGGTGACAGTGGCAGGAAAAGGCGATTCCAGCGCCTACCTCCAGTCAGACGCCTCGGGTGAGAAGAAAAACTTCCTCTTCACAGTGAAAAAGGAAGGGACTCAGTGGAAGATTGACGGCTACCGCTAGGGGCTTTTCACCGGAGCAGTGCCCTGGGAAGCTGAGCCTTCGCCGGAAAGCTTCTTCAGAAAGGCAGTGATGGCCTCCGTGGGCTTGTCGCCCGGGACGCCGAGCTCTGTGTTGATGGTTTCATGGGTCTTGTTTATTGCGGGAACCGCTTCGGCCGCCCCCCCGGCGGCCTTTATCTTTTCTGCGAGTGCTTCAGACTGCTTTTTCGAGTCACTCCGCGATGCCACATAAAAAATCAGGAACGAGGGCATCGCTTTCCCCTTTTCCACGTGGTTTACCGGCGAGGCGTCCTCGAGGGTCTTCCTGTCCTCTCCGAAGGCCTGGGCATACATATGGTAAGCCCGCCGTGCAGTGTTGGTCCCCATCTGCCGGGGGATGTCGTAACCGGCGCCGTCAAGCAGGATCGTGCCTTTCAGGATCGAGGGGG
Source organism: Candidatus Eremiobacterota bacterium (assembly GCA_031082125.1). NCBI lineage: Bacteria > Bacillati > Vulcanimicrobiota > Vulcanimicrobiota bacterium. The sequence goes on from JAVHLM010000008.1 coordinate 105,701, forward strand.
AAAGGCCCTCGGCGCCGAGGTATTTCTCATCGGTGGAGACAAGCGCCGCGAGGTGAGCACCCGCAGAGTGGCCCATCACAAAGATATTCTTCTCATCGCCTCCATAGGAGGCCGAGTGACGGTAAACCCAGGCAAGTGCCGAAGCCACATCCTCCGCATGGACTGGGTGTTTTACTGCCGGCGAGAGGCGGTAATTCACCGTGACATAGAGGCAGCCCTCACCGGTGAAAAAACCGGGCTTCGAGCGGGTATGGCTCTTGTCACCCCTGGCCCACCCGCCGCCATGGATGAAAACCACCACAGGATGGGCCTTCCCTCCCTGCGGCACATAGAGGTCGAGGGAGGTGAGCTTTGAGGAGGAGCCTTTCACCTCGCGGTAAGGGATATCGCTCACCAGGCGCCATGAGCTCCCGGGAGCCTGAGTCATGACCGCTGCCCAGAGAATTGAGGCAATCAGCAGAGCTCTCACTATGAATCTCATGGCTCCGCACCTTCTTCCTGGTGAATTCTGCCCTCCCGGAGCGGGGATTTCTTTTCCCTCCGGGAAGGTGAAGGCGGCCCGGCCATGGAAATAGCACTTCCTTATGGATCCGAGGCACTTCACAAGACCTTTTCTCTCACTCCTCACGGTGATCCTTCTCCTCGCCGCGCCGCCCCTTTCTGCTTCTGGAGGCGACGGGCGGCTCCTCGCAAGGAGGGCGATGGGTGAAAAGAGCGGCATCGTCATTGAGAAGCTCTCTTACCTGTCGGGGGGCCTCAAGGTGAGGGGCCTTCTCTTCACCCCCCGCCATGAGGGCGGCGCAAGGCTCCCCTGCGTGATCTTCTGCCATGACGGCATCTCAGGCATCTCCAGGGAGCACCGCCTCTCGAGCATAAGGCTCGCCAGGATGGGATATGCCGTGTTCTGCCCTTCATACCGGGGGGAAGACGGCTCCGAGGGCACCGTGGAGATTGCCAAGGGGGAAGTGACTGACGTGCTGAGCGCCATGAAGCTCTGCGCCGGCCTCGACGGCATTGAGGGGAGCCGGATGGCCCTTGCCGGGGCATCCCACGGAGCCCTGATCTGCGTCCTTGCGGCAGCGCGCACCAGCGAGCCGAAAGCCCTGGTGGCGGTGTACGGGGTCATGGATATCTACAGGTGGTGGCAGTATCTCAGGGACCAGGGCAAGCTCGGCGCCGACGGCATATCGACCAGGACCTACGGGAAGGGCCCCGATGACCGCCCCCTCTCTTTTCAGATCCGGAACGGCCTCGGCGTTGCCGGCAAAATCAAGTGCCCCGTCCTGATACTTCAGGGGGAGAAGGACACCACCGTCCCTGCTGAACAGGCGCGCCTCCTCAGGGATGAGCTTCTCCGACACGGCATTTCCGTTGAAATGGAGATTTACCCCCACTGCGCCCACGGTTTCCTCATCTATGTCCCATGGCTTCCCGACAGGGACATCCTCAAGGGCGAGCGCGAAGAGACGGAGAAGGCCTGGAAAACCATGGAGGAGTTTCTTGAAAGGCACCTGAAACAGGAGCGCAGCCCCTGCGGCGGCAAAGCCCGGTGAAGGCCGGATCCCTTTGAAGGGAAATATACTTTCTTCCCTGCAAGGGAGCCATCGAATCAGAGCCCCGGTCATCATAAGAGAGGAAGGAAAGCTTATTGGCAGAAGAACTCATGGAATCCCTGAAAGGAGGATCTGTTATGACAGACGGAAACAATCTTTCGATTACCGCGCAGAAGAACCGCGAGACCTGCGAGCTCTCATCGGTGGTGGGCAGCCTCTGCTCCCATATTCATCACGTGATGAGCACTTACAGGAGAAAGGGCCTGGAGCTCCCCCTCCCCTCGAGAAACTCTATCATTGAGATAGTGGAGTCCCTGAGAGCCGTTATCTTCCCGGGGTACTTCGGCACCTCGGAGCTCGACAGCAGCAATATCTGCTTCCACGTGGGAGCCACCCTCGATCATGTAAGACGGGCTCTCCAGGAGCAGATAAAGCGGGGCCTCTGCTTTTCCTGTGATGACACCAAGGAAGACTGCAGCCTCTGCTCCAGGAAGGCCCTGGATGCCTCGGAGCATTTCATGGAGCGCCTCCCCGCCATCCAGCAGCTCCTCACGACAGACGTGCAGGCCGCTTATGAAGGCGACCCCGCGGCCATGAGCCCCGACGAGTGCATCTTCTGCTACCCGGGAATCCTTGCCATCACCAACCACCGCATCGCCCATGAGCTTTACCGCCTTGGCATCCCGCTCATCCCGAGGATTATAAGCGAGCATGCCCACAGCATCACCGGCATCGACATCCACCCCGGCGCCACCATAGGCGAAAGCTTCTTCATCGACCATGGAACAGGCGTCGTGATAGGTGAGACAGCGGAAATCGGGAAAAACGTGAGGCTCTACCAGGGAGTGACCCTTGGCGCCAAGAGCTTCCCCCTTGACGCCGACGGAAAGCCCATCAAGGGCATCAAGCGGCACCCCATTGTGGAGGACGACGTGATAATCTACTCGGGAGCCACGGTCCTGGGAAGGATCACCCTGGGGAAAGGATCGGTGATAGGCGGCAACGTGTGGCTCACCTCGAGCATCCCGCCGGGTACAGTGGTGACGCAGGCGGGGACCAAGGACGGGAAAAAGAACTCTGAAGGGAAATCCTTAAAGTGACTTTTTCTGTTTGTTCCTGTGAAGCGCCACCAGCTCTTTCAGTGTGAACGAAGAGAGGCAGTCCGCCATCTTCTCCGACACCGCCTCCCATACATCCCGGGCGGCGCAGCGCGGAGAGCGGGAGCATACCGAGGGGGTCTCCACGCACTCCACGAGGGTGATGGGCCCCTCGAGGTGGTAAAGTATGTCCTTCAAGGTGATGTCTTCGGGGCTTCTCGCGAGGACATAGCCGCCTTTCGCCCCCCTGGTGGAGGATATGAGGCCCGCTGTCTTGAGAGGCATGATGAGATGCCAGAGGTACTTCTCAGAGATCTCCTGCCGTGCTGCGATATCCTTGAGAAACAGCCTCCCTTCCCCATGGTGAAGGGCCAGCTCAAGCATGAGCCGCATGCCGTAGCGTCCCCTGGTAGAGAGTTTCATCGCGCCTCCCGCGTGAAAGAATTGAATGTATTATACCACGGCCCCATGCCACCGTCAAACAGAGCCGGCCTTAAGCGGGAGCCGGGGCCTTTGAAGGGATAGCATGCCAGCCGGAGAAGACTTCTTCACTGAAAGGAGAGTGAACATGGAATACCACAGCTGGTATAGCCCTTCACTGGGCCGGGAGATGAAGATAAAGGTTTACGGTCATTATGGCAGGGCCCTTCTTGTCTTTCCGGCAGCAGGCGGGACCTTCCATGAATTCGAAGACTTCGGCATGATAGAATCATGCCGCCATTTTATTGATGAGGGCAGGATCAAGATATTTGCCGTTGACAGCGTTGACAACGAGTCCTGGCTCAACAGAGCTCTGCACCCTGTAGACCGCGCCCGCAGGCATGAAGATTATGAGCGCTATGTGATAAACGAGGTCGTCCCTTTTATCCGGAATCATTGCCGCAACGAGGACCGCTTTCTCCTGACGGGCTGCAGTATGGGAGGCTCTCATACACTGAATTTCATGTTCCGTTATCCATGGGCTTTCGGAGGCACCATTGCCCTCAGTGGAGTCTATGGGTCGGGGTATTTTATCGGAGAGTATATGGATGAGTATGTGGCACAGTTTTTTCCCCCTGTCTACCTGCCCGGCCTCAGGGATCCCCACAGCTTTGAACTGCTTCGCTCAAGCAGCCTTATCATATCGGTAGGACAGGGTCCGTGGGAGCGCTCATGGGATTATGACTGCGTGGAAGACGCAGGGACAATGGCCACCATCCTTGAGAGGCTCGGCATCCCTGCCTGGGTTGATTTCTGGGGGAATGACGTAAGCCACGACTGGGTCTGGTGGAAAGTACAGCTTCCCTATTTTCTCGGTAAAATCGTATAATCCAGGGAGTTGTTGCCATGAAGATTCACCTCTATCAAGTGTCCGCTTTCACCGATGCCCTTTTCGTATGAAAGGAGTCCCATGATGATAACCACAAAGGAGCTCTGCCCGGCGCTGTGGCCTGATCTTGAGAACCTCTTCGGGAAAAACGGGGCATGCGGGGGATGCTGGTGCATGTACTGGAGGATAGAGAAGGGAGTGAAGTGGGAGGCCGTAAAAGGCATTCCCAATAAGGAGCAGCTCAGGCAGTCGGTCCTCGCCGGAAAGGTTTACGGGATCATTGCCTATCATGAGGAAGAGCCCGTAGGATGGTGCACCTTCGGTCCCCGCAGGGAATTCCCGAGGCTGGACAGGTCTCCCAGCCTGAAATGCGACGATGCTGACCAGGTCTGGTCGCTGCCCTGTTTCTTCGTAAAGAGCCGGTTCCGCGGGCAGGGCGCAGGCAGGGCCATGCTCAGGCATGCAATAAAGGCCATGCAGCAGAAAGGCGCGAAGCTCGCAGAGGGATATCCCTCGAAACCCGGAAAGGATGGCAGGTACATCGCTGCATTTTCATGGACAGGAACGATTTCTCTTTTTGAGAAAGAAGGCTTTGTGAGAGCCGGCGACAGTGAGAAGGGAAAGCTCCGGGTCCGCAGGGCGCTCTGAACTCTTTACTGGGAGTGAGAGATGGCTGAAAGTTAACAAAATGTTCTCCTTTTTTGTGAGACCGGAGTGCCCTTTTCGAGGTATAATTAGAATAGGGTTAATAGCGTCACTTGTAAGGGGGCACTCATATGGACAACTCACTCAATCCATTGAGCTCAGGAACACCGGCTTTCCAGCATCTCCCGGCATCGCCCGGAAAAACCGCCGAAAGCAGGGACCGGTCCGCCGCAGGTGAAGAGAGAGCCGGGGACACCTTCGAAAAATCCTCGCCACGAAGCGAGAAAAAGGTGAAACGTGAGCAGCACGCTCCCTCTGAAAAAAAGTCCGGTGAGAAAGAATACACCATTCTTGCCTACATGGACGGATGCAACAACCTGGAGGACTACATCCTGCAGGATCTCAAGGAGATGGAGGGGTGCCCTTCCGACAACTATAACCTTGTCGTCCAGCTCTCGCGCTTCCAGACGAAACCGCTCACGGTGCTGTTCATGGCCGAGGCACTGAGCCAGGCTTTCAAGAGCCCCGAGTTCAAGGAATCCCTCCGGCAGCTGCTCCCGGATTCCGATCTTATCTCAGAGTATTCCCAGCATTTCAAGGATCCTGAAACCTGCCGGAGCATCTCCAGCATTCTCCTTCAGAAAAATCCCGGCCTCAATGACAAGCTCGATGAGCTGGTCTCCGGAAAGGTCAAGGAGGCGGCGGGGCAGAGCAGGGCCGTCGGTGATCTGCTGAACGGGACTGTGGCAGAGATCCTCAAAGGCGTCGCCGTAAACGAGAAGGAAAAAGAGAAATCAGAAGAGGCTGAGGACAAGAAATCCAGCTCCCCTGGAGCCCCGGTCTCGATAAGCACCCTCGGCTCTTCCGGGCCGTCCCTTATCGAGCTGCTCGGCGATGAGCTCGGCCAGAAGAAAGAAACCGATGTCGCTTCCGATTTTCTCAAAGCCACGGCGGATTTTATCAGGGGCTCGGGGGAGAAGGGGTCGGTAGGGCTCTTTTCGGGTGCCGGTGCACAGGCGCCGGCGGGAGGCAACGTGTTCTTCGTTGAATCGCCGGGCAGGGAGGGGGCGAAGATTACCCAGGGCGACTACAGCGAGGTTATCTCGGAATCAGGAGGCAGGGAGGCGAATACGGAGCCTGCATGGCGGGGCGTGCGGCGTTACAAGGTCGAGCATCATAGAGATTCTACTAAAATACACTCTCCCGTGCTCAATGACCTCGGGCATGTCGATATGTCATCGGGCAAGACACTTGCCGATTTCCTGACCTGGGGCATCAAGAACTACCCTGCAAAGCACTATATCGTGATATTCAGCGATCATGGCGCCGGATTCATGGGCGCCGAAGAAGACAGGGGAGCCATGATGTCGATGCCGGCCATCAGGGAGGCCCTTGAGAAAGTGAAGGAGCAAACCGGTAAGAAGCCGGATATCATCGCCTTTGACGCGTGCTTCATGGGGCAGGCCGAGGTGGCGAATGAGCTCAAGGACTCGGGGAAGTACCTCATTGCCTCCGAGGAGGTCATCGGCGGAGACGGCTACCCTTACAGTGCAATCCTCCCAAGAATAGATGAATCAATCGCCGAGGGCAAGACGGATCCCAAGGACATGGCGAAGATAATCATGGAAGAGGCGGAGGGTGCCAACGAGAGCGCGACGATGACCCTCTCGACTCTCGATCTTGGAGCAATCGGCAAAGTCATGAGCGCCGCCAATGATCTGGCGAAAGATATCCTCGCAGGGAAGGCCGATATCGACGATGTGAGGGATTCCCTCAGGTACACGCAGCACTATGATCACTACACTCCCGGCCCTGGCCCTTACAGTGACTTCCGCGATCTCTGGGATCTCGCGGACTGCATTGAGAATAATCCGAACATCAAGAACCGCGACATCAAGAAAGATGTCGCTGAGCTCAAAAAAGCCATCGAAGCCTCTGTGGTCTTCGAGCAGCACAATGATGACGAGAACTACGAAAGATCCCATGGCATGTCCATTTACGCCCCGAGACGGGAGGACAGTGTTGACGAGGCCCTCTTCAGCCAATATGACGAGCTCTCCATTTCGAAGCACACCAAGTGGAACGAGCTGATAAAGGAGCTCACGAATTATGACGGGAGCGAAGGCGATGCGGGAGAAAGAAAGTCGAAGCTCACCTTCATCCCCCTCAGGCGGAGAGTCTAGGAGCCCCTGTCCACCAAAGAGAGCCTTGGAGCCAAAGGGTTTTCAATAGACCTGAACGGGGAGGCCTGCCCTCACCGCCAGGTCTCTTATCATCTCAAGCTCTTCCTTCTCCAGGGGCTTCAGATCCCGGGCAGGATGGCCCCGGTCGAGGGTATAGAGCTGAATCGACCGGGACTTTATCGCTTTCAGGCACTCAATCCACGAATGCACATGCTCCGAGGTGAAATTGCCATCGGCGCCTGATGCAAAGAGAGCCTGGATTATTACGGGCATCGAAACCGCAAGCTCCGAGAGGCTCAGGACGATGTCCCCGAGAGTCATTTCCCCGCATGGGCGGTTGTAACGCTGGAAGAAAGCCTGATCCCCGCAGTCGAGCTTCATTATGGCAGCATCCAGGCCGGCCAGGGCTTCCCTGGTCTTTATACTGGTGGCCATTGAGGAATTCGAAAGAATCGTCGTCTTCGCCGATGGGGCGTAACGGTCCCTCAGGTGTGCGACCTCACCGGCAATGGCCCCGAAATCGGGATGAAGGGTGGCTTCCCCGTTCCCTGAGAACGTGATATAGTCCGGAGGGACTGGAAGGGCCTCGAGGGCTGCGCCAAGGGCTTCTCTCACCATGGGCACCGTGGGAAATCCCGGGCCGGATTGAAGGCCACGGACATGGCGGTCAGTCCATCCATACTGGCAATAAACACAGTCAAAAGAGCAGGTCTTTGCCCCTGGAGGCATCAGGTTGACCCCGAGCGAGAGCCCGAGGCGCCTCGAGTGGACAGGGCCATAGATAATGCCCTGCTTGGGTCGCAGAAGATGACTCATCTCACACCTCTCTTCTCGAGGGCTTCGCCGAAGCGCCTTATCCCCTCTTCTATCTCCTTCTCATTGAGCTGCGATATGGAAAGCCTCACAAATTCCGAGGGCCCCTGCTCAGGGAAGAAGCTCCCGCCATGACATGCATGGACGCCATGGGGGTGGAGCACGCTGTTGAGCTCTTCGACAGTCAGCTTCGAAGGGAGCTTTACCCAGATGAGGTATCCTCCAAGAGGGCGGCTCCACTGGATATCCGGGGCCAGGTGGCGCTCCATGGCCTGAAGCGCCACCTGCATGCGCTTCCTGAAGACGCGGTGAAGCCTCTTGAGATGCCTTTCATAGCATCCCGTTTCACAGAAGTGGTGGAGTGCCCTTTGTATAAGGTTCCCGCTTGAGAGGTCGGTGTATCTCTTCAGTATCAGCGCTCTCTCTATAAACTCCGCATCTGCAGTAATCCAGCCGATTCTCAGGCCGGGGAAGAGGGTTTTGGAAAAGGTCCCCAGGTACAACACGACATTCTGATCATCCATTGATTTTATGGGGAGGGCGACTTTCCCGAAATATTTCATGTCCTCCTCGAAGCCATCTTCCAGAAGGGGAACCCCGTGGCGGGCGCAGATGCCCAGCAGACGCTCGCGGTGATGATGACCCGTGGTGATGCCGGTAGGGTTATGGAAATTGGGGATGGTATAGACAAAGCTCACAGGACCCCGCGCCAGTTCCTGCTCCAGCATGGCAAGGTCCATGCCATCTTCTTTCATAGGAACGCCGGTTACCGTGGCGCCATTGATCTTGAACAGGGGGAGCGCCAGTGAATAGGTGGGAGATTCCACGACAATCCTCTGCCCCGGACCTGAAAGAAGACGCGCCACTATGTCCAGGGCCTGCTGTGCGCCGTTTGTGATGAGCAGCTCCCTCTCTGACACGCTGATCCCGTGAAGCCGGAGGCGCTTCGCCAGATGCTCCCTCAGAGGCTCATATCCCCGGTGCTGCGAGTACTGCAGGGAAGCCGCGCTGCAATTCTGGAGCACATGATTGAGCGAGGTGCGGAATTGAGAGACCGGGTAAAGACGCGGATCGGGCAGAAGGGCTGCAAGGTTCACCATGGAAGCTCCCTCTTCAGTATGTGGAGGGCTCTCCGGGGTGAGGCTTGAAAAAGTCTCGCAGAGGTCCTGCACGGGGTGAGAGGTCCTTTCCTTCCAGCAGATGATGCTTTTCCTGCCGGGATGGTAACCTGCCTCTCTTCGCCGCTTCCTCACGATATTATAGGAGCCGGGACGGCTTTCCAGATACCCCAGGGCCTGCAGCTCCTCATAGGCCTGCGTGACCGTCGAGCGGTTGACTCCGAGGGAGTCGGCAAGCTCCCGCGTGGGAGGGAGTGGATTTCCCGCCCCTATGAGATCCTGATCGAGGTAGGATCTGACTTCGTCTATGATCTGCCTGAAAAGGGGCTGTGCGCCTGACCTGTCAATTTTTATCAGCATGGTACTCTCTCCTTGTCACTTGTCTCGAGCCGCTGAGATTACTATACCCTGAAAATTGGCACATGTAAACAGCCAATTCTTCGGCAGATGGGGTCATCCAATTTTGTCACAAAGGGCCTGCATGTGCCCTGGAAGGAAAAATGCTCCTCCAGAGGCGCCAACGAGCGGTTTGTCTGGCGGAATGACTATTTTATCGCGCTTCTTATGATTTCGACGGCCCCTGCGATATCAGACTCGGTGGTCATGCGCCCTGTCGAGAAGCGGAGGGCCGAGCGCCCTTCTGCTTCAGTCTTTCCCATCGCTTTCAGCACGTAGGAAATCTCGGTGCTTCCGGAATGGCAGGCGGCCCCTGCCGAGAGAGCCAGGTGAGCGCCGACTTTTGCCACGAGAGATGATGCATCGACTCCCGGGATTGAGACATTGAGAGTGTTGGGGAGCCTCCTGTCGCGATGGCCGTTGAGGACTATGCCTTTAAAGCATTCCTGAAGCTTTCCCTCAAGAAGGTCTCTCATCTTCTTAAAATGCTGCTCTTTGTCTTCTCTCGCTTTGAGAGCGATCTCACATGCTTTCCCGAGGGCCACAATGGAGGGGACTGCCTCAGTCCCTGCCCGCCTTCCCCTCTCATGGCCTGCGCCGAACATGAGTTTTTCAAGCTCAATGCCTTCCCTGACATAGAGAGCGCCCACTCCCTTGGGGGCATAGAGCTTGTGGCCTGCCATGGAAAGCATATCTACCCCCAGGGATTTCACAGAAACGGGGATTTTGCCGATTGACTGGGCCGCATCGGTATGCACCGTCACACCCCGCTCCCGTGCAATCGCCGAGATTTCCTCGAGGGGCTCGACAGTTCCCACTTCGTTGTTCGCATGCATGATCGTTACGAGAATGGTGCGGGAGGTGATGAGCCTTTTAAGGCTCGCCAGGCAGACAAGGCCATTTGCATCGACATGAAGGTATGATATCTCGGATCCCTGAGTTTCCAGGTATTTACAGACTTCCAGCACTGCGGGATGCTCTATGGCGCTCGTAATGATGTGGTTGCCCCTGCTCCTCGCGGCAAAAACGAGGCCTCGAATGGCATGATTGTTTGACTCGGTGCCGCCGCTCGTGAAGACGATCTCGGAGGGCATGCAGTCCACAAGCTGCGCCACCTGCTCCCGGGCCTGCTCGACAGCTTTTTTTGCCGCTGTTCCCAATATGTGAGAGCTCGAGGGGTTACCGAACTGGTCCCCCAGCCAGGGCAGCATGGCATCCCTCACCTCCTGCTCCACAGGGGTAGTGGCATTATAGTCCAGGTATATCATAGATAATACCGCCTTCCTGAAAGCATGGGCCTGTTCCGTCGCGGAAGCTCATCTCTTTTAGCGAACCAGCATTATGAGAACAGGTCCCTGCCCATGATAATGCACGTGGGGATGAATAGTCCAGAATATATTCAACAGCGATTACGGCTCCCCTCCACCACGGCTCAAACTCGCACCAGGCTCACATTATTTCCTTGACAACTCCAAAAATATATGTAAAATGGAGTTATGTATTCCAGAATAATTAAAGCACCCCGGAACAAGAGCTTTTTCCTCTTTGGACCCCGCGGCACGGGCAAGACGACATGGGTGAAAGAAGCCTACCCCGGCGCCCTCTATCTTGATCTGCTGGAGGCGGGGCTTTACAACGATCTCCTGGCCTACCCTCAGAGACTGGAGAATCTTATTCCCCCAGGCTTTGAAGGATGGATAATCATAGATGAAGTGCAGAAAATACCCGAGCTTCTGGACGAAGTGCACCGGCTCATCGAAAAGCACAAGTACAAATTCATTCTCACCGGCTCTTCAGCGAGGAAAATAAAGCAAAAAGGGCCAAAGGTAAACCTGCTGGCAGGGCGGGCCCTGAGTCTCTCCATGGATCCCCTGACCGTTTCGGAATTGGGACCCGATTTTAACTTGAATCATTCACTGCGATACGGTCATCTGCCATCTGCCTGTACCGAGGCCGATCCTGAAGCATATCTTGAGAGCTATGTGAAGACCTATCTCAAAGAGGAGGTTCTCCAGGAGGGATTAACCAGAAGCCTGGGGCCCTTTTCAAGGTTTCTGGAAGCCGCAAGCTTCTCCCAGGGCTCACCTCTCAACATTTCTTCTGTGGCGCGGGAGTGCTCTGTCCAGCGCAAAGCAGCGGAAAACTACTTTACCATTCTGGAGGACCTCCTTATCGGTTACAGGGTCCCTGTGTTCACCAGGAGAGCAGAAAGACGGCTCACTCACCATCCAAAATTCTATTTTTTTGATGTGGGAGTATATCGCACCATAAGGCCCATGGGCCCCCTCGATCAGCCCCATGAAGCTGAAGGCATTGCTTTTGAAACACTCCTTTTTCAGGAGCTGAATGCAGTGAATTCAGCTCTGAGCCTGGGTTATTCTCTCTTTTACTGGAGAACCTCGAACCAGGCGGAAGTGGATTTTGTGCTCTACGGAACCAGAGGGTTTTTCGCCTTTGAAGTGAAGAGGACAGGGAAAGTGACGGACCGCATGCTGAGCGGATTGAAATCCTTTCTGAAAGAATACCCCCAGGCCAAAGGATATTTCGTTTACGGGGGAACGCGGCGCTTTTATCAGGACTCAGTTGAGATTATCCCCATGGATGAGATCCTGAGAGCGCTGCCCGGCATTCTCACCTCCTGACAAACGCGCAGGAAATGCGGGCCTCAGTATCAGTCACTTCCTGCCGGCGAGAGGAATTCCAGGGATACTTCATCGCACCGGCAGCCAATGTTTCACGGAGCCTTCACCGGAGCCTTTTCTGGTTTTACCGGGCCTTTTTGAGCAGGGGCATCGCTTACTTCAAAACCTGTCTTCTTGACGACGGCGCCGTTTACTATCACGTTGAGGGTGTAGCGCCCGGGCTTCAGGGTGCCGCTGGGGAGAATGTGGAAAAAATGCAGGACAGGGTCCTTTTGATCGGTTTGCACTTTACTGCTCTCGCCTCTTGAGTACCCGCCGGGCCCCAGCCACCAGAGGGCGATGGAATCACCCCATATTACGTTATTGAACTGGACCTGGCAATGAAAGGTATCAGTTGTTTTAAAGGTTTTCGTGGCCTCTATCGGTGATTCAAAGTTCTTGCAGAGAATCAGTTTCTTGACTGTTGCCTGAGTTTTTGCGCCAGGGGTGACGGGCATCGGGGTGCTGGCCGGGAGAGGGGCTTTCCGGAGGTCGCTCCCGGCGTCGTCAAGATGGGAGCCTGGCTGGATACATTGTTCAAGGTCCGGATGACCCAGATAACTGCGCTTATAATCAGGGATCATGGCGAGGACCTTTTCCACGGAATTGCCTGGCTTCAGCACGTACCATTCAAAGCTCCCCATGGTGAAGCGCCCTCCGTTGCCACCCGCCACCTGCCCCGAAGTCCGCAGGATTCCCGTTCCTCTCTCTCCCACTACCTCTATGGTCATATATCCCATGCGGCCATCCGTAAAGAAATCCTGAAGGTAATTCGGCTGTCCGACAGGCGCAGTGGCGGTCACATTGCCAATATCCTCCCGGATGCCCGTGGATTTCCGGATCCACTCCGCTGACTGGATATAGTTCTCCCCGAGGACTTTCCGCCCCCATGCATCGCGCTCCACAACGGACCCTGCGGGAGCGGTCTTTGTATCTCTGTTGACACCTTTGGCACCTTTGCCCCATTGCGCGCGGAACAGGGCCGGCACACCGAACGCCAGCAGCATCAGCACGACAAAACATCCCACGAGGCCCTTGACAGGAGTACTCATCGAAATGCCTCCTCTTGAAGAATAGGAACTTCTCTTTCACCTTTCCCCGGGGCTTATAAAAAACCTTCAATGTGGACGCTCCTCCCCGCCGGGTTTTGTCTGCGGTGCGGAGCCCTGTGGTGCACCGTGAGCCCAGGGGAATTCTCACGGCCTCAGGCGTCAAATGCCTCACCTGCCGCGGGGGAAGATGATGGTGAGGCGGTGGGGCGCCCTGCCCCTTATGATGAGGTGGCCCTCGTGGAGGCACCTGAGGTTCCAGTCCAGGACCCTGAAAGCCCCTCCAGCGAAAAGAAAAGGCCCATGCGTGAGGATGATCGTGAGAGGCTGAGACGGGGCGGAGCAAAAAAATATTTTCAGCTCTTTGACAGTGCCGGTGAAAAGCCGGGCGAAGGACTTTATCGCTGAAAGTCCTTTCCCCATTTTTCCAGGCAGTGCCGAAGGAGATACTTTTCAATGTACCCGGCAGGAAAACCATGTTCCTCCATCCCTTCAAGCACAATACCCACTTATTCACCTGAAGGGCAGACCTCCTCCCGCCGCTTGTTGACGACTTCATAAGTGAAGCACTTTACCGGGAAGTCCCCGAACATCACTTCAAGCGCTTGCTGCCGGTAAAAGCGAGGGGCTCCCTCCCTCAGGTCGAGCTTTTTCTCGGCGAGATCATCGATTTCATAGAGCACGCCAAGGACAAAGTCGCCCGGAGAAGTGACCACATCGAGCACACCGCCTTCTCTTGAGGCTGCATACTTTGAAAAGGCAAGCCGGTAATTGTCAAGCCGGGCAATGCCCTTCTTCATATAAGAGCCCTCTTCCCCGCCCTCCTTCATTGTCTCTGCAAAAGATGGGCCGTTCAGGCAGCTCCCATAAGCAAAATAGTATTTCATCAACGATTCCTCCCCTGGATAAAAGCCCTCCAGTCACCTGAGGCGACAGGCTCTCCGCATGACATGGCATATTCCCGGTCACTGAAAAAATAGACCCAGCACTCAAGAGTGCCCGATCCGTCAAGGCTTACAGGCCTCTTTTCCCTCTCGTAGAGATTGCATGATCCCTTTTCATCGTAGCCTTCAAGCCGGTCAAGCACCCTGAGCGAGTCAGCACCCTCAAGCTCATACACTTCGCCTCTCACCGGGGAATCGCCGCTCTCTTCCAGGAGACCCGGGTACCCTTCCCGGGGAAAGTGATAGAGCACGCCCTTCACGGAGCCATACCCGACGAACCTCCCCAAGCTCTCCTTGTAATGGCGGTGATTTCCGAATCCCCTCATCAAAGTTCCATAGACGAAAACTCGCTCCATGACCACATAGTTCCCCCCCGCGAACTCCATATCCTACCGGCCCGACAGTGAACAGATGCTCTCCTGTTCAGTCCAGTAAGAGCCGTCTTCCACGTCAATACAGAGAAACTGGTCATAGCCAAGATCCAGGTAAAGGACTCCGCTCACGGACCTGCCTGAAACCCTCACCTGGAGCACGCCGCAGTCAGTTCCAAGCGGCACCCTTATGGTGATGGGCCCGCCGGCCCTGCTCCCATTGCGGTAATAAGCTGTGCCTGATGAGGTGCGCGCCCTGCTCCCGTTTGAGTAATAGACATTGCCGGCATCGTCGGTGAGCCTGCTCCCGCTGGGAAAGTATGCCCCCCTGGCATGAGAAATTGAAACGGTGCCTGCAACAATGAAGAGAGCGATAAGCACAGAAGAGATCAGAAAAAGACGAAAAGCTCCTCTCATAAGGCACCTCCGCAAAAAAGTTTTATGCCCCCGTGGAAGCGGGAATGGATACGGCAAAGATTTTGATAAAGTGGGCAAGGATCAGCACAAGGGCAATAATTCATCCCTTCATGAGCATATAAAACACCTCAATCCAAAAAGTGACATCCCGGGGGAAATACTTCCACCAGGCCACAGGGGGAGCAACAAAGGGAGGAGGCTCATCTAGAGGCAGAACCAGGGGAGGGCCGTTACCAGGTCGTTGAGCTTCATCGGCTGAGGCGCCCGGCATATGACATATCCATGGCGGGCGCGGCCTTTGTTTTCATACAGGAATTTCAGCAGGTGGCGCCCGTCGGCTGGAGAGGGGTGCTCGGTCCATTTCGCTTCTACAGGCGTGAGAGTGCCTTCCTTTTCGATGATATAGTCGATTTCCATCCCGTCTTTTGAGCGCTGGTAGTGGAGCGTTCCCTCCCTCAGGTAGCACAGTCGCTTCCAAAGCTCGATACCGACCCATTGTTCAAAAAGAGGGCCTGGATTTGCCAAAACAAGCTCAGACGAAGGCATAAGCCCCGCCGCGGCATTTCTCACTCCCGTATCGAAGAAGAGAAACCTCGGCGTGGAGAGAAGGTTCTTCCTCCGGCTTCTTGTATAGGCTGGAACGGTGAACCCGATGAACATATCCTCCAGAAGCTGGTAATAGGATTTTACCGTCGGCAGTGTAACTCCTGTCTCCAGGGAGAGCGTCGCATAGTTGAGAACTCCTCCGGATTCTGTCGCTGCGAGCCGCAGGAAGCGAACAAAGGCTCCCCAGTCCCTCACGAATGCCTCCCGCCTGATTTCCTCTTCGAGGTGAATAAGCGAAAAGGCACGCAGCAGCTCAGGGCGGTCCACCTTATCGGCGGCGACGACACCGGGAAGAGCGCCATAAGCCAGGCGATCAATCAAATCCCAGGAAGGAAAAGGGTGAGCCGGTCCATTCCCCTCATTCCATGAAAAGGGCAGCGGAGTTTCCGGACAATTATCCTGGCCCCGCGGAGCCGGGTGTTCTGCAGAGGTTAAAGGGTACAGATGATGGAGAAAACTTCTCCCGGGAAGGAGATTCGCTCCGATTTTCCGCAGCCTCCTCGCGGAACTGCCGCAGAGAACGAATCGCCACCTTTTTTTATCGCTGTCATAGAGATGCTGCACTGCATCGAAAATGGAAGGAACCGACTGGGCTTCATCCACAAAGACATACCGGGTCTCTTTCCCTTCGGGAATCGCCTTGCAGAGAGCAATGAATTCGCCAGGATAAGAAAGATACCGGGACCGTTCACCGGGGTCTGAAAAGTCTATTTTTACCGTGTCTGACGGCAGCAGCGCGTTCAGCAGGGTGGACTTCCCCGTCTGCCTTGCACCAAAAATCAGGTGAACATAAGGCCTTCTTAACTTCTCCCTGAGAGGGCCTGTGTACCATCGGTCAAACATTTTACCACTAATATAAAATTGATTTTATATTTATAGCACTATTCTAAAGCACAGTGAGCAGTTTGTCAACATATCTCGGAGAGATGAAGACCGTTCACACTCTTTTACCACAAAAGCCTCTTCTTCTTATATTTCTCCACATCCCGGCCATCTATGACCTGTACAATTGCTATAAGGCGGTTTATGTCAGCACCTGCATTGCCAGGAAGAGCTCAACAAAGATTTGCCTTCGGATTAAGACTGACTTTTTTGTCCCAATAGGCTATATTAGTCAGCCTGACAATCAAACGCGCCATCCTGAGCCCAGAGCTTTGATAAAAGGATTCAAATCTGCCTCTTTTCGTTCCCGGCGAGAGCGTTCGAAATTTGCAGGTGACCTGAAACCACACTGCTGCTTAGAAAAAATACATCTTTCTCCCGCAAAAACATTCCCCCGGCGGCAGCCAGGTCTGAAACCCGGGGAAACCGGCCCAATCCTTCGCTCAGTGCCGCATTATGGCCTTCAGAGTCATTTTTGACCTCTTCGCCCCTTTCAGGCCCTCTGAAGGGCATCCTTTGACGACCTTTTATCCTCTCTGTGATAAGGTTTCAGAGAGGTGACCTGTTTGATATTCTCTCACTGATATGCTATGATATAACCATGGATACACATGTAACCCAATCTGTTGCCGCCCTGTTTCTCCCAGATGAAGAAGAGCTTCTTCACCTCGGTGATTCCTTGCCTTCCAAGGATTACGAGGACATGCTCCTCCTCCCGGAGCCTTATGAGCTCCCCTCGGAGACCCCCTGCAGGCCCGAGCACCTGGTCAAGATCACCAGGGAAGGCCTTATCCCAGAGGCGGAAAAGCTCACGGAGGATATCACCTTCGGCTCCATCGACAGGGATGAGCGGGCAGCGCGCATTGATTTTCTGATCTGCGAGGCAGTCCACGGCCGCCTCGCACTGGATCTTGTACTCGGCGGCCTTCTCGTCACTCTGAAAACAAAGGGGGTTGATCAGTTAGGATACCGCTCCATGGGCACTTTCGCCACGGAGCATCTCTCATTTTCTGGGCGCACCGCGTCGGAGCTGATGCACAACTTCGAGCTTCTCAGGGCGCTCCCCCTCACGCGGGAGGCCTATCTTGAGGGCAGGATCGCAAAGAGCGCCCTCAGGCATCTCTCGAGAGTCATCACGCCTGAGAATGAGTCCTGGTGGCTCGCCATTGCAGAGGAGCGCTCCCTGTGCGGCCTTGAGAGGGAAGTGAAAAGGGCTCTCGCGGGAGAAAATGCCGATGCTCCCGCTTCCGGGGAAAGCGATAAGGCACACGATGCTGAGCCTGAGGGCACGATGCTATATTTTAGCGTACCGCCCTCCCTTGCCCTCACCTGGGACTTCGCCCTCTCACTCTTCCAGGACAGGGAGCACTATGACGGGCCTGTCTCAGGCTTTGTCGAGGCGCTTCTCGCGAATTTCCTGGCCTCGGGGAAAGCTGCTCCAGAGCTTCCGGCCCTCTATAGAGAGGGGAATCGCCCCATATTTTCACGGGTGCCCCTCATGAAAAGGCGGATGGGAAACCGGCGCATCGGCGATCCCGATGAGGTTATCGGGGAGGACGGCGAGGGGCAGGCATTCGGCTCTCCCTGGGAGCTGCCCTGGAGCATCCATTTTCCGTCGTGGCTGGAAGAGGCCCGGTCCGGCGGAGAATACGCCGGGGTCTCCGCCAGGGCGGTTGCGAATCGCCTCCGGAGGGGCGCAACCATCCGCCAGAGGCTCGACGTGGCGGCGGGGATGCTCCTTCGGGCGATGGATGAGCGGCAGCTCCACCGCCTTCTCGGCTATGAGTTCATCGAGGATTACGCAGGGGAGTGCTGCGGATTTTCGATGGCTCAGACCCGCCAGCTCATCAGGCTCGCCCAGGGATTCCGGCGCCACTCCCTCACTGAAGACGCCTTCAGGAAAGGTGTCATCACCAGGGAGCAGGCACGCCTCATCCTCCCCCTCGTGGACTCCAGGAATGAATCTCAGTGGATTGCCTATGCCGCGAGCGTGCCCACGGCGGACCTCAGGGAAGAGGCGGGGCGTGTCGCCCGGATCCTTGAATATGACTGCCTGGTCCCCCACAATTATGCGCTCCTTCCCGGCTTCCGCTACGTCACCGACGAAAGGTTTCACGAGCTCCCTTCGGAGGTGCAGGACTGCATAAGGATAGGGTCCTGGTATCAAGGCCCCTCTCTTTGCTCTTCGTGGCCTCTCGCGTCAGACGACGAGGAGCTCGTTGCAGGACGCGACAGGCGCTTTGATGCGCCCTGGAAGTATTTCAGCGATGTCGATGAAATGCGCGCCTCCGAGGCCTCCATGGAAATTGAGAAAAACTCAACCCTGTGTGCGGGGCAAAAAGCCCGGCAGCTCTGCACCATCGCCCGGGGTGAGAGTCCCGAAGAGACCTTCCTGGTGGATATCCTCTCGGCAGGAAATCTCCCGCAGATGGCAGGGAGCTCCATGATGATAAAATTCTTTCTCCCCCGGGAGCTTGATCATGTCTGGAACGTGGCGGCACGGGCTTTTCTCAGTCATATCGCTCAGGCGGAAGGCGCCGGTGCCACAGATGATGCCTTGGGTGGCCCTGAAGAAAGATTCATTGCCGCCCTTCTAGCCGACTATCTCACCACCGAGGGAACCTTGAAAAAGGCGGCCCATCACCATAAAATCCTGAAGCGCGACCGGTTCCACTGCCAATCCCCCGGCTGCCGATGCCGCCGTAATCTCCATGTGCACCACATCATCAGGCGCTCACAGGGCGGCACCGATGACCCCTGGAACCTCATTGTGCTCTGCGAGGCCTGCCACCTCCACCTCCTCCACGGCCTGCGGACCCTCACCGTGAAGGGCAGGGCGCCTTACGAGCTCACCTTCACCTTCGGCTCCCTCTCGGAAGGCACCCCTTTCCTGGTCTATGAAAAGGGTCTCCTGACGCGGGTTCCAGCGATTCCATCAATTGCATGACATCTCGATGAGAAAGGTCGGAAACGTGGTCACCGATCCTGAGCCGAGAGCGGCCGGATAGGGTGAGCGTCAACAAGAGGAGCTGATTAAAGGGGCCGGCAGCCGGGCGGTCAGCGGGATTCCGGCTCTCCATCTTCATATTCCGTCACTTCCTCATCGATTTCGACCTCTTCCTCAGAGGGCGCCACCGTTGCCGCCCCCTTGTCGGTGGCCTCCGCGGGCGGCAGAGGATCGGCTCCCTGAGCGCCCTCGTTCTGCGCCTGCTCCATCTCTGCCAGGGCCGCCGGGTTGAAGTGCTCCGGGGTGAGAAAGCCGCTCTCCTTCATCATGCTCATCATTGCGAAGGTCTCCCGGGGCTCCATCGCGACGAGCGATTTAATGGGAATTCTGCCGTACTCGAAGGCAAGAAGCGTTTTACCGGTATCCTTGATTATATTGTTCATGGAGGTTCCGCCTTCCTCAGGCCGGACATTCCTTACCTTGCCGAGGGAAAAGCGGAGAGGAATCCTGAGAAACCAGAGCACGGCCGTGATGGTGATATTGCGGGAAGTCAGGGTGATCACCTGCCGGTCCATGAGGGACCTCACGGCGGTGTACATCGCCATCAGCCCTCCGAAAGTCCAGAAGGAAAGCCAGAAGAGCAGGAAAAACCTGACCGGCAGAGGGGTTTTGGGAGCGCAGAGCGCGAAAGAGGCGAAGAGCTCACCCATGAGCCACCCGCAGAGCCAGAAGCAGAGAAAGCAGCCCCCCGCCACCTGCTTTTCTGAAAGGACGCTTATTTCCAGGGTATTCCGGCTCCTGGTGAAGGTTGCCGTTCCTCCCGGCACGAGTGGGTGCTCCATTGCCGCCTCCTCATTTTTCTACTGCGTCAGGAAATTCGCGTCGGCCGCCGCGCCGCGCAGATTAGCGAAAGTGGGGACCGACGGCTTCTGCTCGCCGGCCTTCCAGACATAACAGTTGTAATAGCTTGTGTTGTCGCAGTCTTCCCACTCAAGCTCCTCATCGACGGCGACATTGGCGTCATTGTCGTCGGGGAAAGGGCTTTCGGGAGCGACGGCCCGCGGCCCTGGAGGGGCGGCATCCTTGCCACTGGGTATTATATTGTACACGTAGCCTCTCACAAAATTATAGCCTGAGGGCGCATCGGTGGGGAGGGAATACCATGTGTTCCATGAGGTGTCACGCCATCCAAAGCTCACATGGAAGGTCTTGTCGCTCTCATTGTACCCGTCAATCACCACGCAGTGGCCTCCTGCCCACTCATCCTCCTTGACTTTCCTTATGAGCATGACGCAGGGTCTCGAGGCCTTGATTTCAGCTATCAGGGTGTCCCTGTCAAAGGAAGCGGGGTCGTTGATCTCATAGCGCTTGTCCTTGGAGGCCTGGTAGCCGCAATAGGTGATATTCTTGCCGAAGGTGAAAATCCCGGCATAGGAGCCATCCTTGGAATAATTCATCTTGACGAGCACGCCGTTTGCGAAGCTTATCTTCGCTTTCGTGTCGCTGTCGGGCTCGCCGTTGTTATATTTCAGGTCCTTGCAGGTCGCATCGGCGGCATTGATTGAGATTCCCCTTGTCTTGGTCACGTAATTGTCAACGCCGGTGAAGGTGTACCACTCGGGAACCCTGTGGTAATTGAAGACCTCCGAAAAGGCTGTCGCCACGCATCCCACAAGGCACCTGCTGGAGCTGCCGTCATCCTCGGCCTTCGGGTCCATGGGGCACCTGTCGTTATAAGGGGTGAACTGGTGCCAGGCCGCCTTGAGGAGAGGACCATACACTGCGCGTTCCTTGCCGGTGTCATAAGCCTTGCCTGCCAGGTACTGGTTCCAGAGGGCGCGGTTCTTGAGGCCTTCGCTCGCTGAGATGTTCAAGCCTTTCGGGTGCGCTCCAAGCCTCATTTTCACATCAAGCCGCACAATACTGGCCAGCAGGTTCGGCGTGCCTGGTGCTGAAGAATACGGCGAATCGAAGGAATAGGCCAGGACGGGAGGCGCTGCATCGGCTCTGTCCGCAGGGACCACGACATACCCTGCAGGGGCCAGCATGAAGGCATAGGCAAGGGCTGCGCCTTCCTTATCGCTTATAGCTTCACTGGAGGAGATGGAGAAGCCTGCCGCCTTGCTGGAATCGAGGAAAGCCTGTGCCACGGTCCGGGCCGACTTTTCATCGATTCTCCCGATGAAGACGGCCCGCGGAAGGACCCGGGTGCCCCTGTTCTCGGTGGTGAATCCCCACACGGGGCCCTGCTCGGTGGTGCCGTCGGGATGGACGGCTTCGACCTGCCAGCGGTACGCGGTGCCGTAATCAAGCCAGTCTTCATAGTTGCAGTCCATCGAGAGGTTCCTGGTGACTTCCTGCCCATCGGCCACCTGCACCGATTCCACCGTGGTATCGTAATCCTGGCTCCGGGCAGTCACGGTCACCGTGCCTGCGGGAATTCCTGAAATGACATAATTCCCGTCCTTGTCGGTGACAGTGGCCTGGTTGCCTGCTGATATTGCTATGCCGTCCAGGGGGACCAGCGAATCGGAGTTTACGACCACTCCTTTAATTGTTCCCCCCCCGGAGAGTGTCGCACCTCCCGTTCCCCATATCCGGGCCGCTCCGCTTCCGCTGTCTGATCCGCACCCTGCAACGGAGGAGAGAGCGCAGAGAAGAAAAATAAGAGCCAGAAGAGCTGAATTCCTTTTCATAGTTTTTACCGCCTTTTTTGCTTTTTTGTTTCTCTGACCCGCAATAGAATAATATTACCACATTGAGAACATAACTGACAAGGTAAAACTTGAGTGACAGAAAGAGTTCAGAAGGGGGTTGCCTTTATGGAGACTCTCCTGCGCCGCGGGCCCTCAGCACCCCTTCGATTTCTCCCTTCGCCCAGTGGAGCGGCGGAGCGCCCTCCCTGTTCACTGCATTGACCTCAGCATTATGGGAAACGAGAAACTCCACGATTCCTCTGTGATTCTCTATCACCGCCAGGTGAAGAGGGGTGAACCCGTCATCGTCGCAGGCATTGACATCGGCGCCATTCATCAGCAGGAATTCCACGATCCTCTCGGCGCTCTCTCTGCACGCCAGGTGAAGGGGGCTGAGGCCGAAGCCGCCCTTTTCGTTGATGAGGGCGGGGGTTCTGGTCAGAATATTTTTTATGGTCTCTAGATTCCCTGATTTTATCTCCCTGGCAAGCCTGGCGAAGAGCTTCTTTTGAGAAGGGGCCGGGAGTATTTCCACAAAGGAGGTTATCGGTGATTTCTTTCTCAGCGCTTCATCAAGAATGGCAATCACCTCTGTGTGTCCCCCGCGGCGGGCCCATTTCAACGCAGTCGAGCCGTAGGCGTTTTCCGCATCGACCCTGGCGCCCTTCGAGATGAGCAGCTCGACAATAGCCCTGTGCCCCTTTTCACTGGCCCTGTGAAGGGGCGTCGTGCCGTGCCTGTCTTTTGCATTCACCCCGGCTCCATGGTCGATGAGGTACGCGGCAATCTCTAAGCTGCCGTTGTGGCAGGCGATATGAAGAGGTGTCCAGGAGTTCTTGTCCTTCAGGGCTGGAGATGCGGGGTTCTCGCGGACTGCCTGCTTTACTTCCTCAAGATCGCCGGTCTTGATCGCAGCGAAGATATCAAGGCTTCTGCCAATCCTGAAGTCCCGGCTCACCGCTTTTCGCGGAGGCACCTGGCGACTGCAGGCTGATGCCGAAGGCGAAATGGGCTTGAAAGCCTTTGGGGAAAAACAGGGAGGAGGGGGGGTGATGGCGGCAAGCAGGCTCTTCACCGCCTCGGCATGAGGCGGCCGTTTTTGAGGAGCCACCTCCACCATGGCCATGATAAGCCTGTCAAGCTCTTCAGGCACCGAAGGGTTGAGCGACCGGAGCGGCTCAAAGTGGAAAAGCCTCCGGGAGCTCTCCTCGGGGTCTTTCCCCGTGAGAAGGTAATGCATAAATACCCCGAGCGAGAAGACATCACTTGCCCGGTCCGCTTCCCCCCTGCACTGCTCGGGCGCGGCATAGCCTCTCGTGCCTATGGCGGTGCCTTTCTGAAGGGGAGCGAAGACTTTCACGATGCCGAAATCGACGAGAAATACTTTCCCCTCATGGAGCATCACGTTCCGGGGGTTCAGGTCGCGGTAGAGGAGAGGGGGATTCAGGGTATGAAGGTAGCAGAGGATCTCCACGATCTGAGAAAAGTAGCCGAGGGCCTCGTCACGAGGGAAAGGAGTCTTCTTCCTCTCCTCGATAAGGGCTTCAAAATCCTTCCCGTCAATGAATTCCATGACCAGGTAATGGGAATGCGCTCCCGTTGAACCCTCCTCTTCGCAGAAATAGTCAATGACCTTGGGAAGGCCTCCGTGCTTGAGCTTTGAGAGGAGTGTCGCCTCCTCCCTGAACTTTTTCTCCCGGTAGCTCCTCTCCTGCGGATCCTGGGAGTCCTGGGGGGACAGCAGCATCTTCTTCACGGCGACGATGGTGTCAAGCCTTGAATCATATGCTTTGAACACACAGCCCATTCCCCCTGATTTTACCATGGAAATGATACGGTAGCGGTTATCCAGCATAGGCTGCGAAGCCTGCGGTGAAGGGGCTTTCGCAAGCTTCACGCCGCAGGACGGGCAGAACTTTGCTCCGGAGGGACCGCATTTTTTGCACACACCGCAGAACAATTTCATAAGAGCCCTGCCTTTCCTGTCCTCCCCCGGGATGCATCAAGACTTTTCTAGATCAGGCACGCAAGGGAATCATCAATCACCCTGCCCTCTTTCTCCAGGCTCTCACAATGAGGTCCTATAAAGCTCCTCACTTCGAATCTGACGGGATCTATCACCACGCCGAGTGAATAGGGATGGTTGAAAAAAGCCCTCTGCGTCGCCCTGTCGGTCCCGCTGAAAAAGGCCCCGAGGTTCGGGTGGCTGTGATACCACCCGATGATGATCTTCCCCTTCTCGAGATGGGACTGGGCCCTGTTCCACAGCTCCGTGCCCATTCTGAGCGACACCGAGGAGTTCCTGAAATCAAGGCTTTCCACCGAGTCGGTGATGATTGACAGGTATGGATAATTATGCCTGACGCGGTAGGGATACTTGTAGAGAGTGCCTATCAGCAGGCCGCCGAGTTCATTTCTCTTATCGGACTCGAGATGGGCGACGATGGTCTCATGGCAGCGCTCGGTGGTGAAAATCAGGGGCTCGTCAAAGGAGGAGCCGAGGATCCTCACCGCCTGAAGCCAGTCCATCCCGGCAAGCAACGCGGAGATATCATTGATGATCAGGTCACTCTCGACATTCTTCCACTGAAGCACTCGGCACCTCAAATCTTTACACGTCGTTCCAGGAGCCTTTCGTCTCGATGTTCTTCCATATCATCCCGGTCTTTTTCGCCCTCTGCTTCAGCTCATCAACGACCACCGACGGGAAGGCCGAAGGCTTCTGTTTGAGAGCGCCGATATACCAGGTGCAGGCGGTGCTGTTGGCGGGAGATTTAGTGTTGATGATAAGGGGATCAAAAGCAAGGAGCTTCATGATCCTCTCCACGAGGAGGTCAAGCCCCTCGGTGGGGAGCCACTTCGTCCCCAGGCAGATCTTGCCGCTCTGGAAGATATTGGGATTCCAGACGGGAGTGAGGACCTTGGCATAGGGCTCCTCGAAAGGATACCTCCGGGGAAGGGTGATTTCAATATCGGAAGCCTCCTGGACCGCCGCAGGATAGGACTCATCACGGGCAGTGGGTATCCTGAGGCGTATCTTGAGCGTGGAAAGAGCGCGGTCGCACTCAAGAAGCTGCACCCTTCCCGGGTAAAGCGACGCCATGTTCCTTATCCTGGCGGCATCTTCCTCACGGCGCCTTTTCAGGGCCTCCATCTCAGCGCCCACCTGCGGTGAGCACCGGCTGAATCTCCAGGGTATCGCCGTCATGAAGCTCGGCCCTGATGAGGGAATGGGAAGGATTCAGCGTCTTTCCCGTCGTGGCGTTCACTATCGTGTAGTCGGTATCGCTCGGCAGCGACCAGTTGGTGATGGCGCCGTCTATGAGGTCGCCCACCGTGTTCTCGCCGGGGATGGTGATCTCCGCTTTTCTGGACTTGTCGGCAGTTCTCAGGATCAGCTTGAACTCGCTCATGTCATTCCTCCATTTCCAAAAGTATCTGGGTATCATCCCTGGTGAAGTGCATGAACTTTACCGGGACCGCCTTGCGGCTGAAGCGCATTGAAAGCTCATCGAGCGTAATGATATCCTTGATGGTGATGTCATTGGAATGAGTCCTGCAGGCCCCGCAGAGCGCCAGGGACTCGTCGAACCTCCTCACGTTGTCATCTATTGCCCTCGACAGGCCGCAGTTCCTGCAGGTGACGTCAAGGACCAGCTTGTCGCTGAGAGAGAGCACCAGGCTCTCCTCGCTTCCCAGAAGCCTTGCATAGTCGGCTCCCGGAACGTTTTTTACTTTGAAATAGTGGCTGTCATGAAAGATGGAGGAACAGAAGCACTCCTCCTGGTGCGAAAGATGAGTGACCGTCGAATTGAGGCTGATGGTGTCGAAATAAAGGCGCACCGCGCCCTGGGGGCCGCCGGGATGATTCCTCTGCAGAAAGAGTGAGCAGAGGATCGATCCGGCAAGGCTTGCGGTAATGGCCGTAGTGGGTATCTTTTTCTCTTCATAGGCTTTTTTCCGGAGCCACCCGCATGAGTAACGCTCCCTGATCTTCGCGTAAGCGGAGGGAGGGAGGTTGCACTGGTAACAGGCGCACCCCCTGTCCCGTGAGAAGGGATACTGCTCGATGCAGACATACCTGCTGTCAATGGCGGTGTTGTAAAGGTCCACCCGGGCCCAGAGGCAGAGCTCGTTGAGCCTTATCCTGGCCTCGTAATTGTCAACGCAGCAGAACAGGGCGTCATAGCTTTTCATATCTCCTATCCTGAGGGTTTCCCAGAGGTCACCCGTCTCAAAGGTCGTGTAAACCTTGGGATCAATCGCCCTGCAGGCTTCCGCCGCCGCTTCAGCCTTGAAGCGCCCTGTATCCTCCTCTTTAAAAAGGACCGATCTTGTGAGATTGTGTGTTTCAATCCTGTCAAAATCAATGACATGGATATGGCCTGTCCCCAGCAGAGCGAGGTTCTTGAGGACCTCGTTCCCCGTGGCGCCCGCTCCCACGACCACCACCCTGGCTCTCTTCACCTGCTCCTGGTCAAACCAGTCAATAAGGGAATGGCGCTGGTACCGCTGCTCCTTCAGCGCTCCAGGTGGCCTTTCTTCTGCCGTGTCAATGTCCTTCATTGTATCTCCAGTATCATGGACCTGTGACTTACGGTAATCTCATAGCCGAAAACGGGGTGATCGGTAAGAAGCCCCCTTATCCTTATGGTCCTCCCCTGGAGGCCCTTCAGGAACCGGCTTCCCCCCGAGGCCCTCACCGTGCCTTTGAAGACCGTCATCTTGAGGCCGTTGTTCCAGGAGCGGTCCTGGAACATCACCGCATAGCTCCTCCCGTCGCGGCTCACGTTCACCCTCGGGACATATCCTTGAAAAGTGATGACCTGCCCGACATACCGGGTGTAGTTATTCAGGGTGACCACGGCGGGCACGAAGGCGGCGCCGATGGAAAATGGCCCATTGCTGCTGATAGGCACTATTTCCATTGAATGACAGGAAACGCATCTGCTCCCGTTCATATCCCGGAGCACCTGCACGCTCAGCGCCTGGTAATGGACCTTGCATTTCCTGCACTGGAAGACATCGCCGGCAGGGTCTATCATGCGCCCCGTGAAGGCGTCATGGACATCCTTCAGGTCGCCCTGCCTGAAGATGCCGGTGTCGCTGTCGTCCAGGTTTCTCATCACCAGCCCCGGCACCGGCCCGGCCCTGGGGCGGTAGGCAAACTGCACCTCCTCTTTCTGGGGAACCTGCAGAGCCGCCTGTTCCGAGAATGTCACAGAAACGGAAGGGGCACGAACGGGCTGTTCTGCCGGAACGGAATGAGCCTGTGCCGGCCGGGAAGCCTGACGGGGTGCCGGGCGGGGAGATTCCCTCTCCATAAGGCCCAGAAAGCGCAATATCCTTTCAATCATCGCGACAATTCCTCTGAAAAGCCAGTAAATGAGCCCCGGATATAAGAACACTGCTGCGAAAAGAAATGCCACTCCCGATGGCAGGGCAGAGCTCCAGTCCCCCCTGACCAGCGCACCGACGCATTCCGCCAGTAAGCCAAGGCCTACACCCAGGAAAAAGAGCGCCTGGAGAAAAAGGCATCCGAGGTTTTCCCTCAAAGCATTCAGTGGTCATCACCGCTCTCTTCATGGTCCCCCGGGCGCCGGCTTGCCGGGACTTTCTGCAGCTTAAGGCGCGGCACTCGCCAGGGTATTCTTTTCCCTCTCCTCCCATTCCTTTCTGCTCCGGCATTCAGATATCCCCCGCCACCCCCTTCTCTTCTATTAAAAGTATAGCGGAGAAAAGTGACACATGGATGTCAGTGGGGAAATATTTCGAGAGCACCTTTCTTCATGGAAGCCAGGCGGGTGCCAGCACTTCTTGAGTTATTCCTCCCGAGAGGAAAACGGGCGCCGTGATGGAAAGGAGAGGCTATGAACAGGGTATTCGTCTATGGAACTCTGATGAGAGGACTGGGTAATCACCAGCTCCTGGAAGGCCGGGCAGAGGAATGCTGGATTTACCGCTCCTGTGACCGGGCTGCCGCAGAGAGAGGGCATCTGCCTCCCTGGAGGCGACTGGGCACAGAGCCGGGGTCTTACAAGAAAATAGAGACTCACTGCTTCACAGCGGTTTCGCATTTTTCCGGTTATTCAGGCCACACCTGCGAAAGAAGCACTGAAAAACCGGGGAAAAGAGCGGGGCGGAATTCAGCGGCTTCAGAAAGCTTCTGGGTAAGAGCGTATGATTCTCCCTGAAGCACATATTCTTCGAGAGTCCTCTCCTCAGGGCTCACAATCCAGTAATTCGTCACACCATGACGTGCATAGAGCTGGAGCTTTGCTACCCTGTCATAGCGTAAGGTGGCAGGAGATAGAACCTCCACGACAAGATCGGGGGCTCCCTCTATGGCCCTCCCTGTGATGATCGCCTTTTTTCCCTGTGAGACATAGATTATATCGGGCTGGGCAATTGAGGTGGCGCTTAATATGACGTCCACAGGTGCATACAATACTGTACCAAGCGAGTGGGTTCTCGAGTGGGTGAAAAGAATGAACGAAAGATTGCGGGATATCATCTGATGGGCGGTTCCGGGAGCAGGGGTCATCACAAGCTCTCCTTCGTGTATCTCATACCGGTTCCTGTCGTTGGGAAGGGAAAGATAATCCTCATAAGTGAGGACCACCGGCTTGGGACCTATGGATTCCGCCATCTCTGTCACCTCACCCTGATTGTAGCACACCGGATAAAAAGGGTCAATTGATGAGGCCTGTCATGGTATTGCTTTAATTCAAGTATAATGTTTTCCTGTTGTGATAATATTTCCCGGATGTTAAAGAAGAGGGCATTACTGTAAACATTTTGTGGCACTTGCACAGGGGAGAGGCGCTTCCCTTATGAGAGACAATAGCCTGCACCTGTATATATCAGGGAACGCACAGTGCGGATCATAGATAAGCCTGAGAAGGTAAAAGGGAACTGCCAGGGAAATTAATATGACAGATGAAGAAAAGAGAACAAAGGTTATGAATATAAGCGGGAGGTATGGACATGGGATTTCTTGATTCTCTGAAAGAGGGTGCGAAGAAGCTGGCTGACAGGGTGACCGGTGGCTACGGGAAGGTGGAGTTTGAAATCAATAAGCTGGACTTCAGGCCAGGCGAGGAGATACAATTCACCATCAGCATTGAGGCTACGGGGGAGCTGAAGGCCAAGCGGGTGCTTGTGCACCTGCATTCACAGGAAAGCACCAGAGTTGAGGTGGAGGTCACAAAGCCTGAGGGCACCACACAAAAAGAGATGAAAACCTATCTGGAAACCAAGAACCACGAGTTTGAGGTCCATGGCCCCCTGGAGATGAAGGAGGGGGAGACCAAAACCATCACCGGCAGGATTCTCATCCCCGGCGACTGCCAGCCCACGTTCATGGGCACACACACCACTCATGAGTGGACGGTTGAGGCCGATGTGGATGTGCCGATGGGCAAGGACCTGAAGTCGCTTAAGACGATAACGGTGCGGTAATTGTCACCGAGCACCTTTTGATGGAATTGGAGAACTTCTCATGGATGTTATCAAACAGCCCGACGGGGCGAAAGAGCCGTCACAGAGCAATGGGGACGGCGCGGCAGGTGGGGCCTTTCATGCCTTGACTTCCACGGAATCCCGCTGCTGACCGAATCGACGGAACTGGCGCGCCTCGCCATTTACCGCTGGCTCAAAGAGCGCGAGAAGGCAATGAACCGCAGGTCGATTGAAGAATATGCCGCACAGTTCGGCGGGACAGGGCACTTCTGCGAGCCAGTTTTTTCGCCGATTTCTGTCATCCTCTATGCAACCTCTAAACCTCACTCTTTTTATCTCATTTTTTTCACTCTTCGCTCAGCCTTTTCATAGAGTCCCTCATGAAGACGGCAAGTCTCTGCTCTAAGGGCAGTCTTGACGTGCCACACTACATGCCATATAATAATGGCAGGAGGTGTGGCATATATGGCACGTGAAACGATGCGCAATTTCCATGTTCCCCTTCCCGAAGCACTCTACAAAAGGCTCCGTGAAGAAGCGGCACAGTCACACATGACATCTACAGAGCTGGCGCGTCTCGCTATTTACCGGTGGCTCAAAGAACGAGAGAAATTAATGCTCCGCAGATCGATTGAAGAATATGCCGCGCAGTTCGGCGGGACGAAATACGATTTTGACGAGGATCTCTCCGCCGCTTCTCTTGAGCTCATGCTTTCTCAGGAGGAGCGCTGAATGAAACGCGGAGACGTGTACCGGGCCGAGCTCGTACCTCGCTCAGGATCAGAGCAGCGGGGTGTCCGTCCCGTGATAATTGTTTCTCATGACGGCTTCAACGAAACGCCGGGCTGGCGGTCGGTCATAGTGGTTCCTCTCTCCACCTCACCTGCGCAGGCAGGGAGAGGCCCTACGGCGATCCCTCTCGCCGCAGGCACAGCCGGCCTGGGAAAGGACAGCATCGCCCTCTGCCATCAGGTCACCACACTTGACCGCTCAAAGCTCACACGGCATATGGGAGCATTGTCTGCACCGCTTCTTGCCCTGGTTGAAAAAGCCATGAAGATAGTTACAATGGATAGGCACTGACCTGCCCATCCATTGTAACTATCGTGATTGTGCGGTGAATTGAAGAGTTTTGCCCCTTTATCGACTTTCTGATATAATGGGATTAGAAGCCGCGTCAGCCGAAGAGAGGAATCGCCATGGAAAAAGGTGACCTACCTCTTTCAAAGCTTTCATTTGAACAGAAGCTGCACCTTATGGAGATCCTTTGGGCAGACCTCACCCAAGATGAAGCAGTCTTCCAATCCCCTGCCTGGCATAAAGCGGTCCTTAAGGATCGCGAGAAGGCATGGGCGGGAGGAAAACTCACTGTGTCGGACTGGGAGCACTCCAAGAAAAGAATCAAGAAGAAGGTTTCATGAGGATAAAGCTCCTCGGTGCGGCCGAACAGGACGGTGAATGAGCTCATCGCCCGTGGGGGGCCCATGCGCCATGAGTTGATATACCGGATGGTCGAAGAATTCCCTGAGTCATTGATTACAGGGATCTCCAGGAGGGCACCCTTATCGCCTATACCGACACCGTCAGCGAGGAAAGAGCCTGATGAGCGGCGGGAGATAAAGCTCCCGGGATTCTGAGGGCCCCGGAATTATAAGGAGCTCTCCCATGGCCTTCCGGACTTCAGGTCATCAATAACCTGGCTGGTTCTGAAGTGATTGGCCGGATCGAGCCACAGCAGACCGGTAAGGGTGCTCAGGGCTTTCTGGAAGTCACCCAGGCGCCACAGCACAATACCATATTCCTTGAGGCACTCCAGATATGGCCTGTTTCCGTTATAGCTGCTGCAGAGCACGCAATTGAAGCCTTCTTCCAGAGCGATGTTCCCTATTTCTATGGCGGTCTCAAAATGCCTTGCTGCAAGCCTGAGGGTATATTCACACTCCGTGTCTTCGATCAGCCACATCCCCAGCAGGCAGTGGGCATCGAGGCACCGCAGATCTTTCGCAAGGAGCTCTTTAAGAATACTTCTCGCCTGTCTATTGTCGCCGCCTTCGTGACACTCAATAGCACGCAGGATCGGATGAGAATCCGATCTGACCTCACAGAGATCATCTATGGCATTTTCCATTTCGAAGAGAGGCCTCGGGCCCGCAGCTTGTATTGACTGCAGAATGTCAGCCTCTGGATCATCAGGATCCCATCGGATTTCTTTATCCGGCTCCCACATCCCCCGGGAAAAAAGCTTCAACGGTATGAGCCTGAGGGCCTTCACGTCAATGCGGTGAGCCTTTATCTCGCCGGAGAGAAATTGAGTCCTCTTGAATGTCCAGGCCCGGTTCGGCACCACCGACAGGACTTCTCCTTCCACCACCTCTGCCGTGGAAGAATGCCGCAGCGTCACAGGCTCTCCCGTGGTGAGGTTCCTGCACACAATCGCTCTTTCTTTCACTGCAAGCGCCGCAAACTCCAGAAGCCCGCCCTCTGAAGACTCCCCTTTTCTCTCCGCGGCGAATACCTTTCTTTCGGGAAAGGTGACGCGGCAGCTCCTTATCTTCGATGCGAGATCCCTTCGCAGCGCTTCGATGATATGTTCCTCAAGAGTGTGGTGCCATTCCAGGGGCGCCTCGAAGGAGACCTCGATATGCTCGGTTCTCTCGCCGACAAACACAATTCTCAGGCTTCCGCCGGCTGCATTGAATTGAGCCGCGACTGAACGGAGCGCTTTTATAATCTCATGTTCCGCGATTTCACCGAGGGTGAGAGTGATTTCCGTTTTCATGGTGCCTCCTTTGCCGCTTTTACCGGAGCTCTGATTTTCCTGAAATCCACCTCAGTTTTCAATAATCGGCCGCTTATATCCTGGCGCAGCGCCGTGCCTCTTCACGGAGGTCTGCCGCAGGCACGCTGGCGAAATGAGCGATCCATTGGGCATCATTTTTCAAGTCAACGGCGGGAGAATGAGGCGAGTCAGGGCACTTCTGCGAGCCAGTTTTTTCGCCGCTCTCTGTCATCCTCTATCAGCCTCTGAACCTCACACTTTTTGTCTCATTTTTTTCACTCTTCGCTCAGCCTTTTCATTGAGTCCCTCATGAGAGCCAACAATAATCATCAGGCCAGGCAGTGTCTACCGATCTCGCCCAAGGGCAGACGTGTGGATAAAAAGACGCTTACTTTACCAATGCCTTCCTTATGGATTGTGGCGCTTCGGCCAGGAAAAGGCGATACCGATTCAGGGATCGCAAGACCAGAGCAAGTTCAGGAAGCTTTCAACGGCCCATTGATTCCCCTGAGCCGTGAAAGCTATAATCTCGGCATCCTGAAAAAATCACTGGCCGTCTAGAGGATGGTCTTCGTACAGGCAAGGCAGGATGATCCGCTTCAGTTTCTCCGCACTCATAGACCCGCAAGGCCGAGGCTCACCATGAGGGATTCGTTCACAAGCTTCATTGTTTCGGGAGAAAGCTCACCGCAATGGCCAATGATTCTTGATTTGTCAATGGTTCTTATCTGGTTGAGCAGGACCAGCGAATTATTCCTCAATCCCCCCTCGGGAGCTTTGACCTCTACCTCGGTCTCATAAAGGCTCTTGTCTCCCGAGGTGATGCAGGCGACAATTGTCACGGGACTGTAGAGATTGCCCACATCGTTCTGAAGGACCACACAGGGCCTGATTTTTCTTTGTTCACTTCCTCTGGCGGGGTTCAGATCCACAAGGAGGACATCGCCTCTTTTTATCATCGCTTTCTTTTTCAATGGCGGCTTCTTCTCAGCGGTCATGAATGGAATCCTCCTCCAGGGAGGACCATTCCTCGGCAAGAGCCCTGTCGCGATCAGCCCGGGCGAGGTATCCTTCTTTAAGTCTCTTTCTCAAAAGCTCTTTCTTCAGTTCCTGCGCGTGGATCTCAACAGCTTCTGCGATGAACCGGCTGCGGCCGTTTCTTTCCGCCACTTCATTGAGAAGATTCAGCGTTGAGAGGGGCATTGAGATGGTAAGCCTCACACTTTTTCCTTGTGACATCAGGATCACTCCAGTTATGATGCATAAATCTTATGCAATTATTTTACATCATATTTATGTGAAATTCAAGATTACAGGTGATAAAGGTTGAATTTTTTGACCGGAATCAAGCTGCTCTGATGACTTTTTCATTGACAGCTCAATCTCCCGGCAATAACGGCAGGCCTGGATTATCTCCCCGCCAATGAGTCTGTCAGGCATGATGTCGGTCAAGTATCTCTTATAGGTCTCACTCTGCACGCAGCGAAAATATTTTTCTCGCTCCCCTTTCCGCCTCTCCCCCTCTCTCGCATCACCGCAGAGAGCCTTATCTCTTCGCTGGATGGGCTTTCATGGGTTTTTGCAGGAAAAATCGCAAAACAGGCCTTTCGGGCCACTCATGGGCCATGTGACGATGGCTTCCAATCTCAATACACACAAGCATTTCTGCAGATGACCATTTTGACAGAACATTGCTGTTTCTGTATAATATATATAGGATTCAAAAGTATCCGCTCTGTCTTCAATGATTCATGAAAGGAGGACTATCGTGAATACCGGCGTGATCCGCGAGTATCCCGGATACGAGGCCGTCATGGAGGGCGGGCAGGTCTTCAAGGCATGCCCCGGCCTCCCGCTGGTCACGTACGGCGCCGACGAGGTGCTCTCGCGGGCCGACGGGCGAAACATCTTCCGCGATCTCACCGGGGAGATTCTGGACTGGAACCTCTGGTGCCTCTCCCAGGCGGGGGTGAAGCTTGACCTTCTGATCGGGGAAACGCTTCTCTCCATGAACGGGAAGCTCGAGAGGCTCGGCTACGTGAGGACTTCCGACTTTGTGCGCGAAGAGCTGGGGATTTCCTCCAGGAGCGGCTATGAGCTGATGCGGAATGCGAAGGCCCTTCAGAAGCTTCCCCTCATCAGGGAGGCTCTTGAGGAGGGGCTTCTGCGCAAAAGCGCGCTGCGGTATCTCTTCCAGGTCGTGACGCCTGAGACCGAGGCGGAGTGGCTCCCAAAAGCCATGCGGTGCACCGTGAGGGAAATTGAGGAGGAGGTGAGGAGCTATAAATCAGGTGCCGGTGAAGCCGGCACAGGTGCTTCGGGAGATGCTGAAGGCGGCTCCCGGGGGGGCGGCATCAATACCTTTGTCGCCGGGGATGACGACGAGGAGGGAGTGGGGAGCCTTGCCGTGCAGGTGCGGGTTCCTCTTTCTTTTGCCGCGAAATGGGATCGGGCCCTTGAGGTCTTCCGAAGGATGGAAGAAGCAGAGCTCCCTTCGGAGTCATTCGTGGAGGCTCTTCTCGCCGAGTTCGCCGCTTCGGCGCCGCTTGATGGGCTCGGGGCACAGTGCTCAGAAGCGCCTGGTGCAGAGGGCCGGGGCCATGCTGCAGGGAGATCGGAGACTCTGAGAGCTGTCGGGACTCATGAAGCCGAGGGAGTTTCTCTCTGCCACGAGCAGGGGAAAGGCTCCCATGAGACCTCCCATGGCTGCTGCGCCACCAACGGCAGTGGGGCACACTCTCACGACGGCATTGATGCTTCCGGCACCGGCGAAAGAGGCGCCGATCCCGCCATCGGGGAGAAGGCTCTTCTCCTTGGCACTCTTGCAGGGGTAATCGGCTCCCTCGATGACGAGGCCTCCTTCGGCGAGCGGGACAGGGAGCTTGCGCGGCAGGTCCACAGGGACCTCGAAGAGGTGTCGCACCTCTGGGAGTTCCTCCCCTGGAAGACCGTCACGGTGGAGCTTCCCCCGGAGTTCCAGGCTCCCGCACCTCATCGGCCCGATGCCGATACCGCAGTCACCCCGGACGGAACCCTGGTGCGCCCCCAGATCGATCCCTTCGAGACATTCGCAAAGCTCCGGAAGATGGCGGCCCTGCGCAATTCACTCTCTTTCTACCAGGGGCGCCTCCTGCGGACCCTCAACAATTTTGGCCTCTACAAGGACATGCTCTTCCTCTCCCTCGGGCACTATACCAGGGAGCGCCTCGGAATGTCCCGCAGCACCGCGTATTCCTTAATCTCATTAGAAAGGAGTTATCTGGAGTATCCCGATATGCTGGACCTCGTGAAGGTGGGCAAGCTCACCCCCGAGCAGGCGCGACATCTTACCAGGGTCTTCATTGAAGGGACCCGCGTCCAGGGGGCGTGGCTCTCTTATGCCCAGGAGGTTCCTGTCGCCACCCTCATCCAGGCTGTTGAGGGTTTCCTTCGTTTTGCGAAGAGGGCGGTCCACAAAAAGTGGGACATCGCTCCCGAGGCTTTCGAGGTGGCCGTCACGGGGAGGTCCGTCAAAAGGGTACCCCCCGCACTCTCTAATGCCACGGAACGCAGTGGGGATAAGGGTTTGGATGCGCCAGTCCAGATGTGTACACAGGAGCCTGGGACCCCCTCCCGCAAGGATGGGCTCACCCCTGTCATCTGGCAGGTCACTGCGGGAGGGGAGCACCCTGAACTCCCCGAGATTCTGTCAATCCTCTCGGGAGAGATCCCGAAAGAAGGGACCTTCGAGTCAAACCCCAAGGAGAGGGACGCCCTCATCCGCTTCTTCCTGAAACGGGACCTCATCCCCCTCTGGAACCAAGCCGTGAGGCTCTGGGCCGCCGGCAAACAGGAGAGGGCCGCCGAGGGCGGAGAGGAACTCGCCCTCTTCATCGAGGCCCTCCTTGACAGCTTCCTCTCCGCCTGGGACATCCCCGAGAAAAGGGACATCCACCACCGCACCCTTGCCCGCGACCGCTACCAGTGCCAGGCCCCCGGCTGCCGCTCGCGCCGCAATCTTCACTCCCATCACATCATCTTCCGCTCCCACGGGGGAAGCGATAAGCTTCACAACAGAATCACCCTCTGCATGGCCCACCACCTCAGGTGCCTCCATGAGGGCCACCTCATCATCAGGGGCACGGCGCCCCACGGCCTCATCTTCCCCCGCGGCGGGAGGGCCGACCGCGCGCTCCTCACAGATCAGGATTGTTCCTGAGGAATACCCCGATGGAAATGGCAAACTTCCTGAAATCACCGAGGTCATTGCGCAGGATTTCCAGGATTCTTTCATTATCCACTTCCCAGTAGCGATGAACCACCAGATTCCGGAATCTGGACATTTTCTTCAGGTTCTCCACAAGCTCCGGATCTTTCAGAATCCCATCTCTTGCGAGTATCTCCAGCGACTCTGCATTGCTTTTCGGAATGTCAAGGTTACAGGCGGCGATGATATGATGCGTCATATTGAATACGGTCTCGGTATCCCCTCAAATTTCTGGCACCTTGCCCTGCTTTTTTTCAACCTGCTCCAAGAGTTCTGCAGCGCTCCTGTCCTCCGGGCACTGCCTGCAGCAGTCCTCCAGCAGCGTCCGGGCTTCCTGATACTTTCCCGCCAGGGAGAGATACCTTCCTATAATTACTGTAATTGCTCTTTCCTCAGGCACAAGGCGCAGATAACTCTCCAGGTGAAGGACTGCCTCATTGTACTCTTTCAGCTCGCCGAGGGCCAGGCCCAGGTGCTTGAGGACTCCGGCTTCGTCGGGGGTGAAGTGCAGGACTTCCCTGAGGTAAGGGACTGCCTGGTCATGGAAGCCTTCCCTGCAGAGAAAGCAGCCCAGCTCGCTCTTGATGGCGAGATTGTCTTTTTTCAGGAGCGCTGCTTTAATGTAATGCTCGCGGGCATCGGAGAGAGAGCGCTGCTTTGCAAGGAGTCTTGCCATATGGAGTTCCGCGTCAGCGTGGCCCTCTTTCGCTGAAGCCTTCTTATAGAGCGCGAAGGCTTCGGAATCTTTTCCCAGGAGCTCTTTCGCGTAACCGCTGCGGAAAAGAATATCGGGGTGATCGCCCATCTTCAAAGCGGCGATCTCAAGGAATCCTTCAAGCTCCTCTATCCTGCCTCTTTCAAACAGGAGCGCCGCTTTCTGCTGCACCAGCCTTATGTCACCAGGGCGCTTTTTCAGCGCCTCCTCAATCTCTATTTCAGCCTCAACAGTTCTGTGGGTCCTGAGGAGATGCTGTATCCAGTGAAGTCTCAGGCCATCCCATGAAGGATGATCCTTAAGGAACTCCATCAGGACTTTTTCCTCGTCTGCAGGGTTCTCGACTGACCTGCAGTACTCTATGGCAAGCTCTTCATCAGCCGGGGCCGACTGGAGAAGGTTTCCGAGAATTGTCCTGGCTTTCTCTTTATTCCCGATCTTTCTGTGACACCGCGCAATGAGGCTTATCACCTCACTGGTGCCAAGGCCGAGCTTTCGCGCTTTTACCAGGCACTCCAGGGCCTTTTTATGGTCCTTCCCCTCCATGTGGTATTTCCCGCGGTGGAGCCAGAACTGGGGGTCGCAGCTTTCCGCCTGAGGGAGGGCTGATGCCTGGTAACGCTCCTGGAGCTTGTGCAGCACCGGGAGAATATCTGCAGCACTCTTAATCCTCATTGAGGGATCTTCCTTTATGCAGTTCAGGATAAGGCTGTCAAGGTCGTGCGATACAGTGCTGTTTATCTTCTGAAGCGACGGGAAGAGATATAGGTCGCTCCCCTCCTTTTCCCTGGGATCTATTCCGCTCAGGAGGTGATGAAAGGACGCACCGAATGAGAACAGGTCGCTCTGGGGGACGGAGCGGGCCTGGAACTGCTCGGGCGCCATGTAACCGGAAGTGCCTATTCTGACAGTATCTCTTGCCTTGGAAGGGTTGAAATGCCTGCTGGTGCCGAAATCCACCAGATAGACCTTCCCGTCGGCGCAGAGGATGATGTTTTCCGGCTTCAAATCCCGGTGGATAAGAGGCGAGGGGAGCGAGTGGAGATATTCAAGGATTGTCGCCACCTGCTTCATAAGAGTAAGGGCCTCGGCCTCCTGGAGCATGCCGCCCTTTTCTTTCAGGACCTCTTCCAGGTTCTTTCCCTCGATGAACTGCATGACGATGAACTGGAAAGACTGCTCCACAAAGCTGTCATATATCTCAGGGATGCCGGGATGCCTCAGGTCCGAGAGAAACTGCGCCTCCCGGAGGAACAGCTCTTCCTCTCTTTTATCGGCTGGATCTATGGGGACACGCTGCTTTACGGCCACGCTCCTCTCGCGGAACTGCAGGTCCCAGGCTCTATAGACCCTCCCGAAGCCGCCCCGTCCGAGGCTCCCCGTGATGCGGTAACGGCCCTTCAGAACCTGACCGGGCCAGAATTTCATATTCCCTCCCCCTTCACACTCCCAACACTCCCCTGAGTCTGTCCACAAGCCCTCTTTTCCTTGAGCTCAGCACTTCAAGCGATACTGGATCGATACCATACTGTAGGCAGGAGGTAAGACCGGCCCCCCTCAGCACGAAAAAATCATTTCCCCGGCCATGGTACCACTGGCTGAAGCCCTTCATTTCGGGGAAAGCACTGCTATTCAGGCGAATGACGCTTTGTATCGGGTCAAGATTCTTATCAATCTTTTTCAGCGAACGGCATACCGCGCACTCGGACTTTTTGCCGTCAATGCATGAGGTGCACACCTTCATCCCGCAGGACTCACACAATGAATAATGACTCGCACATGCTGGCTTTCCGCAGGAGGGGCAGCTTTTCACGTCATCGCTGCAAAAAGTCTTATTGCAGACATGACAGAAATATTGGCAGAGGCTGCAGAGCTCTTTCCCGCATCCGCTGCAGGCGACGAAATGATCAGTGCATGATTCAGCCATACATTCGGGGCATTTCTTGGCATGGGCCCCGCAGACCGGTTTGTTGCACCTGTTACAGATCACTGCGCAGGCGGGGCAGATTTTCTTTGAGTCTCTTTGACATTCTTTCAACTGCGATGCCGCGCATGGGCCGCAGTACTCCCTGCCACAGAGAGCGCATGCAACATAATGCTCAATACAATTAAGCGTCCTGCATTCCGGGCAGGGTTTAAGATGCTCGCTGCAGGAGGGCTTCCTGCAGGTGGCGCAGGTACAGGAGTGGCTCAGACAGAGGACTTTACCATCCTTGTGGCATGTCATATATTTTGTCGAAGAGCACGGGCAGCTTCTTTTACCGCAGACGGAGCACTGAAGGAAATGATCGTGGCATGAGTATTTCCCGCACTCCGCACACATTTCTCTGTCAGTTTCGCAGAGGTATTCGCCGCATGTGCTGCACTGCGTGTTATGGACAGTGCAGAAAAGCATGCCGCATTCCCTGCAAGTCTTGGTGCAGAGCGCACAGCCTTCCTTACCGCAGGCGGAACATATTGCTCTGTGGGTTTTACAGCCTCTCTTACCGCATGCAGGGCATTCTGCCAGGCACTCATCGCAGATAATCTTCCTGCATGAGGGCACGGCGCATTCCAAATGGAAGCAGGTGCTGCATTTTTCCTTGCTGCAGGCCCCGCATTTCCAGATGTCACTTCTGCAATGAACCCCATGACTCTCGCAGAGATGGAACTCACGGAGAGACGCGCCGCATTTGGGGCAGAGAATGTCCTCGTATCTCTCCAGGAAGAAATCATACTCTATGACAAAAGGGAACTTCTTCCCATTTTTTGACACTTCCAGTATATTCCTCAGCAAGGGAACACAATAGGTCGTCACGCTTATGAGGGAGAGCTCGAAGGAGACCTCGTAGCGCTTTTTTATCTCTTCCAATGACTTGTTCTTGTTTTTTTCGAACTCCTGGGGGGTGAGGGTCTTATCCTTGAGGGCTGTTGCATAGTCCCTTCGGTAAAACTCCTCGGCAGTGAGCAGCTCATCGCTGCTTATCTTTGTGAATTCCGACTCCAGGGCGGTCATAAGGGGTTGAACCTTTATTTCAGCGATCTGGTAAGCTTTCTTCTTAAGCTCCTCAAAGGGCTTCCCCGGCAGGACTTTCCCATCAAGAGGAGGGCTGTCGGCAATCCCTGCATCCTTGAGCTTGAGGAGGAGGGGGTTTACCATCTTGCCCGACGAAGAATCCACCAGCACCGGGAAGAGCTCTTCTTTCTTCTCGTCGGTGGTGATGGAAAGCTTGAAGTTGAACCGCGTAAGGCAGCGGTAGAATAGTCTTGATTCTGCCAAGGTGCCCTGACATGCCGCAAAGGCAAGGCCACCAGGGACTCCTTTGTACTTCGCCAGATCAGAGGCTGAAATGTTCAAATAGCCGCAGGAATAATGGCGTGTATCGTTATAAGCCTCCCTCACGGAGGTAAGCACAGGGGAGCCGAGGGTGATGAAAGCATAATCGGCATGAAAGGGAAGAAGCTCCCTGTTGAAGCAAAGCCTGAGCTGGGAGCTGTTTTCAAAGAACTTCGAGAGGTCTGCAGGAAGGCTCACCGTCCACAGGTCGTCACCTCCGGGGCTATACTGCACCGCAGCATTGTGGAGCCTGAAGAACTCGCCGAGGAAATTCTTGAGAGTTTCTTTTTCAAAGAGCATCAGTCATCATCAAGGTGAGGGAGAAAGACATTGCTCGCATTGATCTCGCCTGCCATTCTCCCTCCCTGTTCCAGTTTATCGCCAAGCTTGCGGTATAAGGTCTCCCTCACCTCAGCCTCGCCCTTTGATTCAATGAGGATATTCCAGATGAGATCGTCAAAATTCTTGTCCTCGAAAGAGAGGCCCAGGATAAGGTCTATCTGCCCTATGGCAAGCTCGAAGAGCTTCACCTTCTTTTCCAGGATCTCCAGTATCACGTCCTCTATGGTGCCCCGGAGTGACAGGTTGAAGACCAGCACCTTCTTTTTCTGCCCTATTCTCTGGAGCCTCCCGATCCTCTGCTCAAGGCGCATGGGGTTCCACGGGAGATCATAATTGACCACTGACCGGCTGAAATGATGAAGGTTGAGACCTTCGCTGCCGGCCTTCGACACAATGAGCACCTGTGAAGGCTCCGCAAACTCTCTCAGCGCCGTCAGTTTCTCCTGGTTGGTGCCTCTGTAAAGCGAGCATGGTATTCTGTTCTCAGCCAGGAACCTCCTTAGATACTCCTGCGTGGGAACGTGGTCAGTGAAAAGCACCACTTTTTCATTGAGAGTAGTGATGAGGCTGAGGAGCCTTGACGCCTTTGAAGGCCTTGTGATGGCTCTTGCTTTCATTTGAAAGCGCGAGAGCATTTCACACTCGCTCCCGGTAAAATTCCAGTTCTCGCTCTGCAGAAGGTTCCCGATGCTCTCGGCAATGGCCATGGGGCTGCTGGTAAGGCGCTGCTGAAGCATCATGAGGGCAAGCTTGCGCATAATCTTCTGCCTTGCGGAGAGGCTCCTGATGAAAGCAGTCGCCTCCTGGTAGAGGGAGAGCTCTTCGCTTGAAGGCTCCACTTTTAATGTCTGAGCTTCTCTCTGGGGAAATTTCACAAGCGCCGACGCTCTTCTCGTTCTTACCATCACCTCGGAGAGGAGCTCCTTGAGCTGGTCAACATTCCTGGGCCTCCTGCGGTCCTTTTTATCAACGTAGCGGGCGACGAAATCCCTTTCATCTCTGAGGTGCCCAGGCCTCAGGAGCGTGATGAGGTTGAAGAGCTCCAGAAGGTCATTGTGAAGCGGCGTGGCGGTGAGAAGGAGAATATAGTGCTTCCTCAGGGAATGCAGCATTTTCCAGCGCTTCGTCGTGCGGTTCTTCGCGAAATGGGCCTCGTCCACGATAATCATGTCCCAGTCCTGCTTGAGGAGACTGGCCTTCACCTCTTCATTTCTTGCCGCAGTGTCAATAGGGATAATAATGGACTTCTCCCTGAAAAGTATCTCCGGAGAGTACTCCCCTGATTTGTATACAAAGAAATCCCTTTCAAACTTGTCCCTCATCTCCTCTCTCCATTGGTCGGTCAGGTGGGAGGGCACGATGATGAGCACTCTTCTCACCAGGCCTCGGGCTCTCAGTTCTTCCATGATGAGGCCCGCCTCGATGGTCTTGCCGAGTCCCACTTCGTCGGCAAGCAAAGCCCGGCCGCGCATAGTTTTTAGAACTCTCTTTATGACCTTGAGCTGATGGGGCATCTCCTCGACTTTATTGTGCTCTATGGTGATAAGGCTGTCGAACCCGAGGGTCCGTCCGAAAAACTCGGCCAGGTAGTAACTGGCGCCATAGGAAAAGAGTCCGGGACTTTTCTGGCTTACCTTCTGAGAAATGACGGGGTCTTCTTTTATTGAAAGCTTTGAAGGCTTCTGAGGCGGGCCTGATGATTCAAGGGGCTTCATGGCTCCGCAGCACGAGCAGAGAGAGTGGCCTTCAAGCAGGGGGGTACCGCAGGAATTGCATTTTTCATAGGTAGTCTTGATGAGGTACATCTTCTCCAGGTCATTCCTGAGGCTCATGACCGTCTGATAGCGAAGGCTGCGGTCGGGCTGGGCGCATTTTACGATTATGCTTTCGAACTCTTTAGGCAGTGAGCTGTTATAGCGCGAAAGAGACTCCAGAGGTTTATGGCCAGGGAATTTTTCCGGGGCCTGGCCCGTGACAAGAAGAAACAGAAGCCTTCCCAGCGCATAGATGTCTGACCTGTGATCCGACTCTCCCTTATACTGCTCGGGGGGAGCATAGCCTTCAGTTCCAAGGCAGTGCGTGTCGCGGGCACGCTTGAAATCAAAGGCTCTCGCTATGCCGAAATCTATGAGATAGGGCGTCTTTCCCTGCAGAATGATATTCTCAGGCTTCAGGTCTCTGAAGACAATCTGGGGGCTCCTGGAGTGGAGGTACCACAGGACTTCGCAAAGCTCACACCCCAGTTCAAGCACTTCCTCCACGGGAAGAGGGAGCTTTTTTTTCGAGAGGCGATCCGCAAGCGTTTCACCCGGGATATACTCCATCACAAGGCAATATGAGGAGTTATGGCGGAAATAGGAGTAGACGCGGGGGATCTGCTGGTGGTTCAGGGAGGCCAGCATATTGGCTTCCTTTTCGAAAAGGCTTTCCATCTCCCCGGGGGAGAGCGCCGTGCCCTGGGGTGAGAGCATCTTGATGACGACGTCTCTTCTGAGGCTCCCCTGCTTTCCAAGGTAGACAACGCTCATTCCGCCTCTTTTCAGGACTTTCTCAACCAGGAACTCATGGTTCAGGATCTCGCCCGGTGTAAGCACCTTGATGCCTCCAATGGCAGACAGATTAAAGCTCAGTTCAAGGGCAGGAATAAAATAGGAGTATGTAGTGTTTATGAGCATGTTTTACAGAAGAGCTTGCCTTTCCTCTTTCAGTAATCTATCTGTTTAAAGGCTTCAGACCTCACCAAAGATGAAGCAGTCTTCCAATCCCCTGCCTGGCATAAAGCGGTCCTTAAGGAAAGCTTCGCATATGAGAGTGACAGCAGTGTGTCAGTGCGTCGGGGAGAGCGCGGCGAGGGCCTCCTCGTCGCCCATGACGATGAGGTGGTTCCTGGGGCGCGAGAGGGCCACGTAAACGAGCGAGACATCCTTGATCGTGTGGCTGTTCAGCTCTGTGAGTATAACCACCCTGTTTTCCAGGCCTTTAAATGAATGGACGGTGGAGAGCTGGACCTCTGTCGGCGTCGAAGGAGCTTTCCTCAGCACGAAGTTCCCGCAGGTTTCTCCCTCAACAAAGCCTGAGCTGTTCTCCTTCTCGACGCTCCGCATGGAGAGCACCGTGATATCTCCTGGCGAAAAGCCTTCCACGGTGATGAGGCGGTGGAGCAGCTTTCCCATCTGGGAGATCATCTTCCTTTTATCTCTGCAGGGTATCATCTCGACGGAGCGCCCCGAGGGGCCGCGGGGGGTGAAGGGAGCCGGCGATGAATAGAACCGGGAGATCACCTGTGAGATCGCTTTTGTATTGCGGATATTCTCATTGAGTGAAAAGGTCATGCCGGTGAAGGGGAGCTGCAGCTCATTCCTGTAAATACGCTGGTTATCGTCATAGAAGACGTAGAACACGCCGGTGTCGGCGCTTGCGAGGGCACCTTCCAGGGCCGTCCACCACAGCTCATGAAAATCCTGGCCTTCATCGACGATTATGGCGTCGAAGAGGAGGCGGGGCTCTCTGTTCATTGCATCGAGGAGCACCTCGGGGAGCTTCTTTTCAAAGAACTCCCTGCCCTGCTGCTGCTCGAGGGGGATGCCCGCCGCGGTGGCCATGTCAAAGCAGAGCCGGTGAAAATTGGCCGCGGTGAGCCCTGGGATGTCCGTCACAAGGCGCTGCAGGAACTCCGACAGGGGCCTGTTATAGCAGGTGAGCAGGGTCCTGAAGCCTTCCTGTGCGAGGCGCTTTGCTTTCTCCAGCGCCATGAAGCTCTTCCCCGAGCCGGCGCATCCCCCGATTGCGGCCTTCCTGTTGCGGCTCAGGAAATCCAGGAGCCTGAACTGCTGCTCCGTGAGGTGGACAATCTCGCGCTCCTCTTCGTCGGCCGTAAGCCTGAGAGGGTTTTCCAGCGTCACGGTCTTGGCGAG
This sequence comes from Candidatus Eremiobacterota bacterium, assembly GCA_031082125.1. Classification (NCBI taxonomy): domain Bacteria; kingdom Bacillati; phylum Vulcanimicrobiota; species Vulcanimicrobiota bacterium. The sequence goes on from JAVHLM010000008.1 coordinate 150,181, forward strand.
CATCCATTCCAGGGTGCTGATAAGAGCCTTGTAATCGCTGCTTCTGGCGGAGCGCTTCCTCCTCCAGAAGGAGAAAATCTCTTCCAGGCGACGCGGGAGGTGCTGCATATCCTCGCAGTCTATTATGATGTCGGGGGGTGAGTCGGGAGTGATGTCGTACGAGGGCTTCTTCACCTCGGGGAAAGCAACGGCGTGGTAAAGCTCCACGAAGGTGTCCTTCCAGGCCCTCAGGGACTTGATTTTCTCAAGAAGCGCATACTTGCTCCTCGTGACCTGCTTGAAAGGATCGTCGATTTCATGCTCATTTCCGTGAAAGTCGATGGAGACCCACTGCCGGCTTTTTCCCTCATACCGGATTTTGCCGCCTTTCACCTCTATGAGGAGCACGCCGAACTCAGGGTGGGCCGCGATGAAATCGGTCTCGCCGTCGTAGGGCTGGCATTCTCTCCCGAGGCCGAGCCACGCGATATGGTAGAAGACCGTCCAGGAGTCGCCGAGCTGCCTGGCACACTCGTCATAGAGGCGTATCTCCGCCTTGCTCTTTGATTCTGACCGGGTTTTAGCTGAAAGCTTGTCGGGAAATATGCGGCTCATTGATACCCCCCCTCTGGTGATTCGCTATGGTAAAGACAATTCCTATCGCGCCGGCGGTGAACCGCCAGGACCAGTGAAAACCTTACTTCTGCAGGCATCCGGTGCGGGAAGAAACCCTGACCATAACAGGATATCACCCGGGGATGTTGAAGTGATTCCTATCCAAGAAAAAGAAGGACTGGTGCCATGAAAACATTGGTGAGTGCAGCACTTGTCACTGCCTGCTGCCTGGTCGTCCTTAGTGCGGGAAACCTCCAGGCGTCGGAGCAAAAAGGACCATGCCTTTATTCCCAGGCATCGCCCACTGACAGGCAGACCCTTGAGAAGGTCGAGGCCTATTTCCTGCAGCAGAAGGCCCAGGCGCAGGCCAAGGCCTGCCTTTCAAACCTCAAAAGCCTTTCCACGGCCCTTGATATGTATCAGAGTGACCATGGCGGGAAATACCCGGCGGGTCTTGAGGCCCTTGTTCCCCGCTACCTGACCAGGATGCCGCAATGCTGGGCCTGCTGGAAGGACACCTACAGCGCTACCTACAAGGTCACCCAGGGAGGCAGGGGCTTTTCATATTGCTGCGGCGGCACTTATCATCAAGTGATCGGCCTGGGTCCCAATCTTCCCGCTTATGACTCAGTAAAAGGCCTCGCACCGGCAAAGATTCCCGAGGTGCAGTGCACCGATCCCGACGTGCTGAACCATCCCCTGGTGAAGCAGTTCCAACAGCAGCAAAGGCAGTGAAATAACCAGGCCCTCCTGGTCATAATTCCCCCTTGCACCGGGCGCCCTAAAATGCTATAATATCTATAGATTTACTGGACATTTATCATCCCTGTGGAATAAGGTTTCAGCACGAATCCTGGAATAAGGACTCAGCACACAATGAGACAGGCATACCTTGACCACAATGCCACCACTCCCCTTCACCGCGGGGTCCTGGAGAAGATGCTGCCCTTCTTCGGGGAGCACTTCGGCAACGCCTCGAGCACCCACGGCCCCGGCAGAAAAGCGAGAAAAGCCGTCGAGGAGGCCAGGGAGCACGTGGCGCGCCTGATAGGCGCTTCGCCCGATGAAGTATTCTTCACAAGCGGCGGCACGGAATCGGATAACCTTGCCCTCACCGGCGCCGCAAGGGCACTCCGCGCGAAGGGAACCCACATCATCACAAGCGCCATAGAGCACCATGCAGTCCTTCACTGCGCCGGGCACCTGGTGAAAGAAGGATTCACCGCCACCATCCTTCCCGTTGACAGGCACTGCCGCGTGAACATTGAAGATCTTGAAAAAGCCCTCAACAGCGGCACTATCCTCGTGAGCATCATGCATGCCAACAACGAGACAGGCGCCATTCAGCCTGTTGAGGAGCTCGCCGCCATTGCGGGAAAAAGAGGAGTGCTCTTTCACACCGATGCCGTGCAGACGGCAGGGAAGCTTGCCATAGACGTGAAAGCCCTGGGTGTGGACCTCCTCTCCCTGTCGGCCCACAAGATCCATGGCCCCAAGGGTGCGGGCGCCCTTTACGTGAAGAAGGGAACGCCCCTTGAGCCCATAGTCTTCGGCGGCGCCCAGGAGGAGGGGAAGCGGGCCGGGACTTACAATGTGCCCGGCATCGTGGGCCTCGGGGAGGCGGCGCGCCTTGCACTTACCTCGCAGAGCGAGAACTCTGGCTACATGGAGGCCATGAGGGACGAGCTCGAAGAGGGGATTCTTGACGGGAATTTCGGCGGAATCATCATTACCGAAAGAGAGGGGAGGCTCTCCAACACCCTTTCGGCGGCCTTCCCGGGATACGACAACAAGGTCCTCATCGCATGCCTCGACGATGAGGGGATTGCGGTATCATCGGGAGCGGCCTGCACGGCAGACTCGGAAAACCCTTCGCACGTGCTTTCGGCCATGGGTCTCTCAAAAGAGGCGGCGCGGAGCATCATCCGCTTCTCTCTGGGAAGCGGCACTTCTGAAGAGGATATTGACTACACCCTCGGGGTCCTGAGAAAAGTCCTGAAAAAGCTGAAGCCCGGGAGGGGCTCTTTCCTGGTGGGGGCCCTCTCGTACCTTCGAAAGGAGAAAGTCCGTGGCTGAGAGAGTGGAGAAGCTCCTGATGATGTTCTCCGGAGGCACCGACACCACCCTGGCCGCATCGAGGATCCTGGAGAGCAACGAGTGTGATCGCCTGTACCTTGTGACGTTCTGCAACGGAATATGTGTGAGGGTTGACCGCTCAAAGATCCATGCCGATGAGCTGATCGCCCGCTACGGCGCCGACCGCGTCTCCCACGAGATCATCTACGTCACCGAGATCTTTCACCAGATCCGCTCGCCCCTCAGAGAGCTCATCACCCGGTATGGCTCGACGCTGGTCTTTGATCTCTGCTGCCGCCTCTCCATGGAGACCATGGCCATCATTTATTCCCGCTCCCACGGCATCAGGCATGTCTGCGACGGCACCAACATCGACCAGGGCAGGCTCTTCCTGGAGCGGCCCGAATACCTGAGGATAAGCAAAGAATTCTATGGCACGTACGGCATCTCATATTTCAGCCCTGTGTATGCAAAATCGGGAGGAAGGCTCGGAAGGCGCGACGAGCTGGTGAAGCAGGGCTTCACCGTGGGGCCCGCATTCCTGGAAAACCTGAATATCTCCTGCTGCCTCTTCCAGCAGCCCTTCTGCCTCATGGCCTTTCACACCTTCTTCTTCACGTCGTTCCTCTCCAGGCTTCCCCTTCTCTCGGGCGTCATCAAAAAATTCAATCTCCCTCTTGAAAAAGCAATGAAGCTCCGCATTGACCGCCAGCAGATCGCCCACCGGATCATCAGGGAGCGCGAGGAGTTCGACAAGGCAGGCTTTGAATCAGGCTCAGTGAGGATCCAGGAGCACTTCTGCACCACGAAGCTCTGCGGGCAGAACACCATCGAGATCGCCTTCCCCCGCGACACGGTGATAGACACGGCGATCCTCGGAAAAGAGCTCTCGTCAAAGGGAAAAGTTACCATGGAGGGGACGATGCTTCGGCTCAGGACTGACGGGCTCGACATGGTAGTCTTTCCCTCGGGGAGGGTTCTCATCGAGGGCACCCGGGACAGGAGCAGGGCCGTATCGCTCTATGAGAGGCTCCTTGCGCCCCTGGAGGTCTTCTCCCGGCCCGGCGCGGAAAAGGCTGCAGGTCTCCAGGCCCCTGCCATAGAAGACTCATGGCATACAATTCCCTGAAAAGGAGGCACCCTCATGGGCTTTTTCAATGACAACTCCATGACCATCGGGAGAACACCCCTTGTGAGGATAAACCGCATCGTTCCCGGTAACAAAGCAACGGTCCTCGCCAAGATCGAGGGGAGGAACCCCGCCTACTCCGTAAAATGCCGCATAGGCGCCTCTATGATCTGGGACGCCGAGAAGAAGGGGCTCCTTACCGCGGGCAAGGAGCTCATCGAGCCCACGAGCGGGAACACGGGGATTGCCCTGGCCTTCGTGGCGGCATCGCGGGGTTACCCCATCACCCTCACCATGCCTGAAACCATGAGCATCGAGCGCAGGAAGGTCCTCAAGGCCTTCGGCGCAAAGCTCATCCTCACCGAGGGAGCCCTCGGCATGAAAGGCGCAATCGCAAAGGCCGAGGAGCTTGCCGCCGGCGACCCGGGGCATTTTGTCCTCCTCCAGCAGTTCAAAAATCCCGCCAATCCCGAGATCCACCGCCTCACCACGGGTCCCGAGATCTGGGAGGACACGGGGGGCGCCGTCGATGTCCTCGTGGCAGGCGTGGGCACTGGCGGCACCATTACGGGAATATCTCGCCATCTCAAGCTCGACAGAGGGAAAAAGATCCTCTCCGTGGCCGTCGAGCCGGCCCTCTCGCCCGTTCTCACCCAGACCCTCCGCGGCGAGCCGCTGAAGCCGTCGCCCCACAAGATCCAGGGAATCGGCGCGGGCTTTGTGCCCGACATCCTTGACCTTTCGATGGTGGACAGGGTTGAGCAGGTCACCAACGAGGAGGCCATAGAGTTCGGCAGGCGCCTGGCGCGGGAGGAGGGAATCCTCTCAGGGATCTCATGCGGCGCCGCAATGGCAGCGGCAGCACGCCTCGCCTCCGAAGAGGCCATGGAAGGGAAAACCATTGTCGTCATCCTCCCCGACTCGGGAGAGCGGTACCTGTCCACGGTGCTCTTTGAGGGCCTCCTGGACGAGACGGGGGCCTGAGAGAAGCCCGGAATCTCACCATGGCCGCTAAAAGGACACCGATGAGAACTCCATGGCCCTCAGATCTATGACGAGCATTCTCTCTTTGAGGGCAGGACCTTCGCCGGTGATGATCCTGCATATCTCGGCAGACTGGAGCGAGGCGATGACGGCGGGGGTGAACGAGGGGTTCCCCAGGCTCTTTTCAATGCCGTGGGTGCGGCCCGTCGGGCCGTAAAGCTCCCTGATGAGGTTCCTCGGGGGATACTGCGTAAGGACCTGGCCGTACCATCCACCGATGGCGCCATGGACAAGGGGAATCCCCTTTTCAATGCAGGTGTCGGCAAGGGTGATCCTGGCGGGGATGCTGTCGAGGCCGTCGGCCGCCACATGGGCTCTTTCCAGCAGAGTCCCTCCATTTTCGGCAGTCAAAGCCTCCCTGCGGGCGATGACCTCCACGGCGGGATTGATTGCCGCCACCCGGGCCGCGGCCGCCGCAGCCTTGGGAGAGCCCAGCAGATCCAGGGTCGAGAGGAGCTGCCTGTTCAGGTTGTGCTCGGTAAAGACGTCAGGGTCGATGGCCACAAGAGTCCCCACGCCTGCCCTCGCGAGCTCCTCGACAAGATATCCCCCGAGGCCGCCGCACCCCACGACAGCCACAGTGGCCCTGAGCAGAGCAAGCTGCCTCGAGGTGTCTATGGTATTCCTGTTGCGGGCATAACGGGCGGGCATGAGACCTGTCGTAAGAGCTGCCTCGTCAATATCGCGGAGCCCCAGATGAAACTCCCCCGCAGCCTCCCTTTCATCAGCAAGGGAGATCAGGCCGTCCCTCGAGCGGCCGGTCAGGAACTCAAGAAGCTCTGGGTGCTGCTCCACGGAGCCTCCTTACGGCACAATCTCTATATGGCCCGGCGGGCCCTCGGTGATCTCACCGATAAAGGCTGCCTCCGCGACGCCTTTTGCGGCGAGCTCTGTCCTGAGGGCATCGCATTTCTCCCGGGGCACAAAGATGAGCAGGCCGCCCGAAGTCTGGGGATCAAAGACAAGGCTCACCAGGTGCTCGTCGAGGCCCTTTCCCATTGTGGCATGGGGAGAGTAAAAATCTCTGTTCTTGTGGAGTCCCCCGGGCATGAGGCCCATGGCGGCATATTCGAGGGCTTCCTTCACACAGGGGACCGATGAGAGCGAAATCCTCGCCCCCTTTTTCGAATAATGGAGGCACTCGTAAAGGTGGCCCACGAGGCCGAAGCCGGTGACGTCGGTGCAGGCGTGCACACCCACCTTCATCATCGCCTCCTGGGCATCCCTGTTGAGGGTCGCCATGGAGCGCGTGATCTTTTCCACAGCCTCTTCGGAGGCCATTCCCCCCTTGAGAGCCGTGGAGATTACGCCGGTGCCCAGGGGCTTGGTGAGGACCAGGCAGTCGCCGGCCCGGGCGCCGTTCTTGGTGAGGACCCTGTCGGGGTGGATGAGGCCCGTGACGGAGAGCCCGTATTTTATCTCGTCGTCCATCACGGAATGACCTCCCACGAGGACGGCGCCGGCTTCCTGGATCTTCTCGAGGCCTCCCCTTATGATCTCCCTGGCAATAAGCTGGTCCATCTTTTTGGCGGGGAAACAGAAAATGTTCATGGCCGTGAGGGGCTTCCCGCCCATGGCATAGACATCGGAAAGGGAGTTGGCTGCGGCTATCTGGCCGAAAAGGAAAGGATCATCGACGACGGGCGTGAAAAAATCCACCGTGAGGATGAGGGCCATATCGTCGCTCAGCTTATAGACGCCCGCGTCGTCAGGCTCGTCCATGCCCACGATGAGGTTGGGATCCTTTTTAAAGGGGAGGCCGCAGAGGAAGTTGGCAAGGTCCGCCGGACCTATCTTGGAGGCTCACCCCGCGGCATGGGCATGCTCAGTGAGGCGTATCGTCGTTCCCATCTTGTGCTCCTTCCGGAATCAGGCTATAGGAGTCTCCCTGTTTTCTGTACGCCGCCGCGGGAGAAACCGTGCCCCCGGCGAGAGCTCTGTAAGCGGCTTCCTGGTCGCGGCAGAAAAAGATGAGGGACATGCCGCAGTCCGTGACAATTGACCGCGGGTTTGGGATCATGTCGCACCATATGCCCTGCCCGGCAAGGAGGCTCTCAGCCTTGATAACCTGGTGAATTGATCTGAATGTGACTAGACACTTTTCTTCATCCATGGCGCGAATCCTTTATGGCACCGAGGGCAGAGAGGAAAGCTCCTATGTCCTCATGGGAAGTGCTGAAACCAGGTGAGACCCTGAGGGTCCCTGCCGGGAAGGTCCCGATGGTGCGGTGCGCCAGGGGGGCGCAGTGAAGGCCGGGCCGCACCATGATGGAAAACTGCCTGTCGAGGGCATGGGCGAGAGCTGCAGGATCATGGCCTTCCATGGTGAGGGAGACTATTGCCACGGATTCACGGGGCGAAGCCGTGCCATGGATCGTAACCCCGCCCAGGGAGGAAAGCCCTTCGATAAGGTGCGCCATGAGGCTTCTCTCATGGGCGCCGACGGCTTCTACCCCATGCTCCAGGATATGCCCGGCGGCTGCCTCCAGGCCGGCAAGTCCCACGACATTGAGGGTGCCGCACTCAAACCTGTCGGGGAGGAACTCAGGCATCTCCTCGCTCTCCGAGAGGCTTCCCGTGCCGCCGAAGAAAAGAGGCTCAAGCTCCATGCCCTGCCGCATATAGAGCACCCCTGTCCCCATGGGGCCCATGAGGGATTTATGGCCCGAGAAGGCTGCCATGTCGATGCCGTCCCGCTCGGGCGCAAGGGGAACGGCGCCGGCAGTCTGCGCCGCATCGACCAGCAGAGGCACTTTGCCCTTGAGGGCCGCCACTTCAGCGACAGGGAAAAGAGTGCCGGTCACATTGGAAGCGCCGGTCATGACAATCAGGCGAGTCTCGCCGGTGAGTGCCTCCTTGACATGCCGGGCTTCAAGGCGCCCTTCTGGAGTGCATTGCACGATGGTGAGCTTAAGGTGTCTGATCTTCTCCAGGTGCCTCAGGGGCCTCATGACGGCATTGTGCTCCATGGACGTCGTCACGACGTGATCGCCTTCTCTCAGGAAGCCGAAAAGGGTGATGTTGATGGCCATGGTGGCATTGGAGGTGAAGATGACTCTCGCCGAATCGCTTACTCCCAAGAGCTGCGCCACCTTTTCACGGGCCCGGAAGACGATTCTCCCCGCTTCTAGGGAGAGCCTGTGGCCCGACCGTCCCGGGTTTCCTCCATGGCGGGCGAGGCACTCCTCCATTGCCTTCAGCACGCCGGGAGGCTTGGGGAAAGAGGTGGCGGCATTATCGAGATACAAGACATGCTGCATGGTCAGGGACGCACCACCCTGTCGGAGCCTGCCAGGATCTGCAGGATCTCATACATATTGGATACTTTTCCCGCCTTCACCTTGTCCATCATGCCGAAATAGTCAAGACAGGTGCCGCATGAGTGGATCTCCAGGCCGGCGCACTCCAGATCCCTGAGGGTCTCAAGGAATGCCGATCCTTCAACGGCGCAATGGACTCCGCGGTTCAGAAAGACAAGGGCGGTGACTGCCGGCGTCACCTCGGGCAGGGTTTTCAAGAAGGCCCGCATCAGAATCCGTCCAAGCTCCTCGGGACCCACACCTATGGTATCGGAGTTCACGTAGGCCGTCACCTTGAGAGAGGCTTTCAACGGCACTTTTTCAATGGGGCCTGAAGATTCTTTCCTTATCTCTATCACGAAATCATTCTCACGGGTGGTGCCTGTCACGGCGCAGCCCCACGTCTGGGCGAAGCGTTTCACGTTCTCAAAGGCGGCGCTCGAGTCAACAAGAACCCTGAGGGCGCCTTCCTCCATCTCCTCAAGGGCCTTTTTCGTGCTCACCACGGGCCCGGGGCAGCTCAGGCCCCGGCAGTCAAGCTCTTTCACCATGGGATCCTCCCCCGGGGGGATTATTTTCTTCAGGTCTCCCCCCTGCCTCACTATTTCGCGAAAGCCATGAAATTCCTTCCATGGCAGCCCTGAAGAGGGGGTCCGCCCAAAGGAATAAGAGGCCATGCCGGAGAAGAGACAAAGGCACGCCAGAGAGCCCGCCGGAGAGGAACAGACGGTGAAGAGCAGATATTCAGGCAGGATTCTTGTCGTAGATGAGGAGCGCAGCACCATTGAGTTCATGAAGCGCTTCCTGAACGAGCTTGGCTATCATGCCGAGGGAGTAATCGGCGGTGAGAAGGCCTTTGAGGAGGTTCAGAAGCACCACCCCGACCTGGTCATCACCGAGATCATGACGTCGGGCATCGACGGCTTCGAGCTCACCAGGCGCCTCAGGGCGGAGAGAGCCACCAGGACTCTCCCCATAATGCTGATCACCGCGCAGAAGAGCAAGAGCGCCCGCATGCGCGCCATTGAGAGCGGCGCCGACGAGTACATCACCAAGCCTGCCGACAAGGAAGAGGTGGCGAAACGGATCCACTCGCTCCTGGAGCTCAACTTTTACCGCTCCCTCGTCGATGAGAAGAGAAAGCTGGACACCGTTATAGACGGCATGTCCGACGCCATCCTCATCCTCGAGCCCGATCTCACCCTCTCAAGATACAACAGCGAGGCACGGAAGCTCCTCGGGCTCAGGAAAAAGCCCCCGAAAGGCTTCAGGCTCCTGGAGCACCTTTCGGAGTCCTTCAAGCTCTCCTTCGACAGGAGGAAGGTGGAGCAGGGGAAGCGGAAGATTGAGCAGTTCCGCATGGTGAGGCCCGAGACAGACAGGATGAAAGCCCTCTACCTCTCGGGCAAGGCCACGTACCTCAAGGATCCCCTGGGGAACACCTCCAGCATCGTCATCACCCTCCGCGACGTCACCGAGAGAGTCAGGGAGGACCTACAGAAGGAGGCTTTCCTCTCGTCAATAAGCCATAAGCTCAGGACACCGGCAACGGTCCTCACGGGGATGCTCAGGCTCCTGAACGACGAGAACTTCGGGCACCTCACGGAGCACCAGAAAAACTTCCTGGAGAAGATCTTCGAGAGCGCCTCGACAATCTATTCCCTCATCGAAAAGCTCATTGCCTTCAACGCCCTCACGCGCAAGGAGCTCATGATGGAGGGAAAGCATATCAGCCTCAGCGAGTTCTTCAGGGACTTTGAGGGCCGCATCAGAGAAAATTATGCCCTCAGGAAGTTCACCCTGAAGCTGCAGGACCTCTCCCACCTGCCTCCCTGCTTTTTCAACCCCCTGCAGATGGAGATGATCTTCTGGCACCTCATAGACAATGCCATCAAGTTCAATGACAAGAAGCGGCCTCTTGTGAAGCTCTCCGCGAGGCTCGTCACCAAGAAGAAGATCGAGGTCGCCATAAGCGACAACGGCCCCGGCATCCCCCCGGAAAACCATGAGCTCATATTCACGGGTTTTTACCAGTATGAGCGCATCTACACCGGCAACGTGGAAGGACTGGGACTGGGGCTTGCCATGGCGCGCAAGATCCTGGAGGGATGGGGCCAGAAGATATCCTTCGATTCCACCATAGGCAAAGGCACGGTCTTCAGGTTCACCCTTCCCACGGTGGAGCCTCCCGCACCGCTGTAGCCCTTCAGGAGGGACCATTGACAGAATCCTTACCTGAGGCTTTGAAGGATTTTATCCCAGGGGGGAGAAAAACAGTGGTTCATTATGCACAACGGGGGTCCTATGAAATATTTACTCGTCATCGCAGCGCTTTTTTTCTCACTCACAGGCATGCTCATGGGACAGGAGGAAAAGCCGCCTGAAAAAGCGCCCGAGGCGCCCGCCCAGAGCAAAATCAAGACCAATCTCTATCTCCAGGGGAGCTGGTTTGACAACACCGAGGACCTCTTCGGCCGCACGAGCGACCTTCGTTATTTCAACGCCAAGGACAATGCCATCGACCTGGACATGGCGCAGATCTGGATCATCAAGGATCCCCTGGTGAAGAACCTGGGCTTTGATGTGAAGCTCACGGCGGGGGAATACGGAAAGCTCATCCATGCAAGGGGCCTGGGGGCTCCTGATGACAGCTTCGACCTCACCTCATGCTGGGCCAACTATACCTTTCCGGTGGGGAAAGGCCTCCTCTTCGGCGCGGGAAAGATGGAGACCTATTTCGGTGCCGAGAGCTACATCGCCTGGAAGGATCCCAACTTCTCCCGCTCCTTTCTCTGCTGCTATGCCCAGCCCATCACCCACACGGGGATCAAGATGGCCTATCCCTTCTCCGACGCCCTGAAGGTCAACGCTTTCGTGGTCCAGGGATGGGACAACTACCTGGACAACAACTCGGCGAAATCGCTGGGCTTCTCCCTCGAGGCCTACCCCTCCGAATCGGTGGCGATGTATTTCAACGCCATGACGGGCCCCGAGCAGACCGACAACAACGACAGCGTGAGGACCCTCTTCGACTGGGTGGGGGCTTTCAAGCTCTCGAAAAAGCTCTCGCTGCTGTGCAATTATGACTACGGGAGCGAGCAGAACACGCCAGACGACGGAACGACCTCCACGTGGGACGGCTTTTCCCTTATCGGCGTCTACGAGTTCACCGACAAATTCAGCATCGCCGTGAGGGGAGAGACATTCAACGACAACGGAGGCTCCAGGACGGGCGCCACTCAGAACATCAAGGAGTTCACCATCACCCCGCAGTTCAAGGTGGGCAAGAATATGATCATCAGGCCCGAGTATCGCTACGACTGGTCAAACGTGAACGGCTTCTGCAACGGCACCAAAAACAACCAGACCACCTATGGAATCGGCGTCATGATGCTGTTCTAGGAAGCCACATGGGGGGAGGAGCGCGCAATGGAAGAAAAAGTGGGTGACCTGTTCCAGAGAGAGACTGTCTACAGCCCCCGGAAGATGGCGGGGGGCTTTCTTGACTGGTCAAGCAGGCCCGAGTCTTACAAGATTTACCAGGGGGCAAAGACTTACGAGCTCCCGAAGCCTCAGAGAGAGGGAGGTGTCGCTCTCCATGACCTTCTCAGCACCCGCAGGAGCATCCGCTCATTTTCATCGGAGGCTCTCTCCGCAGGCGATCTCTCATACCTCTTGTGGGCTTCCACAGGAATATCCCATGGCGCTGCGGGGTATGAGTTCCGCACGGCGCCTTCGGCAGGAGCCCTTTATCCCATAGAGACCTACCTGGCGGCGGTGAACATCGAGGGCATCCCGCCGGGAATCTACCATTACCGCATAAAGGAGCATCTCCTCGAGGAGATAAGGGAAGAGAGGAGCACAGGCCAGGAGATCGCCGGGGCGGCCCTTGGCCAGGAGATGTGCGCCGAGGCTCCCGCCACCTTCGTATGGACCGCCGTCTTCTTCCGCTCCAAGTGGAAATACCGCGAGCGGGCCTACCGCTATATCTATATGGACGCAGGGCATATCGCCGGGAACCTTGCCCTGGCCGCCGTGGCCCTTGACCTGGGCTCTTGCCAGATCGGGGCCTTCTATGACGACGAGATGAATAAAATTATTGGAGTTGACGGCGACGGCGAGAGCGTCATTTACCTCTCTGCCGTGGGCCATCCCTCCAGGAGCGAGAGGTGAGCCATGGCAGAAAAAAGAACCATCAATGAAAGGGAAGTGACGGTCGTGCCCGCAGAGAGCATCCGTCATGAAAAGGAATATATCAAGACCCTTTCCTGCAAAAAATGCGGAGGAGCGTACCGCTTCACCCAGCAGGCCCTCTTCCCCGAGGAGAAGGTCGATCTTCTCGTGGTGGAGTGCACGGCCTGCGGCCAGCAGGAGGAGCTTTACTTCGACATCAGCAGCTTCTTCGGGAAGCCCTGAAAAAAGGCTTTATTTTTTCTCTCCGAGCTTTCCCGCGTAGAGCACGTTAAGGGCTATCGAGTAGAACTTGCACTCTGCGGAGTCGGCCCTGGAAGTTACTATCACGGGCTTTTTTGTCCCGAGCATCACTGCGGCGGGGATCCCCTTGCCGAAGTGGACAAGCCCCTTGAAGAGACCGTTCCCCATGTCGATGCCTGAAACGAAGAGGACGTCGGCATCGCCGGCGACTTTTGACTCTATGCCCTTCTCCCTCACCGACTCGCTTGAGATGGCAAGGTCAAAGGCCAGGGGGCCGTCTATCAGGGCGCCTTTCAGCTGGCCCCTGTCGGCCATCTTTGACAGGATGGCGGCGTCAACGGTGCAGGGTATCTTATCGCTCACGGTCTCCACGGGCGCCAGCAGGGCAATCTTGGGCTTTTCAAGCCCCATGAGATGGTAAAAGCCGATGCAGTTCTCCAGGATGGCCTGCTTCTCCTCGAGGGTAGGGGCGATATTGATACCGCCGTCGGTGAGGGAGAGAAACTTGTGATACCCCGGGAGCTTGATAAAAAAAATGTGGCTCACGAGCTTCCTGGTGCGAAGGCCCGTATCCTTGTCCAGCACGGCCTTCATCAGTGACGCTGTCTGCACGTTTCCTTTCAGGACAATATCCACTTCTCCCGAGGAGGCCCGCTTCACGGCCTCCGGCGCCGCCTTCTCTCTGTCCTCCACGTGGACCAGCCGGTCTTCCCTTACCTTATAGCCTGCAGACCGGGCCAGGGGAAGGATGGCATCCCTGTTGCCTATGAGGGTGCATTCCACAAGGCCGGCCTCTTCGGCTTCCTTGACGGCCGCGAGGACTGTGTCCTCTTCCGCACCGGCGACAGCCACCTTCATCGGTGCATATTTTTTTGCCATGGCAACTATTTCGTCATAATCATTGAACATAAGGAGCTCCTTTACTGATAGATTTTTTCCTGTTCCTGGCCGGAAAGCACTTCATGGACGGCGCGGGCAAGCGATTTCATCTCCTCCTGGCCGGGGTAGAGATGGACGGGGGCGATGAAGGCGACACGCTGCGATATCCAGGACGTCACCATCTTCGAGCGTGCGAGGGACCCCGTGAGAAGCACGGCGTCCACGGTCCCGTTGAGAGCTGCGGCAAGCCCCCCAATGGTCTTGCTTATGAAATAAGCCATCGCCTCATAGACCAGGGCAGCATGCTTGTCGCCTGCCGCGATGCGGCGCTCCACCTCGACGCAGTCATTGGTGCCCAGGTGGGCCAGGAGGCCACTGCCGCGGGTTATCTTTTTCACCAGCTCTTCCTTTTTGTAAGTCCCCGAGAAGCAGAGCTCCAGGAATCCCAGCATGGGCAGCGTTCCTGCCCGCTCGGGCGAGAAGGGGGCCTCGCTGTTCGCGTCGGTGCTGTCAACAGCTTTTCCATTTCTGAGCGCGACGACAGTGATGCCGCTCCCCAGGTGCGCGACGATGAGATTGAGCTCGTCAAAATCTCTTCCCTGCTCCCTGGCATAGCGGTGCGCCACGGCCCTGCAGTTGAGGGCATGCCAGAGGCTTTTCCGGGGGATCTCGGGAAAGCCCGACAGGTGGGCAAGGGGAGAATACTCGTCAACGCTTATGGGATCGACGATATAGGCGGGAATGCCGTATTCGACTGAGAGCTCATGGCCTATGAGGGCCGCCAGCATGGACACATGGGGCGACTGGAGACGCCCCTGGCGGATGTCCTCGACGAGGGCGTCGCCGACGCGGTAAGTTCCCCCCTCAAGGGGCTTGAGGGGGGCCCCGCGGCACGCGAGGGCATCAAGATGACCCAGGCCCTCGTGCTTCTTGAGAAACTTTTCCACAGCCTCCTTGCGCAGCGGAAGCTGATCAATAAGTCGTTGGCACGCCGAGAGCTCAGCGGGGCCATGCCCGAGATCCTCAGCGGCCACTTCTGTATCGCCCCTGAAAAGAGCCACCTTGGTGGTCATGGAGCCGGGATTCACAGCAAGAATAAGCGGTTCACTCATAAGGGCACCTCGTTTTTTCTCTGTAAGAACATATATTTTCCCTTTCACTCTTTTTCCCTTCTTGGCTCCCTGCGGAAAAAGCCATGGCTTAAGGAAGGACATGGCCTCCCGGGCCGTGAAGGTGATTTGATGAAACAGGGATCCCGGGGGCAATGAAGGGCTCGTCGGTGGAACTGATGACGGCAGTTGTTTTCCTCTCCCCCGTGATGCTCTTCGCCCTGATAGACCTTGTAATCACGAAAAAGAGGAATGATCGAGGAGCATAGGGTATCATGAAAAAGGGCGCTGATTTTAACCGCCCCGGGGAGGAGTTGACAGGGTCCCTCCCTGTGGTATAATACTGAAGATTTCGCAGGATTAGCGATTGATCACGATATGAGCGTGGAGGAGCCATGACGGTTGTTCTGAACGGAAGCAGTCTCACCATAGAGGACCTGGTGAGGGTGGCGCGCTTCAACGAGAAGGTGGAGCTTGCCCCCGAGGGAGTGGAGAGGATAAAAAAATGCCGCGGTCTTCTTGAGAGGAAGATCGAGGAGGGCGAGGTGATGTACGGTGTCAACACCGGCATCGGCGAGTTCTCCGAAGTGGCCCTTAACGATGAGCAGGTCCAGCAGTTTCAGAAGTACCTTATCTACAACCACTCCGCCGGCATCGGGAAGCCCTTCCCCGTTGAATACGTGCGGGCGGCCATGACAGGCCGCATCAATGTGCACCTCCATGGCAACTCGGGATGCCGTCCCGAGATCACCCAGACCCTTGCAGCCCTTCTCAACAAGGGCGTCACGCCTGTCGTATGCGAAAAAGGCTCAGTGGGCGCCTGCGGAGACCTCTCGCCCATGAGCCAGATTGCCCTCCTCATGATGGGAGAGGGCGAGGCATGGTATGAAGGGCAGCGGATGCCCTCCAGGCAGGCCATGGAAAAGGCGGGAATTCCCATCCCCGGCCTCAAGGCCCGCGACGGCCTTGCCACCATCAACGGCTCCAATTTCATCGCAGGCATCGGATCCCTTGAGATCTACGATATCGAGCGCTGGATCAAGCAGGCGGAAATCGCATCGGCCATGTCCCTCGAGGCGCTCCTGGCCAACATGAAGCCCTATGACGTAAAGCTCCATGAGCTCCGCGGCTTCAGGGGCGCAATCACCTGCACGAAGAATCTCAGACAGGTCATGGAGGGCTCGGACCTCCTCACGGGGAAGCTCAAGGTGAAGGTCCAGGACGCCTATTCAATGCGCTCCACCCCGCAGGTGATAGGCGCGGCGCGCGACCACCTGGCCTATGCAAGAAAGCAGTTCGAGATTGAGCTCAACGGCGTCGGTGACAACCCCATATTCCTCCCCGACGAGGACCGCGTGCTCACGGGGGCCAATTTCCAGGGGACGCCCATCAGCCTTCCCCTTGACATGGTGGGGGCGAGCGTCTGCATGATAAGTGTTCTTTCGGAGCGCCGCCTCAACAGGCTCCTGAACCCGGCCCTCTCCGTGGGTCTCCCGGCATTTCTCACCAAGGGCGCAGGGATGTACAGCGGCCACATGCTCAGCCAATATACGGCGGGGATGCTTATCGTGGAACAGCGCATCCTGAGCACCCCGGCCTGCATCCATTCCATCCCCGCGGCGGCGGACCAGGAGGACTTCGTGAGCATGGGCATGAACACGGCCCTCAAGACCAGGCAGATCCTGGAAAATGCCTGGGGAGTCCTCGCCATAGAGCTCATTGCCGCCGCCCAGGCCCTCGATTTCCGCTCCTTCGGCTTTGGGAAAGGCACGAAAGCGGGCCACAGGGCCGTGAGAAAAGTGGTGGAGCATCTCGAGGAGGACCGCCCCCTCTTCACCGACCATAACAATATGATGGAGGCAGTGGCGCAGTGCAGGGTGCTTGAAGAGGTGGAAGAAGCAACAGGCCCCCTGGCCTCGAGCTGGTAGTAAAAGCCTTATCCCCTACCCGTTTATCGGTATGGAATGGGATACATACAAAAGAAGCCTTCCGGCGTGCCGGAAGGCTTCGTACTTTTCTCATTCCCCTCGGTGACTATGACTGCTGCGCCTCGGCATCATCGTCAACAAGGGATTCTCCCTCAGGGCGTTTTCCCTCGCGGGGCTTCTCCTCCTCCTCCATCAGAAGAGGCTTGCGGCTCACGGGCCGCGGAGGCTGCTGGGTGCGCTGCGTCACATAGTCGCCTGTGGGGGAAGGGATGTTGCCCCACGACGGCATGGAGGGCATGGGAGGGTTCGCCACCCATGAGGGTGTCTGAGGGTAGGGAACGGCGTTGGGATTGAACTGCTGTGCAAGATAGGGGATATCGGAAGGCAGGAAGGCGTTGATGAGGGCAAAGGGCAGCATTCCCGGCCCGCCAACCATCATCATCATCATGGCCGACTGCATGCGCGATGCTTTCTGCTGCACCATGAGCATATTCACGAAAGACTGCCAGTCCTGGCCTGGAGGAGCCTGAGGGCCTCCCGGGCCCGGTGCTCCCGGCGGGTAGTTGGGGTATCCCGAAGGCGGCGGCATGGGACCCGGAGGTGCGCCCGGATAGCCCGGAGGACTGCCTGGAATGCCGGGCGGGTAATTTGGAAATCCCGGCTGGGGAGGGACAAAGCTCTGTCCCGGTCCCTGGGCTCCCGGTCCTGCGCCGTAAATACTGTATCCCCCGTATGGATCGCTGCCCTGGGCAGCCCCATAGGGATCAGGGGGGGCGACGTTCTGGCTTGTCATGAGATATTCTCTGGCCTTTGCCGCCAGGTCGGGCGGTATCTTGCCGCTCCGCCCCAGCTCAATGAGGTTGCTGGCCCTCATCGCCACGATATCCTCGGGCGACATGGGCCGGCCCCTGCTGAGGGAAGCCATGGCCGCGTCGTTTAATTCCCGCTCCTTCTGGAGCACCGCCTCTTTCTGCTGGGGCGAGAGGCCGGCCATGAGCTGATCTATTTCCTTGCCGATGCGGTCCGGCGGGGGACTGCTGCGCTCATGCTGCTTCTGAGCCTCTGCGTCATAGGCACGGACGAACTGGTGGGCCGAGACGGCAAGGTGCTCCATCTTGGGCTTCCCGGTGGACTCGTCCCTGTCGTTGAGGATGAGCTGCGCCATGTTGTAAAGCTTGAGCCTTTTGCGGTCAACACCGGGATTCTCCCCGGCCTGCTTGTCGGTCATCATCTGGGAATAACGGTCATAATCCTGGAGAGTCTTGCGGGGCCCCTTGAGCCTCCACTTCTTCCAGAAGGAGAGCTCCTTGTTGCCGCCCTGGTCCTTGAGGGTGAAATCCACCATCTGCTGGAGGCGGTCTTCCGCCTGCGCCATGGGAAGATCGGGCACAAGCGCGAGGGGAACGCGCCCCGAGAAGACCTCGTTGAGGAGCTTCTTGTTGTCCCTGGACATCTCCTCAAAACGCTCCGTGCGCCGCGCATCGGCGGCCGGCGCTGAAAAAAAGTCGGGGCCATGACCCGGAGCCTTGGGAGCACCGGCCTTTCCGCCATCGTCAAGTACCGTGAACTCAGCGTCAATCACGGGGGGATCTTTTTTCCATGTCGATATGACAGGCGGCTCCTCTTGAGGCGCCTCCCCCTTTGAGCCTCCTATGGAGAGCTCCCGGAGCTGATCCATCTGGCGGAACTGTTTTGCATCTTCAAGCGTGACGGGCAGGTATGCCTCGGTTCCCTGGCCTGCCGATGGGGATTCATCGGCGGCTTCTTTCCCTTTTCTCCCCAGCTCTCCTGTCTGCTCCCCCGCCACCTGGGCCCTCTGCTGGACCTCCCTGGCCGTGGTGCCGTCACGCCCCGGCGTGATGGAGTTCTGGGCCATTCCCACATGGCTCGCGTTCTGAAAATACTGGTTTGGCGTTATCCTTACTGGTTCCATGGTCATCACTCCTGGACAGAGATAAACGTGCACTCTTCCACGCTTATCTTACCACAAAGAATTTGATGAGGTCAAACAAGAGCCCATGGAATAAGGGATGGCATCTTTTCACGCTGCGAAGGAAAAAACGGCACTTTTTCCATAACGGGGCGCCGGGGCGCTTTTGTTAACATATTGTTAATTTCTGGGGCAATCGGCATTGAAATGGGTCAGGAGAGGGATTCATCGCTCGCGAGGAGCCCGAGGACCGCTCCCATGGCCTCTGAGAGCTTCTCCAGCGACAGCTTCCCCTTTTTCTTTGTCCTGATGAGGGGAACATGCAAAAAGCCCGCCAGGGCGGGGATCTTTTCACGCTCAAGGGCGTCAAGCACCATAAAAAGCACATTGTTGCACACATAGGTCCCGGCATGGAACGAGAGCCTGAATGGAAATTTCCGGCTCCTGGAGAGCTCCTCCATCTTTTTATAGGGGATTGTGGTCCAGTACGCGAGGGGTCCCCCCTCCCTTATGAGCTCATCGTGGGGCTTCTGTCTCCTGTTGTCAGGCCGTGTGGCATGGTTCACATTGAGAGCGATACGCTCAAGGGAGAGCTTTGTGTACCCTGCCGCCTGCCCTATCCCGAGGATGATATCAGGGGTGCTCGACCTTGCTGCCCGCAACACTTTCTCCGCAGCCTTCTCAAAGACGACGGGGAGAACCATGTGAGTCACCGCAGGGGGAATAAGGCCCTGCTTCTTCATGGAGCGGAGGAGCATGGTGGCGGAGTTTACCTTCCACTGGAGGAAGGGCTCAAAGCTGTAGATAAGTATCGATCGCCCGCGGCCCACAGGCTGCCTCCTTCTTATCATCTATATCCGCTTGGTGAACTTCACGATCACGACGGTGATGTTGTCACGGGTATGGTTATCATAGGCACGGGATATGAGGCGGCGGCAGATCCTCCTGAGGTTGCTGTTTCCGCTCTCTATGACGGCCTTGATCTCCTCGTCCCCCACGACGTCGGTGAGGCCGTCAGAGCAGATGAGGAAATAGCAGTCGCCCCTCACCAGCTCGCGGCGGGCATCGGGCACAAGATGGATGCCCTCCCGGGGCCCTATGGCCTGCGTGAGAACCTTGGCGCCCCTCATCTTTTCGGCTTCCTCCCTGGTCTTGAAGGTGCCCGAATGGAGGGCCTGCATCGCCAGGTTGTGATCCTCGGTGAGCTGTTTCAGCTCCCCGTTGTTCAGGCGATAACAGCGGCTGTCCCCCACGTGGGCGACAAATACCTCATTCTCAAAAGCCACGATGGCGACGAGCGTAGTGCCCATCCTGCCCTCATGGGCGGGGATGCCCTCGAGAATATTGACCTCCAGCAGCACATCATTGGCTTCCTTGATGAGGGTCTTGAGCTGATCCTCGAAATTGGCCTGCGGCACCTCCTCCAGCATGAGAGGCATTATCCGGCGCTTCAGCTCCCGCACTGCCAGGGCGCTCGCCACTTCGCCCTTCTGATGGCCGCCCATGCCGTCGCAGAGGATGTAGAGGCCCCGCTGCTTCACGCTCCTGCCGCTCACCTTCATATGATCAGGGTGGGCGTAGCCGAATTCCACGGCAAAGAAGTCATCCTCGTTGTTGTCCCTCACGGGGCCCAGATCGCTGATGCCGAATGACTCTATGACGAAGCGCGTGTCGAGGTTCTCCTTGGCCTCGTCGAGGAGCTCGCCTATTTCCTCGAAGCTCGCCGCCTCGGGATAGCCCTCGCGGTATATCTTTCTCACGATGAAATCGTCGGTACTGATGGAGCCTTCCAGGAATCTTTTGAGGCGGGCGAGCATCTCCCCCTCCGGGAGCGGCTCTTCATCAGCCACCAGCGGGAAGGGGAACAATTCCACGCCCTTCACGGTGATCTCTCCCTTTTCTATGGTGCTCGCCACCTGAAGGTGCATAAGCTTCTGTGCCAGGGCAAAAAAGGACTTGAGGAGCTTTATCTTCTCAAAATTTCCCACGGTGCCCCAGATGGCGGAAAATTGCCTGTAGGGCTCGCCGCGGCCGTTGCAGGGGGCATCCACTACCACGAAGGAGCTGTCGCCGTGATGAACCTGGTCCCTCAGGCGGCCCATTTCCTTGTACGCCTTGTCCCTCACCCCCCTGGGGGCGACGAACTGCGGCGAGAGGTTGGGCTTCTCGTCAACGGCCAGGGCGCCGAAAGGCTCGATCTTCACAATCCTGTACTTGTTCTCTATGAGGTCGGTAAGGCCGGCGGGATCTGCGGAAAAATCCAGAATGGCGTACATGCGCACCAGGGGAATCCTGCACTGGGGGCACTCCCTGTGCTCTCTCACGTCCAGCCATTCCTCGCATTTCTCGCATTTCACATGGAACACGGAGCGGGCGCACTGCTCGCAGAGGCCCTGCTCATCTCCCACTATCTCCTCGCATTGAGGACAGATGAACTTCCGCATAGTCGCTCCTTCCTCAGCTTCCTTTCCCCCGGCTTTCCATGAGCTCGAGAATCTCCTCTGTCTCAGGGAAACGGCCGCATTTCTTCTTGGAAAAGATAAGCACTCCGTCAAGGGTGACCTCAAAGACGCCGCCGCCGCCGGCAATAAGCTCCGGCTCCACGCTGAGGGCGCTTTTTATTTCGGCTGCCATACTGGAAGCCCTGGGGAAATAATTTCACATGGTACAGTATTCAATGGAGAGTTTCATGGCATGCTCCTTTCCAGGTTTCTCCCTTTCCCATGGTATTCTCCCCCCCGGCCCCTTTTCCCCCATCTTTTTCTCAGGACTCGCTGGCCAGAAATCTCCCGGTGTTTTTTTCAAGCTCTGCGAGGACCTCCTGAAGGCCGATCCCTTTGATCTGTGCAATCATGGCTGCTGAGAGGGCCACATTGGCAGGCTCGTTTCTCTCTTCACGGCGGGGGCCCAGGACGGGCGAATCCGACTCAAGCAGCAGGACCTCAAGCGGCAGGGCCTTTACGAGCTTCTGCTTCTGAGCGGAATGGGCCACCGAGGGGGGGATGGAGAAATAAAAGCCTTCCCTTGCCCCTCTCTCAGCATAGGAAGCCCTGCCGTCAAAGGCATGGAGGCAGACCCTGGCGGCCCGGTGCTCCAGGAGGAACTCAATGGCATGATGGCCTGCCGACCTGCTGTGCACAATGAGGGGGAGGGCGTATTCCCGGGCGGCGGCGATGAAAAGTGAGAAAATCTCTCTCTGGAGCTCCCTTGCCCCGGGATCGTCCACCATACGGTAATCAAGACCCACCTCGCTGATGGCGGCGATATCGCCCCTGTGCCGGCCGATTAAATCAAGGGAACGGCGGGCCTCGTCAATACCGAGCAGCGCCGGGTAATGACCGAGGCATGGCCGGATCATGGGGAACTGCGATGCGAGCTCCAGGATCTTCAGGTTGTCACGGTAATCCTCGCCGGCGGAGAGAATTGCCCTGACTCCCGCGCGCTTTGCCCTCTCAAGGACATCGTTCCTGTCGCTGTCAAACTCCGCGCTGGACAGATGGGCATGGACGTCTACCATCGAAGCCTTCACTCGCTCTCTTCGAGGCAGAGTGTGGTGAGATAGGAATTGAGGAGAGAAACCTGCTTCTCTTTCATCTTGGTGAACACAATGCCGTACGTGTAACTCTTCCGGGGGGCGTCAGTCTTTTGATGGACAATCTTCCCGTTGCAGTAGAGGGTTTCAAGATGGCGGTAAGGCCCCACGCGGAACCCGAGAATATCCTTTTTGCTGATATCAATATCGGTGCTGACGAGCATCCCTCCGATTCCCAGATCGAGGACGGTGCCTACGACCTGCTGAAGAGGGAGCGCTATCGAGAGGGAGAGCTCGACGGGAATCCTTGACTTTTTCCTGCGCTGCGTGGAAAATCCCACGGCAATACCATACCTGTCAAGCACGTAGGCGGCCCACGAGCCTTCCAGGTTCTTCTCGGTGTCGGCAAACTTGAGGCCCGCCGTGTAGTCACGGGTGGTCTTCCTCTGCCTGCTCCACACGACCTGCATCGTCACCGCTCCCTCAGGAAACTTGCTCTCCCGGAGAAGCCCCTCGCCCTTCACGGGCGCTATCTTTACCAAGGCGCCGCTTGAAAGCTTCCTGTCACAGGAGAGGCGCATCCCCGTGAGGCTCACTTCCACGACGGCTGCCTTTATCCCCTCACCGGAGGGCAGCGTCACCTGCGCATCGATAAGGCACCGCACGCGGGGAGAAAACCGTTTCTCTTCGATAGCCTCCTTGAGGTCAAAAACTCCCTTGCCCGATATGAAGGCCTTGCATTTCAGGAGAAACTCCATGTTCCGGCTCCTCTCTTTACGGCGATTTTTCCTTGTGGAGGTGGGTGAGGTATGACTCCAGAAGCTTCTGCTGCATATCGTCGGGCCGCTCGTAGATCACCCCTGCGACCCACCGGCCCGAAGAAGGCACAAAGCGCTCATGAATAATCTTTCCTGTCATCCTGAGGGGGGCAAGCGCCTTGTAGGGGCCTATGCTGAAATTGAAAAGGGCGTTGCGCGGGATGGCCCTCTCCGAGGATATCAGCATACCCCCGAGGCCCATATCAATCACGGCGCCGTTTCCCTCCTTGCCCTCTGCCTGGCTCTTCAGCACAAGGGGAAGGTTGGCGGGGATCCTCACCCTCTTCCTCTTCTGGGTGGAGACACCCACTGCCACACCGAATTTTCTGAGAAGATAGGCGACCCACGAATCCCTCATATTCTTCTTGGAGTCCTGGTACTGGAGGCCCGCCATATACTCCCGCGTGGTCTTCCTCTTCTTGCACCAGAGGACTTTCATGATCAGGGAACTGACCGTGTACTGCGCACCGGAGAGGCTTCCAATCCCCTTGATTGCAGATATCCTCACGATATCACCATTCTTCAGCTCTTTCCCGATATGAATCCTCAGGCCGAAAAGGCCAATCTCGGAGATTATGACAGAGAACTCCTCCCTCTCGTCTATGATACAGGTCCCCTGGACCTCTGATTTGAGCCGGGGTGAGAACCTCTTTTCCCTGAAGGCCTCCTCGAGGTCAAAGGGCTTCATGCCTGAGAGCAGATTTTTCAGGTTTATCAGAAAATCCACTGGCTGGCTCTATCTCCTTTCGATCATCCCCTCACGAGCGCGCGGTGATGAAGACTTTTCGCCCCTATGAAGGCAAAGCCCTTTTCTGTAAGGCGCCGGGCGGTGCAGTTCACCGCGTCGTGCTTGTCCATATAGTTGCGCAGCAGGCTGTCCATGAGGCCCTGCTCCAGGACCTGGGCCTTGGGCATGAAATAGTCCAGGATGTCCGAAGGATGGTCTCTCCCGCTCTCCACGGCGACTTCCCCGCCCTCATGCTTGGCGCTGATGTTTTTGACCTTGTCTGCCATGTCCAGAAGATCTTCCCTGCGGTCATAGGGCTGCACGACGATGCTCCTGCAGGTCTCCAGGATATGGTGCTCAAACCTCACCATGTCATCAAAACTGAAGGCATGCCTCACCTGGGCGCAGAGCTCTATAGTTCGGTTGTTGACAGAATTGGAGAAATTGAAGCCGATGAGAGGCGTCGTATTTCTGTCGGTGCTGAAAAGCTTGGCGGTGAGAAGGGTCCAGAACACGGAATAAGGGTTGTCATTCCCCATGAAGACCGATATTTTGAACTCGTTATCCAGGCCGAGCTTGTGGAGCAGGTAGCCCAGCAGCACCGTGCCCGGGTTGATGTTCAGCACCTGCTTCACGCCATAGGTGGTATAGTAATGGAGGTACTCGTCAAGCCATTTGAGGGCATGCTGGTTGGGCTGCCCCACGCCGCCGAAGTACCCCGTGATGGTATCGGGCCCGCCCAGGTGAATATTTGATCCGTCTGTCCCTTTGGTGTCAAGCGTCTCGACCCATGATGCCCCGATTATCTGCATCGCCGCCGCGACAGCAAGCAGATCGCCATCATCTTCCTGCTCCTTCATTTTTCTTACACGGATGTAACGGCCTGGCATTATCTCCTGTTTTGCAATGGCCTGCCGGGCCTCATCAATTAGCCAGGGAAAATACTGCAGGGAGCTTATCTCCAGGGTGACGGCGAAAGCGTCGTCACATTTCACCGACTCGTACCGCCCCCCCAGAACCTTCTTCCTGTAATCTTCCAGGGGGATGAAGGCCCCCTTGTCGCGCTGCTCCCTGAGCCACTCAAGATCTTTCAGATAAGAGGGCTCCTTGTGCTCAAGGCGCTTCACAAGGCTTTCAACCGTGCCGTTCTCCGCACCCTTTCTCTTTATCTCTTCAATGGTCCCGTATTTTTTCACCACCTCAAGGAACTCGTTAATGAGTGCATTGCGGGGATCGCAAAGAAAATCATTGATCTCCCTCAGTTTTTCAGCGGAAATTTCAAGGGCTTTTCTGTCCATGGCTCTACCTCCATTCATCAGGTCATCACCTGAGAGCTTTCCACAATGGACAGGATAATCCCTTTCGAGGGCGGACCTAGCGGTCAAAAGCCTCCACGACCCATATCCCGCGGCGTTTCCCCTCCTGTGAAACGGAAAAGACCACCTTTTTCCCGTCGGGGGCGAGGGTGACGTGCTCCCAGGGCACCGATCCCTCCACGGTAACCTCCTCTTTGGTATATATGCCGATTATCCCCATGCCTGTCTCGCGCCTGAAGAAGGCCCACTGGGCGTCGGGGCTGAAAAAAGGCTCAAAGCTGTGGGAGGAAAAGAAATCACCCCTTGAGACCACCACGGTGCGGGCAAAATTCCCCGTATCGACCAGCTCCACACCCTTATAGCTCTCAAAGAGGATCTTCTTCCCTCTCGGGGCCCACTGAAGGCTCTTCTGATAGGAGTTCTGGTCATGGGTCACCTGCTTGGTGGAAAAGGGATTGAGGCTCATCAGGTAGATATTGCAATACCCCGTCGTGCCCTGGGAAAATCCCCGCGAGGAGAGGAACGCAATCTGGCTGCCGTCAGGGCTCCAGATGGGCCGCTGATCGCCGAGCTCGCTGAGGATCCTCATGTCGCTCCCGTCGGGATTGATGAGGGCGATTCCGAAAAGGCCCTTCTTGCCCATGAAATAGTAAAGGATTCTCCCGTCATCCCTGGGGGACCACAGGGGGCCCCTTCCCTGGGCGATTCTTTTTGTCTCGAGGGTCACCAGGTTCGCCACGTAGAGGCCGCCATATTCGGCCCCCTCGGGCACCGAGTAGGCCATGGACATCCGGCTCTGGGAAATCGAGAAATCCTTGACCCTGCCCTTGACCTCTATCACCTTCTCGGGCCTTATGTTGCCGGGCAGCGTCTTGCCCTTGATAATCTTCCATACGTCCTTGATCCGGTAGAGATACGTCGTGTCATTCCCGATGATGGTGAAGTAGAGGTATTTCCCTTCAGGGGACCAGGCGATATGGCTCGCCGGGGTGGCCGTGAGCTGCGAGAAGCCCCAGCGTTTCCCCGAGTACTGGTTCTCTCCATGGCAGGCCGTCGCTGCCCCCCACAGCAGCAGTATACTTACCACGACGGGCAATAATCTCATTCTGGCCATAGTCCCGCTCCTCCCCTGCCTGCTCCGCAAAGGCCGTCGGCCCCGCGCCGGCAGGACTGATTTTGATTCGGGCTGTCACCCGTGCCTCTCTCTCTAAAGGTATTTCATCACGGGATGAAGAACTTCCTACTACGAAAAGCCGAAAGGTACGCTTCTCATATCAGATGCCCGAAGGGCAGGTCACTCCCTTCATGAAATCAGGCTCACGAAGCATACCTTGAAGGTGATGCCTTTATTCCGTGGGGAACAGCAGATTTCAAAGGAGACACTCCATGCTAGACCTGAAATTCATTCTGAAAAACCCCGATCTGGTGGCAGAAAACAGCGAAAAGAGAAACATGCCCGTCAGCATTGACAGGGTCATTGCACTGGCGGCTGAGCGGTCACAGAAGCTCCAGCTCCTCGAGGAGAAACGCCAGGCGCAGAACGAGATTGCGAGGAAAATGAAGGGACCTCTCGCCGATGAAGAGAGAAAATCCCTTGTTTCCGAGGGGGCGCAGCTGAAAAGCACCGTGGCGGAGCTTGAAAAAGAGCTCAAGGACATCGAGCCGGCTCTCAGGGACGAGCAGGCAAGGATTCCCAACCTGACCCACCCTGAAGCTCCCGTGGGGAAAGGCGAGCACGACAACAGGGAGCTCAGGAAATCGGGGCATGTGCCGGAATTCTCCTTCACCCCCCGGGATCATGGGGAGCTTGGGAAGATGCTGGACATCCTTGATTTCGATAACGGCACCAAGGTGAGCGGCCCCAAGTTCTACTTTCTCAAGGGCGCGGGGGCGCTGCTTGAGATCGCCCTGGTGAACTACGCGCTGCAGACCCTCATCAGGGAAGGCTTCACGCCCTACATCACGCCTGATCTGGCGAAATCCTCTGTCCTCTTCGGCACGGGCTTCAACCCCCGGGGCGAGGAAACGCAGATTTACTCGGTGGCAGGCTCGGACCTCTGCCTGATTGCCACATCGGAGATAACGCTCGCGGGGCTCCTCTCCGACACAATACTGGCGGAAAAAGACCTTCCCCTCAGGCTTGCGGGCTATTCACACTGCTTCAGAACAGAGGCCGGCACCTACGGCAGGGCTTCGAAGGGCCTTTACAGGGTCCATCAGTTCACCAAGGTGGAGATGTTTGCCTACACGGTGCCGGAAGAATCAGATGCGATGCTCGAGCAGCTCGTGGGCATCGAAGAAAAGATCTTCACGGGGCTCGGCATCCCTTACAGGGTCGTGGAATGCTGCACGGGCGATCTCGGCGCCGCAGCCTACAGGAAATATGATATAGAGGCCTGGATGCCCGGCAGGGAGGAGGGGGGGACCTGGGGGGAAGTCACGAGCGCCTCCAACTGCTCCGATTATCAGGCCAGGCGTCTCAACATAAGGTACCGTCCCAAGGGAGGCAAGGGCGCCGCCCACATCCACACTCTCAACGGGACGGCAATAGCCGTGAGCCGCGCCCTCATAGCGATAATGGAGAACTATCAGCGCTCCGACGGCTCCGTGGCGGTGCCAGAGGTGCTCAGGCCCATGGTGGGAAAAGATGAGCTCTGCCCACCTTGATTTTGTAGCAATTTTCTGTTAAATTATCACACAGACTCCACGGACAAGGGGTGTGCGGGTGAACTGTCATGGATACGCTTGATTATGTGGAAATGCTCCGGCGGTCTGTCGATGAGTGGAACGCCTGGAGAGCAAAGAATCCCCAGATAACGCCCGATCTCTCCCAGAAGGATCTCTCCAGGATGAACCTGAAGGGAGTGAACTTCAGAAAGGTCTACCTCGTGAAAACCAACTTCCAGGAGGCCTACCTGCGGGAGGCAGACCTGGAGGGAGCTTTTCTGGAGAGGGCTTTCCTGCGCATGGCCGATCTGGGAAGCGCCAATCTCACCAGAGCAAACCTCTACAAGGCAAACATGCGCCGCGCAGACCTCTGGAAGGCCAACCTTCAATCAGTCAGCCTGAAAGCCGCGGACCTGGGCAAGGCCATTCTCCAGGAGGTCAACCTGGAAGGCGCCAACCTTGAACATGCAATACTCGAAAAGGCGAACCTGAAGGGGGCGAACCTGAGAAACGCCATCTTCACGGGGGCTAACCTGCTGGGGGCCTCCCTGGAGGGCATTACTTTCGAGGGGGCAACCTTTGAGAATGCCCAGCTTGACGAAAAAGGGCGCCACATCCTTGCCCCTCTCCTGAATCAGGAAGGGCAGCCACTGCAAGAACAGCCTGCCGCCGAACCGCCGCCTCTTCCCGAAGAGGAGCCCTTCACAGGCGTCGAGGTGAAGATAGACAACGAGCTGGATTATGTCTCCAGGGATGCCGCGAAGGGCGATTATCCTCCCGGCACCAGGTTTGGCACCTACGAGATCAAAAACAAGATCGCCAAGGGCGGCATGGGGGTTATTTACCATGCCATTGACCGCAGCCTTTACCGGGAGGTGGCCATCAAGATCCTCTCCTCATCGCTGAAGGAGAACCAGGAATACCTCCAGAGGTTTCTGCAGGAGGCGCGGATCACCGCCCAGATGGACCATCCCAACATAATCAATATTTACGGGATCGGCGAGGAACAGGGCGAGATCTTCGTGGCAATGCAGTACATCAGGGGGAAGAATATCGCACAGATCCTGAGGGAAAAGGGGATTTTCGAGTTCGCCGACGCGCTTTTCATCACAAGGTGCGTTGCCTCTGCCCTCGCCTATGCCCATGAGCGGGGCTTGATCCACAGGGATATCAAGCCCGACAATATAATGATTGACGAGAACAAGAGGGTCCGCGTCATGGACTTCGGCATCGCCCGGGACCTCCTCACCAAGAAAAGGATCACCCAGGAAGGGCATTTCATGGGCACCATCCATTACAGCGCCCCTGAACAGTGGTCAAGCGACGTTGCGGACCCCCGGTCTGACATATATTCCCTCGGCGTGGTGCTCTATGAGATGCTCACCGGAAAGCTCCCCTTTGAGGCTGACTCGCCCATGCACCTGATGTTCAAGATTACCAGGGAGAGCCCCGAGCCCATAAGGGCCGTAAGGCCCGATATCTCCCCCGAGATAGAGAAAATCGTGGACCTGATGCTTGCGAAAGAGCTTGAAAAGCGCTACTTCAATGCTTCCGACATTGTCCGGGATATTGACAGGGTTTCGGAGCAGAAGGATTTCTCACTCCGGGAGAGGGACCTGAGCGGCTACATCAGCATCACCGAGCTCAACACCATCCTGAAGGAGGAGATAGGCTCCGATGAGTGGATAAATACGCCTACAAGCCTCTTCCATCTCCTCCAGGATCTCCAGTTCGCCACAAAAGGAAAGAAAAAATTCCTGGGCCGGAAAGAAGACGAGACCTTCGCAAAAAAGCTCGGCAGCGGCTGGCATTACATCCTTTTCAGGGAATCGGTGAACCAGAACCTCGAGGAGGGAAAAATCGGCTCCGTCTATCCCATCATTTCCCGCGCCAAGAAGGGAAAGACTATCACCGACAGGGAGGCCATGCTGCTCCTGAAAGAGATCCTGGAAGTGGAGAAATCCCTCGAGAGCCTTCCTCCCACAGAGATATGGACCCTTTCCATTGACAAGCATTCCAGAGAGATTATCTCAAGGAAAATCCAGTCCGGGGAGCTCCAGAAGCTCACCGCGGAGATATTCAGTGACACGTCTGTCTCTGAATTCAAAAACCTCAGGGCCTACTTCGCCCCCATCATTGAAGGGTACAGGGAGATATGCCAGAAGGCCGTCGAGAACAAGGCTGAAGCCTGGTGGGAATAGGGCTCCCCTTACTTGAAGGGAAAGTACCCCGGCTGCACCGGATCCTCGTGCATCTCGCTCAGAAGCCACTTGTTCGCGCTCCTTATGAAAGTCCAGTATATGGACTTGGAAATATCGGGGGGCACTTCGCCCTGGAGCTCCAGCTTCACCGTGAAGGAGTTCCTGTTTTCATCACGGGCTGTCATGATTCTTACAATCTCCGCCCCTTCAAGCGTTGCGTACTTGATGAAGGTAAGCTTGTCTATTTTGGGAATGACGTTGCTGAAGAGGTCGCGGTAGATATTGATGGTCATCACGTCAGTATCGACCTGGGAACGCCTGTTCTCAAAGTTCTTCTTCAGAATCTCGAAGGTGGTCTTCACCGCATCGAGCATAGTCTCCTTTTTCCATACCTGGTGCTTTTTTTCAAGGCTCTGGAAGACAGATTCCGGGATAGCCCTAGGGGAGCCGCCCCCTTTCCTGGACAAAAGAACGGCCACTACTATCACTATGACTACCACTGCGCCGATGATGATAAGAAGCTTCGGGTCGCTCATATTCAGCCCCCTTGTGTTATTTTTTCTTGGGCACCAGCTTGTAGAGAAAAAGCTGGCTGGGATCGGCCTGGGATTTCTTTGTGGTGATAAGAGCCCTTGTCTGATCCCTGCTGATCGTCACCGACTTGGTGGCTATCTTGTCCTGCTTTGTCGCGTCGATGACCTTGAGCCCGCCCTCCTTGGTGATCACCAGGAACTCCATGGCGCTCTTGTAAGGCTCTGATCTCATGTCAGTGGTCGTGAGAAGGTAGCCGTAAAAAGGCTTCCAGAGATAGTAAGCCTGGAAAGCGAGTATGCAGTTCTCCAGGTTGTGGTTGGCAAGGTATTTGCCTGTCGAGGCATTTATCAGGTACGCGCCGGCCTTCACAGTGGGAGGGAATACCGAGTATGCCACAAGCAGGTAGCCCCCCCCGCGCTCAAAGGAGACCCACAGGTTTGTGGTATCGCCGCTCGCCACCTTGTCCCTGGGAATATCATTCAGGACTATCATCGTGGACCCGCTGTCAAGGTTGATGATGCCCGCCACATCTTTGAAGGTCTTCGCCTGCTCCTTCTTGAGCAGCAGGCCATAGGCCATGAGCCTCACGAGCTGGCCTTTCGGCGTGGTGTAATATACGATGTCCACGCCGCTTACCGCCTTGTCCTTCACGTACACTTTCAGCTCAGCGCTCTTTTCGATGTCCCAGAGCTTGATGCCCGTGTTGGTGGCCAGGGCCAGCAGCCTCATGTCAGGGCTGAAGGAGAAATCCCAGACCTTGTTGGGATCGGCATTGATGGGCAGGGTTTTTACTATCTTGCCGTTCATGTAGTCGAGGAACTTGAGAGGCAGGTCCCGGTAGATGAGGAGGAGCATCTTCCCGTCCTTGCTGAAGGCCCAGCCGTCAAGGCCGGGCATGCCGTGGACAGACTGCTCTATCTCCTTGATGACCGTTCCCTTCTCAAGATCCCAGATCACTATCTTCGCCGGCGAGTGCATAAACCCGGCGGCAAGCTTCCCATCAGGGGAGAAAATGGGGCGGTATATCCAGTAGGGATCCTCACCGGGCAGCTGCTTGAGCAGCACGAAATCCGGGGGGGCGGAACCGACCATATCGGCTCCGTAGGAAACTCCCATGCCAAAGAGCCCCATAAGGGCCACACAGGAGAGCAGCAGACACATCTTCTTCATAACAGTCCTCCTTTTCAGGATCCATGTACATGCCCATGAGTAATTCGCCTCATTTCACCGATATTCCCTTTTTCTTCCCCGGATCATTATCCTCCAGGCAGGCACATTCTCCACCCAGGGCAGGTTTTTCATCCCGGGGAGGAGAAATATACACAGCAGGCCCAGAGAGCTCATGCCATAAAAAAAGGGCGCCAGACCTTCATCTTGAGCGGGGATCACTATTCATGCGGCTTGAATTCTATCAGAAGCTTGTTGACGCGATAAAAATGCAGGAGTTTTCCCGCCATTTTGACGAGGCGGACTACGAGAGCTTCAAAGATGCCTTCAAGGACCGGCTTTTCAGGACAGGCCAGAAAATCCTCTGGCGAGGCCAGAAAGGGCTTTTCTTCTTCATAATCGGGGCGGGGAAAGTATCGGTAAGGATTACCGGAGAGGACGGACAGGAAAAAACGATAGCCGTCCTCGAAGCCGGCAGCTTTGTCGGAGAGATATCGGTGCTTTATAGCCGCCCCCGCATCGCTGACTGCTACGCGGAAGAAGATGACACGCTCCTCTTCTTCCTTGACCTGCGGAACTTCAACGAGTTCTTCGCGGTGAAGCCCGAAGTGAGGCAGGCCCTGGAAGCCATCGCAAAGAGCAGGATGCAGCAGACCAGGACCCAGAAGAGCGAGATTGGCGCGGAAGTTGATGAAGACTCTTCGATGGAGAAGGAAAAACAGGCCCTTCTTGATGCCATAGACACGGCGGCCCTCATCGACGACCTCCCTGCCATAGATTTTGACATGTTTACCGGCAAAGCCATGGAACCGCTCCCTGCAGTCCCCGAAGCTGAGACCGCTGCGCCTGCGCCGGAGGTCCCGTCCCTGGAAATACCTGCCGGTGAGATCCCGTCTCTGGAGGCGCTTGCTGCAGAAGCGCCGGCCGCAGAGGCTCCACCTGCAGAGATTCATACCGCGGAAGCGCCGGCCTTCCCGGAACCGGAAGCGCCGGGACCGCAGGAGGAACAGTCAGACGCGGACCTTCTGGGAAAAGCATTGGAACAGTCGGGAATTCTTCACTTCGTCACCCCCGGGGATCATGACTCCCTGAAAGCACTCTTTTCCCGCCAGGAGCTGAAAAAGGGGGAAAGCCGCCGCTACAATGCCAACGGTGCACAGCACTTCATAGTGCTTGCCAGGGGAACCCTCGCGGTGGTGCCTCTGAAGGACTCCCCCCTGGAAATCACTCTGAAGCCCGGACAGTATTTTGGAGAAATCGGGCTGGCATGGAGCCTTCATCATGGCGGGGACCTTCACTCCCGCGAGGACTCAGTCTATTTTTCCGCAGAAAAAGAGCGTCTCTCCTCGTTCCTTTCAGCCCAGGATCCCTTAAGAGAGTTTATCGAAAAAAGGGCTCTCGTGACGATCTTCAAAGGGCCTTTCCGCCACCTCACCTGCCATCCGCACTTCGAGAGCCTGCTGAAAAAATACCTCAAGCGCTTCAAGATAGATTTTTTTCAGAACGCCCCCTCTTAAAAGTCTATCCCCCGGCGGGGCTTCATTTCCTGGCCGAGAGGCCTTTTCACCGGCATGAAATAGGTGACCACATGGGAGAGCTTCACTATTTCATCAGGCGCCCCAGGGCCGGTAAGGATGATTTCCAGGTTCCGGGGCTTGTCTTTGAGAAAGCCGGCGAGCTCGCCGCTTTCAAGCAGCCCGTATTCAATGGCTCTCAGCACCTCGTCGAGGACCAGGACCTGATATTCTCCTGATCTGGCCACGCCCTGGGCCATCTCGAAGGCGAGCTCGGCGAACTCCCTGTCCATCTGCCGGGTGTTCCTGGGGCTCACATAGCACTTCCTGCACTCTTTACAGTTGATGAGGCCGTTGTTGAGAAGGTCCCCAAAGGGGCAGTGCTGGCCGAAACTGTCAATTTTGAAAAGGGGGAGCTGCTTCTCAACCTGCGAGAGAGGCTCGCTGGAGGAGTTGGACTTCAGGAACTGGATTACATGGGACTTCATACCGTACGCCACGGCCCTGAAAGCGAGGCCCAGGGCGGCATGACTCTTCCCCTGCCCGCTTCCGATAAAAATCCTGATAAAGCCGCAGGGGGCATCTTGAGGTTCTATGCTCATGGCGGGGTCCTCACGCTTCTTCTCCGGAAAGGGGATTCCTGTCTCCTGCCAGGGAAATATTATCTCTCCCGGGCACCAATCCCTCCTTGAAAATGTTTTTCTAAGAGGCGCCGGGACAGAGAGGAGTTCTTCCCCGGAGGGAGAATTCCAAGGTTTACTCTGCGAGGATAAAGATATGAAAACCAGGCCTTCCGCCATTTTTATGGTAGTCATCTGCACCTTTCTCATTTCCTATGCGCAGGTGTGCTATAAGATCGCCTCCCAGACGTTTTCGCTTGACCTCGGGGCGCTCATCAGGAATATCCCCCTCTGGGAAGGCCTGAGCCTCTATGGCATCGGGGCAATCCTGCTGGTCTATGCCCTCAAGAAGGGCGAGCTCTCAATCCTCTACCCCTTTCTGGCCCTGAGTTATGTATGGGTCTCGATATTTGCCACCAGGCTTCTTCCCGTGCCAGAGCACATGAACCATTACAAATGGATCGGCGTGGTCATAATCATTCTGGGAGTCACCTTCATAGGCATCGGGAGCAAAGCAGAAAACAGCTGATCACGGAAGAGAGAAGTCATGAGCCTTTGTGCGGCAATCGGACTGGTAATTTTCGGCACCCTGATCGGGGCCTGCGGAGCACTGCTTTTCAAGCTTGCTGCAAAGGACTTTTCCTTGAATCCGCTTAAAATCCTCACAAACTGGAGGCTCCTCCTCGGAGGCTTTCTCTACCTTCTCTCGTCGGTGCCTTTTCTCTTCGCCATCAAGCATGCCGAGGTCTCAGTGCTCTATCCCTTTGTCGCCACAAGTTATATATGGGTCATCATGCTCTCCATAGCCTTTCTCAAGGAAAAGATGAATACCTGGAAATGGATGGGAATCTTTTTCATCATCCTGGGAGTCTGCTTTATCGGCTTCGGGCGCTCCCTCTGAAAAGAGGAAAAGAAAAGCGGGTGGAGAAAGGAGCCATAATCAATGACAGGAGGTGCCACGGTGAGGGTCAGGATAGTAATTATGCTGTTGTTGATGCTTTTTTCCCTTTCCCCCCTGCGTGCCAATGAATATACCAACAAGGACATAGAGGCTCTCAAAGCTGTCCAGAAGAGCGCACCTGCGCCTAGAAAGCCCGTGGCTCCCGCCCGCTCCTCCGGGACAGTCCCCCTTGACGGCACAGGCGGCCCGGTGTATAAAAACGAGAATATCAAAAACCTGAAAACCAATGACGCAAACTCGTCATACCAGAGAAGCGGCTCGCAGGACGCCACGGCCCGGCCGAAAACCACCCAGGAGACTATAAACTACCTGAGCCCCGACGGCTCTTTGAAAATTGAGGTGAAACCAAAGGCCACGGCCGGGAAAAAAGCCGTGCAGAAAGATAAGTACCCGCCTAAAGACAAAAAAGCGACCAAGCCTCCCAGGGCGAAACAGCAAGAAAACCCCGCGTATCTCTCGATCTCCTCGATCAGGCAGAAACTGCTCCCCTATGAACAATGGAAAGATGAATATGAAGAATATTCCGACATTCATTACAATGAGAGAACCATGGTACTCACGCCAAAAATGATAGTGCTGCGCTCCACCTATTCGCCCACCCTGGAGCCGGTGTGGGACATGTTCTACAGGGGCTCCCTTTATGACGAGGGTGATGAGGGCCTCCTTTACGGCCATCTTTCAGCCCATTTCATCATCGACAGGAACGGTATCATCACCCAGACCCTCCCCCTGAACGTGCGCTCGAAAGGGGCCTATGGCGTCAACCATCAGGCCCTCACCATCGAGCTCCTGGGTGCCACAAGCCAGGAGCTTCTGGAGAACTCTCTGCAGAAGAAAGCGCTCCTCGCCCTTCTCTCTGAGCTGATGAAGAAATTTTCCATACCGATCAGCAAGATTTACGGGCATTGCGAAGTGGCCCAGGGAAAATCGGCTGTCCCCGAGTATACGGAATTCGGTGACAGTGATTATCCGGACTTTTATTCACCGGACAAGAGATGCTATGATCCCGGCCCGCATTATGTTCAGAAGCTGAAGGAGCATTTTGCCAGGCAGGCTGCCAGGGGCCAGTAAATCCTCAGCCTTACCGGCTGGTGAAGCGTCTCCGGGAGGCCTCAGGTGAAACTGTATATCGAAACATCAGCGATCCTTTATCTGCTGGCCGACAGCGAGCCGTACAAGAAGGACAGGACCGTCGAGATGTACGAAAAGCTCTCGACTGTCGCTGCCGAGCTGATGATTTCCGCTATTTACGAGGCAGAGATAAAAAAAGCTCCTCCCATGCTCGCGAAATGCCTCCCGTCGATCATGGACAAGAAGAAGATCGTGAAAACCGACCTCAGGGACAGCCATATCACCATGGCGGCACTGCTGGCGGAGCAGGAAATCGTCCCTTCCCTCTCCGTCTTTGAAGCCATTCACCTTGCCTGTGCCCTCTGTGAAAAATGCGATATCTTCGTTACATGGGACTTTGAAGCGATCTATGAGAGCGAGACGCTGGTGCGGCTGAAAAAATTCACCGCCGCCCAGAGCTTGGCACCCCTTATAGTTGCAAGCCCTGAAATGCTTCTGCGCCAGGGGTACGGGGGGCCCAAATCTCTTCATGAGCTCCGGGAGATGAGAAATCTGGCCATTGAGGAAAGCAAGGAAAAATCGTCAAAAGAGATAATTCTCTCTCTTGGAAGCACTTTCGGGAGAAATTGACATGCTTTCCTGTGAGAAGGGTTGCGCTCCCTAGGGGAGAATTACTATAGAGGATCTTTATCACGACGACATGAGGTGCTTTGTGACGGAAGAATCAACAGGGCAGGAATTATGGAATTACGAGGAGCGCCGCACCGAGGCAAGAAAAAAGATAAGCCTCAAGAAGACATTTCCCGCTGAAATTCTCATAGACGACCCTCAGAAATGCTATCTCTACATAGTGGACATCAGCAGGGGAGGCATGAAGGTGATGACGGAGCTTGCCTTCCCCGACCACAGAGCCTTCATCCTGAGGCTTTACCTTGATGAGGAGGCCGTGGAATTCGCCGTGGAGAAAGTGTGGCACCGCCAGGTAGTAGGCTACATGAATGCCATGGGGCTCAAGTTCATCGCCCTTTCGCAGAAAGCGCTGAATATCATAGAGAATTTCGTGGCAAAATACTCCATTGATACCTCAAAAAGAATCATCAAGCCCAACAAGATGATAAATCTCCAGATAATGAGGCACGACGAGTGGGTCCCCTTCTATGCCTACCTGCTCACCCTTGGCCCTCAGGGCTTTGAGTTTACAAGTGATTACGAGTTCCCCGAGGGAGAAGAGTTCCCCCTGCGCTTCTTTATCGCCCAGGGACAGCCCCCCATAGAGGTATCGGCAAAAATTCTCTTTATCAAGGAGATCACCCTGGGAAGGAAAAAAGGGTGGATGGAGTTTGTGGAGATTACAGAGCAGAACCGCCTCAGGCTTCTGGAGCACCTTGACAAGACCCTGCAGGGTGAGCTTCCCTCAAACATCATGGCTCCCATCGAGGGATATGTCATTGATTTCATCGAAGAAGAAACCAAGAAAAAGAAGAAAAAAGATGACCATAAGAAATTCCAGAAAATCATGGATGAATCATCTGAGTCTGACGATCCTTCAAACAGCGACTGGAAGCCTTGAAATCTGAAGTAAAAGCGGGCAACACTATGGGAAAATTGGCAATAGAGACCCATGGGCTCTCAAAGATATACCGGTCAGGCAAAAAGAAGCTGAGCGCCCTGAAAGAGCTCGACCTTCATGTTGAAGAAGGGCATGTCTTCGGGTTTATCGGTCCTAACGGCGCCGGCAAGACCACCACCATCAAGGTGCTTATGGGCCTTATCAGCCCCACTTCAGGCGAGGCCTCCATATTCGAGGAGCCAATCGCTACAGTGGCTTCAAAAGAAAAGATCGGCTACCTTTCTGAGATTGCCTATTATTACAGCTTCATGGAGGCGGAAAACCTTCTTCACTTTTACGGTGCCCTCAGGGGGATCGGGAGAGAAAAAAGAAGGCAGAGAATAAAAGAGTATCTTGAGCTAGTAGGCCTGGCGCAAAGGGGGAGGACACGGCTCAGGGAGTATTCAAAGGGGATGCTGCAGCGCTTCGGCATCGCCCTCGCCCTCATAGGTGATCCGCCCCTTCTCATCCTGGACGAGCCCACGTCGGGACTCGATCCCATCGGGAGAAAAGAGGTCAAGGATGTCATCATGCGCCTCAAAGCGAGGGGCATCACCATTTTCCTGAGCTCCCACCATCTTTCCGAAGTGGAGAGAATCTGCGACATGATAGGTATCATCCACCGGGGGACCATGCTTCAATGCGCCCCCCTCTCGCACTTCCTGGAACAGGGGAGGAAAGTGTATACCATCAGATACACGGGTGGGGAGCCCGCCTTTGAAGAAGCCCTCGCTTCGCGGAAGATCACCGTGGAAAAAACGGAAAACCACACGAAAAAAATGGTCGTGGAAGAGAAGGACGTTCCTGAGCTGCTCAAGCTCCTCCTTGAGAGGGGAGGGCAGCTTGTGGAAGTGATACCGGGGCCGGGAAGCCTTGAGGAGATCTTCTTTGACATCATCACCAAGGGAGGAAAAGAGGAGTGAGCATCCTGAAAACTCTCTCGATTGCCTCAATGACCATTGAGGAGAGCCTCAGGAAAAAGATATTCTATATCCTTCTTTTTCTTTCGCTCATACTTGTGGCCTTTTCATCGTTCTTCACCTCTTTCGGCCTTGGCGCGCAGGTCACCATCATGAAGGATCTTTCCCTCTTCGGAATAAGCTTTTTCGGCCTTCTCTTCACCATAAGCCTCTTCATGAACGCCGTCCCCGGGGAGATAGAAAACAGGACCATCTATCCCATACTGGCCCAGCCTATCACCAGGGCCACCTATCTCTGGGGGAAGTTCCTGGGAATCTACTCCCTCATCGCGGTGAACCTTTTCGTGCTGGGGCTTGAGCTCATGGTGGTCCTCTTTCCCCATGAGAACTCATGGAACTTCGAGGTGCTGAAGGCAGTGGTGCTGATTATCCTGCAGTGCGGGCTCATTGGAGCCTTCATGATGCTCTTCTCTCTCATCTCATCATATCCGCTTGCCATCTCGGCAACCCTTTTCCTGTTCATGGTGGGAAACATCTCCTATGCCTACATGGGATACCTTCAGGCCAAGCTCCCTCCCCTCTTCTGGAGCTTCCTGAGATATTTCAAGATACTCCTTCCCAAATTTGACGTATTCAATATCAAAAACGCCGTCGTCCATGGCCATGCCCTCATTCCAGGGTACATGCTCACTGCCATCGCTTATGGCGTTGCCTACCTTGTGGCGGTCATGATGATTACTCTCATCATATTCGAGAAAAAGGACCTGTGAGGCGCGCCATGGGAAGACAGGCTCTGCACCCACTTTTCATACTGGCCGCCGTAGTTTTTTTCCTCGCCGCGGCGCCTGCGGGGGCACAGACCATCGACGAGCTGAAAGCCTATAAGGAGCGCACCTCCCACCATCACCATGAGACCGCCCCTTCTCCCGGCGATTCGGGAAAGGTCACCGACGACGACGCCACTCTTTCCCAGGTGTACAAGACCCACGGCCACGGTGAAGAGGAAGAGGAGTGCGACGTATGCGGGGAATACTTTGCCGAGCCATGGCGGTTCAATGAGGTGCTCCCCCTCCTCTGGAAAAAAACGCTCTGGCCTCTCCTCTTTGCCGGCCTGTGCTATCTTTACCTCTCTTTTCCCGCTCTTAAAAGAGCCTTTAAGAAAAAGAAAGAGCACCCGCAATGAATAAAAAGATAGCTGCCCTTATCGTCCTGCTGGTCTTCTGCGCCGTAATCGGGGCCCGCCTTGAATCCATGCAGCTTGTGCAGAACAGAATCCAGGCCGGGAGCAGCTCAACACAGATGCTCCTCTCCCTCCTTGGCGAGCTCCGTTACACCCTGGCGGCTTTTATCTGGCTCAAGACGGAGTTTTATCATCATGAGTACGAATTCACGCAGAAGGACTGGAGGCAGAACGAGCCCCTCATGCCTCTCATCAGGCTCGTGACGCTGCTGGACCCCCACTTCGTCCAGGCCTATGACTTCGGGGGCTATCACCTGGCGGTGAACCTGAAAAAGCCTGACGAAGCCCTCAATTTCCTCCATGAGGGCATCGAGCACAATCCCCAGAGCTTTGAGCTCCTCTGGGAGACAGGGTATATCCTCTACCAGGAGAAAAAATACCGTGAAGCCATCCCCTACCTGCTCCAGGCCCTTCCCCTCTGGAGGCAGAGCTCCTCGATGGACAACGTGGCCCTCAAGGAGATCTGGGTCGTGAGCAGGATTGCCCACAGCTACTGGGAGCTGGGAGAATATCAAAATGCCGAAAAATACCTCCGCGAGTGGCTCACCCTCGCTCCCATGGCCAACTGGCCCGTTGAAAAGCTAAAAGAGATTGAAGCCATGAAGAAATCCCCAAAAAAATGATCCATGTGTTAATAAATTGTTAATTGATTTTTTACGCTCTTCATGACATAATGAAGATGAGATTATTATGGGAGGAACTATATATGGACAACACCATCCCTGTCACAAGAACCTACACGCCGCCTCAATCTTCTCCAGCTCCCGCAAAGCCTTCAGGAGATGAAGCCAAGGAAAGTCCTCCAGGCGTAGACATGGCCAAGCTTGCCCAGCCCATCCTCGGCGTCGGCAACAACCTCAAGGCCGGTGAAAAAGTCACCATCAGCATGGATGGCGACAAGGTCATCATATCCAAGGAAGGTCCCGACGGCTGGGACAAGTTCAAGCAGGTCTCGGCCGATGCGACGCGCGCCGTGTTCAGGACGGGAAGAGCCCTCGTGGAGCAGGATCCCTCTTTCGCCTTCAGGGAATCGCTTGAGATATCAAAGAACTCCGTGGAGAGGATGCTCCCGGAGGAGATAAGACCTGTGCTCGGCGCAGGCCTCTACCCCGTGGTGAGAACGGTCCTCACTGCCATCGATGTCCATAAGGCCATCAAGACCAAAAGGGATGGGGCAGCCACGACAGCCGACAAGCTGGTGGACTACGGCCATATCGCCACCGATGTGGCAGGACTCCTCGCCATAGCAAGCCCGATTGTGGCAAGAACACCTCTCCCGGGCGCCTCCTATTTCGCGGTCGCCGCAGTCATAGGCGACATCATAGCGGGCGCGTGGCATGCCCTCCGCTTTGCAGGCCAGGGCCTCTCGAAGCTGAGCCTCGACAAGGAGGACAAGCCGGCTGGCCAGAACAACGGAGGAGATCAGAAGCCTCCCGCAGAAAAGCCCGATGCGCAGGCCCCTAAAGAAGTGAAAGCTGCAGGGGCTCCCGTGGCGCTCAAGATGGAGGAGCCTGGAAGGCGCGACTACTCGATATAGTAAGGATTTTGATCGGAACCAAGGAGGAGAAAGCTATTTCTCCTCCTTTTTATATCCCCTCCACACCCATGGGGCCATAGACATTCTCCTTGAGCCTCTTCACCCCGTGCATGTTCAGGGTGTGCATGAGCCGCTGGAAGTGGACCACGTATTCAATGAACTTCTTTCTCTCGATGGCTTCACTGTTCAGATAGAGGTAATTCCTGGGGTTGAACTGCATGAGCGGCATGGAGGCGAGCCTGCGCCAGTTCATCTCCTCTTTCACGAGCCCCCTCTGCATGGTCTCCCGGAAAAGGGCGCTCCCGGGGAAAGGCACGAGAAGAAAAAGATTGACAAGATCAAGCTTCCCTTCGTCGTAGTTGTCCCTGATGAAATTAAAGGTCTCCTTGAGCTCTGCCTCGCTTTCACAGGGAGAGCCGAGGATAAAGGATCCTTCGACCTGCATGTCCCTCGCCACGCAGAGATCGATGGCCCGCTGCACCTGCTTTACACTGATTCTGCCATTCTTGAGATAATCCAGCACCTTCCGGGATCCCGACTCGATTCCGATATAGACCAGCCTGACGTTCATGGCCTTGAGAAGGTCCGCCATCTCCTCGTCGATGAGATCGGCTCTCAGGTTGATGAAGGAGGAGAGCTCCCGGTGAAGGCCCGCCTCCGTGAAGGCTGAGACGAACTCCCGTACCCACCCCTTGTGCATGGTGAAGGAATCATCCTGGAACACAATGCCGCCCGTGTGGTAAAGGTGCTTGAGCTCAAAGATCTCCTTGATGGTGTAGGGAACCGGGAATTTCCTGTAGTGGCTGTCGGGGGTGGCACAGAAATGGCAGCGGCAGGGGCACCCGCGGCCGCTGAAGAGCTGCTTCATCTTGCCGGAGAGGTCAAAAAGCTCTCTCTGCGGGAAGGGGATGCGCTCAAGGGGCGAAATCAAGGGGGGGCGCGGGGTCATCTTTACGGTTCCCCCCTCATGGTAGGCAATACCGGCAATCCCGTCAAGTTTCCCCGCAGGAAGGCTTCCCGCTTCCCTGAAAAGCTTCACCAGCGCCAGGAACGGCTCCTCGCCCTCACCGACGACACCGGCATCAAAGCATGAGGGAAGGCGGTGAGGAAGGGCTGTCACATGGGGCCCCCCCACGATGACGGGAGCCTGGCTTTCCCGCTTCACCTTCTCTGCGAGCTGGCAGGCCCTCTGGAAATGAAAGGTATTCGAGGAAATCCCCACAATATCATAGTCAGAGGCATTGAAAGGCTCATCGCCCTTGACAATCCTGAACTCTGCAGGGCTTTCGAGATAAGCCCCCGTGTACGAGGCAAGGTAACAGAGCCCCATGGGCACGGCCATCTCGCTGAAGTAAGTCTCGGAATCTATATCATTGGCAACAAGGAGAATTTTCAATGGACACCTGCCGTTAAAAGGGAGATTCTCCACTCTCCCCGCTATTCCTTGGTGGGGTGAGCTCCCTTTTTTTCCTCCATCGGAAAAAGGTAAAAGAACCCCTGCTGTAAAAGTGATATCTACCATCCTGTTCAAGGCCGGGAGGAAGTCGGTGCCATGAAGAGACTCAAAGGGAAAAAAACCAGGAAGCTCATGGGTGCCAAAGAGGCACAGAAATCACCGCAGGGCACTGAAGCCTCCTCCCCGCTTAAAATCACCATAATAGACTACGATGAGCAGCACCTGGAAATCAGGGAGACCCATGCTATCGAGGATGCGTTCCCCTACAGCGACACCTCAACGGTGACATGGATCAACGTAGATGCCATCAACAACGCCGAGGTGCTGGAAAAACTGGGAAAGCACTTTGCCATCCACCCCCTTATCATTGAGGATATCTCGAATCCCACGGAGCGGGCCAAGGTCGAGGATTTTGATGAGTACCTCTACCTTGTGCTCAAGATGCTCTCACCGGGAAGCGAAGGGGAGATAGTGCAGGAGCAGGTGAGCATCGTGGTGGGCTCAAAGTTCGTCATCACTTTCCAGGAAGAGGAAAAATCGGGAGATGTCTTCCAGCCCATAAGGGAGAAGATAAAGGCCTGCA
The DNA here is from genome assembly GCA_031082125.1 of Candidatus Eremiobacterota bacterium. Classification (NCBI taxonomy): domain Bacteria; kingdom Bacillati; phylum Vulcanimicrobiota; species Vulcanimicrobiota bacterium. Next base: position 193,076 of record JAVHLM010000008.1, read on the forward strand.
AAGGGCGCATCAGGAAGATGGGCCCCGATTACCTGGCCTACAGCCTTGTTGACGCTATCGTGGACAACTACTTCGTCATCCTTGAGAAAACAGGCGATCACATAGAGGACCTCGAGGAAAAACTGATGCTCAAGCCTTCACCGGCGACGCTCCAGGGGATCCACATACTGAAAAGGGAGATGATATTCCTCCACCGCTCCGTGTGGCCCCTCAGAGAAGTGATAAGCCGCCTCCAGAGAGGCGAATCGGCCCTCATCCAGGAAACTACCCGCACCTATCTGCGCGATGTGTATGATCACACCATCCAGGTCATTGAGACCGTGGAGACGTACAGGGACATGATCTCGGGGATGCTGGACACCTATCTCTCAAGCATCAGCTACAAGACCAATGAAATCATGAAAGTCCTCACCATCATGTCCACCATTTTCATCCCTCTCACCTTTTTTGCCGGTGTGTATGGCATGAACTTCAGGCATTTTCCCGAGCTCGAGTGGCACCATGGCCTGCTGCTGTTCTGGATTGTGAACTGCATCGTGGCAGGCTCCATGCTGATCTATTTCAGGAGAAAACGCTGGATTTAAGCATCCAGGGCAGACTCAAGTGCCACAAGCGCCATGGTGTGGGCCATGGGAGCCTCGCTGATACGCCGGGAGAAAGTTTTTGCCACGGACCATGCCTCGCCCTCAAGGGATGAATCGCCGGTGAGGCGGGCAAGCTTCACAAGCGCAAGCATCGCCATCGAATTTCCCGAAGGCACGGCACCGTCATAGATCTCTTTTTTCCTGGCAGGAAGCTCATCGCTCTCCCCGGCGGTGAAGAAAAAGCCGCCCTTTTCGTCGTCTTTGAAGAACTCCTTCATCAAGCGCGAGAGCCTCGTGGCCTCTTCAAGATAAGAGGGCTTTGAGGTTGCCTCATAAAGCTCCACGAGGGCCCAGGTCATGAATGCGTAATCATCGAGAAAGGCGGGGATTGCCGATTCACCGCCGCAGTGCCGGTGAAGAAGAAGGCCGCCGGGCTCTCTCAGGCGGCTCAGGCTAAAGGCCATGGCTTTCTCTGCGGCGGCGGCATAACGCTCGTCGGAGAAGCTCCTCCCCGCCCTGGCCAGGGCGCCCGTCATCAGGGCATTCCAGTCGGTGAGTATCTTTTCGTCCCTGTGAGGGGCAGTTCTCCCCCTGCGGTGAAGAAAAAGCTTCCGCCGCAGCTCCTCCATCCGCTCCGTGAGCTCCCTTTCTTCGATTCCAAGAGTTCGGGCATATTCGCCTATTGGCTTTGCGAGATAGAGGATGTTGGCTCCCCTCTCCCCGTCTTCGCCGTGAAAGTTGCCACCCTCATGAAGGGAAAAGACTTTTGTTGCCAGGTCTGCCTCGTCACTGTCAAGCGCTTTCTTTATTTCGCCGAGGCTCCAGAGGTAATATTTCCCTTCCCGGCCCTCGCTGTCGGCATCCTCGGCGGAGTAAAAGCCTCCCCCGGGGGCCGACAGGTCTCTTGAGACATACTGGAGCACCTCGTCACAGACCCTCCTGTATTCCTCTCTTCCCGTGACGGCAAAAGCCTCCGTGAAAGCCAGCAGCAGCATTGCCTGGTCATAGAGCATCTTCTCAAAATGGGGCACCAGCCAGCGCTCGTCGGTGGAATAGCGGTGGAAGCCGAAGCCCAGGTGGTCAAAGATGCCTCCGCGGCGCATTGCCTCCAGGGTTCCGCAGGCCATGGAGAGGGCTTCCGGCACCCCTTTTCTCTTGTGATAACGGAGGAGAAACAGTATATTATGGGGGGAAGGGAATTTTGGCGCCCGGCCGAAACCGCCGTGGACGGCGTCATAGGATCTTCTGAGCTGCTCATAAGCCTTATCGAGGGCTTCTTCCCCGATATCGCCGGGCTGATAATTTTCGGAATCCCTTTGAAGGGCCGAGGCCACCTCCCGTGCCGTCTGAAGGGTCCGGGGGCGCTCCAGGACCCAGAGCTGCCTGAGCCTCGGGATAAGGGAGAGGAGGCCCATCCTGCCGAAACGGTTCTCCCTGGGGATATAGGTGGCGGCAAAAAAGGGCAGCCTGTCGGGGGTCATCACGATGGTGAGAGGCCACCCGCCGCTTCCCGTCATCATCTGGCAGGCTTCCATGTAAACGCCGTCTATGTCGGGGCGCTCCTCCCTGTCCACCTTGATGCACACGAAGGCGTCGTTGAGGAGCTCTGCCACTTCCCTGTCCTCGAAGGACTCGTGGGCCATCACGTGGCACCAGTGGCACGTAGAGTAGCCGATTGAGAGAAAGACGGCCTTCCCTTCCCGCTCTGCCTTGGTGAAGGCCTCGGCGCCCCATGGATACCAGTCCACGGGGTTATGGGCATGCTGGAGAAGATAGGGGCTCTTCTCTCCGGCAAGCCTGTTGGTGTAGTGGACTTCTTCAATACCCGGCACTGCGGCAGCTCCTCTCTGGAAAGCTCATCGGCTGTCAGATATTGAGATGAAAAAGGCCTGACGGGGATTCACCGGGAACGCCGGGGCGCCGCCCATCACTCTTCCCCGATGGATATTCCTGCACTAGGCGTACTGGCGCTCCGCCACCTTGGTGATGCAGTTTATGGCTCCCTGCAGTGAGCTGATGGCTGTCATGTCCATAGGGACAGGATTATAGCCATATTTTTTGTACACCTTGTTGGCGGGATCATCAAGCTCAGGGATGGCGAAGTTGGGAACAAAGACATTATCGCCGTCAATGACGGCATTGTTATAAGTGATCCAGGGAGTGCTGCGAAGCGACGAGCTGCCGAGATAGGGCACCCTCTCAATCTTGTAGCCGTCTTTCTGAAGCCCCTTGGCTATGGCATCGAAGTTCTGCTGCAGATCGCGATCATCGCCGAGGGTCTCCACAAGGCTGTCGAGGGGAGTGCTGCCGCCGTAGCCCACTTTCTCTCCCATCATCTGCTGATAGGACTCGTATTTTGCCGGTGACTTGGCCTTGAGATCCTTGAGGGTCCTGAGGGCCATCGAAGGATCGCCCACGAGAATGACGGGCTTTCCCGTGGCGGGATCAGGCTTGCCAAGGGGGGTCATGGCCATGTCGATATGAAAGGCCGGCTGCTGCCCCTTGTGGCCGATGATGATTACTTTCTGGTGGGGGAAGGTGCGGTCCATGAAGGATTTGCACCATTCCTCCTGGTCCATCGTGGGAGGCGGGGGCACTCTTTTTTCGGCGGAGATCTCCTGGTATTTGGCGGGGTAGGTTCCCATGTCCCTCATCATGAAGGCGATGGCGTCGGAGCCTACAAATATGGCGTCCCTTGTGGCCACCTGGTTGCCGCCGTCTATGAAGATGCCCTCCATCCGCTCGTATTTGAGCTCGGGGTTTGCCTTGGCGAGCTCACCGGCCACCTTGCCGTCTCCCCAGCCGGGGAACCATGCCCTGTCCTGCTCGATGACCTTGTTGCCCACCACCAGCGTCGAATCCTGTGCCCATATGGAAAGGGACTGCCCCGAGTCGATGATGTGGACCCTGGCGGGGTCGCCAATGGCGCCCTCGCGGGCCCACTTCTTTACCAATCCCTGGAGCTCTTTACGCCCGCCCTCGCCGGAGGTGAGGACCGTGAACTTTGCGTCGGGCATATGGGAGAGAAAGGTCTTGAAGGCATCTATGTAACCATCCCTCGCGGTGCCTGTCATGCCGTAAGTGAGGGTCATGTGGGTGATCTTCCCTTCATTGGCGGGGATCATATAGCCCTCCATCGAGAGGCTGCTTGCCGGCAGGGGCTCTTTGCCTTTTTTCGCCGGGGAGTCGGCAAAAATCTCCAGGAGCTTTTTCCCCAGCTTCTGCGACTTCCCCATGACCCTGGTATTCTCTGAAGGGGGCGAATGGGTGAAGGAATCCACCTTCTCCCCGTTCATGCCTGACTCTTTCAGGGCCTTTTCCCTCTCTCCGGCAAACCTGCCTAGTGACATCCCCTCGTAAAGGCTTTTCCTGTCATTGATCTCCATGGTGCACCCCGCTTCTTGAGAAGTTTCTTCCTCGCAATCGTAGCACAGGTGCCTGTAAAATGCAAGAAAAGAGCGGCAAGTGGTAGCAGCGGTAATGTAACATTTTGTTAATTCCCTCCGCGGGCTCTCCCGGTTATAATGGAATATACCTTAAGAGCGATATTTTGGAAAGGTTGTGAACACAATGACAATAAGACCGGCAGCAGGATCACCTCTCTATGAGCAGCAGGCCGCCCCTTCACAGGCGCCTGTTAATAAAGAGGAAGGCGCACAGGCACAGAGCGACAGCATCTCACTTGGCCAGGAGCCGCAAAATCCCGTGGGGGACAAGAAAAAATGGGGAGTAATGCTTTACTCCGGTGCGGATAACAACCTGGAGAGCGACATGGTGCAGGATGTCATCGATCTCGAATCGGTGGGCTCGGATAAGAACACCCATGTCCTCGTGCAGCTTGACAGGGGCGAATCACCCTCGTCAATCAGCGGTGAATGGGCGGGGTGCCGCAGGTTATATCTCAACAAAGGAACAGACTCCAGCAACCTCACCTCCCCTGTTATCCAGGACATGGGGCAGGTCAACATGGGCGACGCGAAAACACTTACCGACTTCATCGTGTGGGGAGTGCAGAACTACCCTGCAGAACATTACATGCTCATTCTTTCCGACCACGGCGGAGGCTGGCCGGGAGCCATAAGCGATGACTCCCACGGCGGGTGGATCAAGACTCCTGACCTCAACAAGGCTCTCGAGGAAGCGGAGAAGATCACGGGAAAGAAGATCGACCTGCTGGGCTTTGACGCCTGCCTCATGGCATCTACCGAGGTAGGCTATGAGCTGAAGGATTCCGCCGGCTACATGGTGGCATCTGAAAATACCGAGGGCGCGGACGGGTGGCCGTACCCCCAGATTTTCACCTCAAAGATCATGAAGAACCTGCAGAGGGCCCTCAGGGAGAAGCTCGACATCACTCCTGAAGAGGTCGCCAAGAAGGTGGTGGAAGAGGCACAGGGCTTTCAGGGCACACTTCCCACCCTCTCAGCCATGGATCTGTCGAAGATGAAGGATCTTGCCGCGGCCACCGATGCCTTTGCCCAGAAGCTTATCGCCACCGATACACCCAAGTATGCAATCCAGGAGGCGGCGAGAGCCTCGCAGAGCTTCAGCGGCTTCAAGGACCAGTTTGATTTTGCCGAGATGCTCGTAAACAGCAAGGATGTGAAGGATGAAGAGCTCAAGGCCGCCGCGAAGACGATGATGAGCGCGATAAAAGGCGCTGTGATTGCCGAGGAGCACTCAAGCTCCAAGCCTGGCGCGCACGGCCTCACGATAGAGCTCCCGAGCTACCCCTCGGATCCCTCGGAGGACTACAAAGAGCTCAAGTTCGCGAAGGACACCGCCTGGGACGAGGCGCTGGGGAAAATGAAATAATTAAATTCCCTCCTGCCTCTCGTCGGAAGCTGTTGAGGGCCTGCCGCTAAAGGCTCACGCTCCCGAGGACCTGAGCGCCCTGGATGACCTCGAAGGTCTTCGGGCTGTCGCCGTCGGGAAGGTCAAAAATCAGGTTCAGCTGGTGCGGCTGCCCCGGGTCGAGCATGACGGCGTCAGGTGTGTCATTCTGGCTGTACACCACGCTGTAGGACATGTCCTTGACGCTTACGAACCTGTTGCCGCTCTCGCTCAGCACAATGAAGTTGTAGTGGTTGAGGACAATCATTTTTGACGTGATATTCGTGAGGCTCACCGTATAGACCCAGGACATGTTGTTCACGGGGTCCTGGTTATTGCCGTTCGTGCTCGTCACTATGGCGACTCTCACTTTGGGCTCCTGGGGGGCGGAGTACTGCGACGGCGGCGGGGCAATCGAGAGGAAGATGACGCTCCGCATGTCGTTGGTGAAGGAGGCCCTCAGTCCCAGAGCTTCGCACAAATCATTGACGTCAAGGTAAAGGTTGTTCCCGTAATAGTAAGTGTTGACGCCCCTCCCGTTCACCATGTACTCACCCGTGTCTCCCTGATTGGAATCACTGAAAGAGAAGAGGGTCCTTGCCGCATCTGACGAGATGAAGGCGTCGCCTCCGGACCAGAACATGTAGCCGAATGCGCGGCGGTTATTGTAGAAGAGATTCATGGATATGGGCTTTGCGAGGACCGAGCCGTTGTTGTCCAGGATGCTCTGGGAGCCGGAGTCCCTGTTGTCGATTACCTGCGAGAACAGGGGGGCGCTCGATATGATGACCGCGAGCCCGATAATCAGCAGCATGGTGAGAGTTCTCATCGCCGTTCCTCCTTAAGTGTTCTACGGAAGAATTCCCCCCGGCCCAGTCAATCCCCTGCCCTCCGGCACAGGGAAATGCGCCCCTGAAGGCGAAGCTTCATTGAAAAGAAGAATCCTGAAGGAGGAACTCATGAGCAAATCAATTATCTCCCTGTTAGGCAAAGATGGACCATACCTTCTGGAGCACCGGTGCGCGACAGTGCCGAAAGAGCTGCTCCACCTGCCGGGCCCCGATTTTGTGGACAGGATTTTTCTCGCCTCTGACAGGCATATCAGGGTTCTGAGGGCCCTCGGGACTATATTCTCCCATGGAAGGCTTGCCGGGACCGGATATCTCTCCATACTGCCCGTTGACCAGGGGATCGAGCACTCCGCTGGAGCCTCCTTTGCCCCCAATCCCCTCTATTTCGACCCCGAAAACATTGTGAAGCTCGCCGTGGAATCGGGCTGCAACGCCGTGGCCTCAACGCTCGGCGTGCTCGGGGCCGTGGCGAGAAAATATGCCCACAGGATCCCCTTTATCCTCAAGATCAACCACAACGAGCTCTTGTCCTTTCCCAATACCTATGACCAGAGGCTCTTCGCCTCAGTGGATCAGGGATACGACATGGGCGCCCTGGGGATAGGCGCCACCATCTATTTCGGCTCCGAGGAGTCAAGACGGCAGATCGAGGAAATCTCAGAAGCTTTTGCCCACGCCCATGAGCTCGGGATGTTCACGGTGCTCTGGTGCTATGTGAGAAATGACGCCTTCAAGAAAAATGCCATCAACTACGAGGAGTCGGCCGATCTCACCGGCCAGGCGAACCACCTGGGGGTGACCATAGAGGCCGATATCATCAAGCAGAAGCTCCCGGTGAACAACGGCGGCTATAACGAGGTGAAATTCGGCAAGACAAGCCCTCTTGTCTATGAAAAGCTCACCTCGGCCCACCCCATAGACCTCACACGCTACCAGGTGGCGAACTGCTATATGGGCCGAATGGGATTAATCAATTCCGGAGGGGCTTCCGGAGCGAATGATAAGCTTGATGCCGTAAGGACAGCCGTCATAAACAAGCGTGCCGGAGGCATGGGCCTCATCATGGGGAGGAAAGCCTTCCAGAAGCCGATGGAAGAGGGCATCAAGCTGATCCAGGCCGTTCAGGATGTCTATCTCGCAAAAGAAATCACCATCGCGTAAAGGAGGCGCCTCATGCTCACGCTTGTCATGCTTCGCCATGGCGAAAGCACCTGGAACATGGAAAACAGGTTCACCGGCTGGACCGATGTCGATCTCTCCTCAAAAGGCATCCAGGAGGCTCACCAGGCAGGGATAGCACTGAGAGAGAAGGGCTTCTCCTTCGACTGCGCCTATTGCTCTGTCCTGAAGCGCGCCATCAGGACCCTCTGGATTGTCCTTGATGAGATGGACCTCATGTGGCTCCCCGTAGAAAACTCCTGGAGACTGAACGAGCGCTACTACGGGGCTCTTCAGGGCCTTAACAAGAAGGAATCTTCTGAGAAGATGGGCGAGGAACAGGTGCATCTCTGGAGAAGAAGCTACGACGTGCCGCCGCCGGCCGTAACCGCTGATGATCCCCGTTACCCCGGCAATGACAGGCGCTATCATGGCATCGAAGGCCTTCCCCTCACTGAAAGCCTCAAGAATACCATTGACCGCATGCTCCCCTACTGGCACGAAGTGATAGCGCCGACAGTGAAAGAAGGGAAAAAGGTCCTCATCGCCGCCCACGGGAACAGCCTCAGGGGCCTCGTGAAATATCTCGACGGCCTCACACCGGAGGAAGTGGCGGGGCTCAACATTCCCACGGGCATTCCCCTTGTCTACGAGCTTAATGATGATCTCAGCAAGATAAGGCACTATTACCTTGCCGACGAGGAGGTCCTCAAGGCTGCCACTGAGCGCGTGGCATCGCAGGCAAAGGTTGCTCCCTAGGGGTGTTCCGCCCTGCTTACTCGCGGCCGCCGTGAGCCTTGAGAAACTCCACGACCGCTTTCTGCTCTTCCATCTGGGCATAGGAGAGGGGGGTGGAGCCGTACTTAGTGCGGGCGTTCACCTGAGCTCTTTTCCCCAGAAGAAACTCCACGACTTCCAGCTTCCCTTCGCGGGCGGCGAGATGAAGAGGCGTCTCGCCCTTCCTGTCAAGAATGTCCACGTTCACTCCCTTTGAGATCAGAAGCTCCGCGAGCTTCCTGTGCCCCCCCTGGGCGGCGTAGTGAAGGGAGTTTTCCCCCTTCTTGTCGGAGGCGAAGAGGCCTGCCCCCCTCAGGATGAGCAGCTCCGCCACCTCCTGATGGCCGTTCGCCGAGGCGATGTGCAGAGGAGTGGCACCTCCGTCATCCTTGGCGTTCACCTTGGCCCCTTCGGAGATGAGCAGCTCGGTGATATTCTTGTTTCCCGCCTTTGCCGCGGCATGGAGGGTTGTCGTGCCGCCCGTGGTCTTCGCGTTGGCGAGCTTTGCGTTCCCCGAGAGGAGCGCCTTGAGCTTTTTTATGTCGCCTTTTTCCACCGCCTCAAAGAAGTCCTTTTTGGCGGGATCATCCTTCTTCAGAAAATCCCACGAGAGCCCGGGGGGACAGGACTCCCTCCCGTAGCATCTCCCTCCCTCATCGGGGGGGAAGAAAAAAAGGGCGGAAAGTGCCGATATGAACGCCAGGTGTCTTATGAAGCGCATGGATGCTGCCTCCCTATGGGTAATGCTCTCAAGAGAGTATTCTCCCTTTCTTCACCATGAGCCTTTTATGTGATATAATACTCTCATTGAAGGAAGGTGAAGTGCCCTGAGCTCCTCTCACGAACTGCAGACCGACACGGCGGACAAGATTGCGAAGGCTCTCCTTCTTGACATGCTCAAGCTTGGAGCGTCGGACATGCACCTGGAGCCCGATTTTTTCGGCCTCAGGATCCGTTACAGGATAGACGGCGTGATGACAGACATCCTCGAGCTGCCCGGAGAGCACAGCACTGCACTGGTGCATATCCTGAAAGGCATGGCCGGCATTAATCCTGAGCTCAGGGAGCGCCCCGGCGAGGGAAAAATCTCCCTCCTCGTAAAGGGCAGCACTCATCGTTACCTGGTGAGCTCAATGCCGGTCATCAAAGGAGAGAGACTTACCATCCATTCCGTGATGGACCATTTCATCGAGAGGACCCTCACGGAGCTGGGGTTCTCCGCCGGCGTCGATCACTTCGTCACCTCATTCCTCGGTGAGGAGCGGGGGCTTTTTGTCATCACGGGGTCCCTCGGCGATGGGCGCAGCACCACAGCCCTCTCCCTCGCGAGAAGACAGGCCCATATCCAGCCTTCTTGCACCGCCGTCGAGCTTTCTCCCACTTATGAGGTCCCCGAGGTAAGGCAGATAAAGTGCGGCAGCCTCATGGAATTCCTGAGGGCGCTCTCGGAGCTTGCCCTGTCGCCCGCAGAGCTTGTGGTTATTGACGAGGTGACAAGCCCCCCCGCGATGCAGTGCGCCGCAAGGCTTACTGAATCATCCCGGAAGGTCATTGTCCTCACGAGGTCCCGGAATGCCTTCACGGCCCTGAGGGATCTTGTGGACATGGGCATCACCCGCGATTATATCGCCTCGTCGCTCAGGGGCGTGCTGGCCCAGAAGCTTGTCAAAACCATATGCCCCCACTGCAGGGCACCCTATAACCCCCACCCCTGGGAGTTGAGACTCTTTGAGAGCCAGAGGGAATTCCCCCCGGGGTCATTCTCCCGCGGAGAGGGCTGCGAGCAGTGCCGCCACACGGGATACCTCGGGAGGACCCCTCTCGAGCACCTCGTGATCCCCAGCGGAAAGGCAGGGCTCTCTGAGGCCCTGCTTGCTGAGAGGGAGGTAAAGGAAGGGCTTTACTGCAAGGAGAAAGTGAGCCTTCTCTCCTCGGCGGGGGATAAGTGCCTCAGGGGCGTCACGACGCTCCAGGAGATTGCCAGGGTGCTGGAACTCTAGGTCCTCATTTCTTTCTGCGGCCTCCCGGCGGCATGGCAGCTCCAAGCTCCTTATACCTGAAGCATCCCACGATATGATCATTCACCAGGCCGATAGCCTGCATATGGGCATAAATGACCGTTGACCCCACGAATGAAAAGCCCCTTTTCTTGAGATCGGCGCTTACCCTGTCAGAGAGAGGGGTAGTTGCGGGGATCTCTTTCAAAGTCTTCCAGGCGTTTATCACGGGCTGATGCTCCACAAAGCTCCAGATATAGCGGTCGAAGCTCCCCCACTGCTGCTGGATCTCGAGGAAAAGCCGCGCGTTTTTCACCGAGGCTTCTATTTTTTTCCTGTTCCTTATAATACCGGGATTCACGAGGAGCTTCTCAATATCCTCACCGGTAAACTGCGCCACTTTGAGGGGATCGAACCCCCCGTAGGCCCCGCGGTAATTCTCGCGCTTGCGGAGCACCGTGAGCCAGCTCAAACCCGCCTGGGCGCACTCAAGGGTGAGGAATTCAAAATGCCTGCAGTCGTCATGGACCGGCACGCCCCATTCCTCGTCGTGGTACTTTACATAAAGGGGATCATTTCCTGGCCAGGGGCAGCGCTCCATGGCACCTCACTTTCCCGGGGTATTCCCGTCAGGGCTTTTCGCCGTCAGACTGTCATTCTCAGGAGGCCCCGCGGGCCAGGAGCACGGCAAAGAGCTTGATCCGTTCGAAGAAGGTCACTTGAACTCCGTCTTCCCCTTCTGCCCGTCCCGTCCCGACCTTCCGGGGTACCCGCTCTGGCCGCCGGGATTTCCGCCGGGGCCTCCCGAACCTCCCCTGCCGCCCTGGCCTCCTGCGGCATCTATTGTGACAAAGCTTTTCAGGTCGACCCCCGACGAGGTGACCGTCACGTCTCCTCCGTCGCCGCCGTCACCGCCATCACCGCCGGGGCCTCCCGAGCCTCCCGCGGCATACCCGCGGCGCGTGGTATAGGGATCAGTATAGCCGTCCTGGTACTGCTGAACGGTGCCCCCCGCTCCGCCGGCGCCACCGGTGCCTCCATCGCCTCCCCTTGCTGATATGACGAGGGGGCTCGATGATTTCGCGAGGAAGAACTGGGTGATGAAGCTGCCTGACGCAATCTGTACGGCGATATAGTCACCGGCATCCCTGAGGCCGACAGCGACATCGCCGCCATTCTCGCCATTGCTTCCGCTCTCTCCCGCCCTGCCGGAGCCGGCGCCCTGCATCCCACCCTCGTTGTTCACCCAGCCTCCGGATCCGCTTCCCCCGCTCCCGCCGGGGGCTCCCCGCTTCCCGTCAAAGGAATATTTCAGGTCGCTGCGCACGGAAAAGCTTATAAAATCCATTACCTCCACATACCTGCCCTGGTAAAACTTCCTCACCTGCCATTTGTAATCGCTCGGAGGGAGGGACATCGCGAAGGTGGAGCCGCTTATGGGTTTCGAATAGACTGGCTTTCCCATTCCGTAGACCTCAAGGTAGTACTGCGAGCCGTCACCGGGCCAATGAAAATTGACAATGGCGGGCTGCCCTACGATGACCATGGCCTGCGACGGCACGCAGGACTGCCCATGGGCTGCCATGGCGGAAATAATGAGAAGCAAGGCGGCCAAGAGAAAATATCTGCCCATCGCTCTCCCCCTTTCCTTGATAAGACTGCCTTTTCTCAGCGCGCTCCTGTCAGTGAGGCTTCAATGCCTTCTGTACCGCCCTTTTCATCACTTTCATGTCAAGCGGGAGCGGTATGATGTCAAAGAACTTGTCTTTCCATTCAGAAAGCCTCACCGAAGAGAGAAGGATAAGGGGCACATCCCTGCTGGTAGGGGTATTCCTGAAGATATAGTGAAAGGTTTCAACCTCCATGTCGGGAAGAGTACGGTCAAGGAGCACCACGTGAGGCTTTATCTCGATGGTCTTCATGATTCCCTCCTTGCCGCCTGCCACGAACTCCGCCCGGTGCCCCTCTTCCTGGAGGGAGAGGGCCGCAAGCCTCCCGCTCTCTATGTCGCCGCCCACTATCAATACCGAGCCCTTCTTGAGGACCTCCTTCGCGGGAGGATGGCCCTGGGGAAGGGTGAAGCGGAAAAGAGTCCCCGCTCCCGGCTCGCTCTCAACAGTGATATCAGAGCCATGGCCCTCAACAAACTTCTTTACATTGAAAAGTCCAAGCCCTGTGCCGCGGCGGCTCCCGCTTATCCTGGCGAATTTCTTGAAAAGCTTGGGCAGCTCATTGCCGGGAATTCCTTTTCCCGTATCCTTCACTTCTACGGCAATCCGCTCGTTCCCGCAAAGAGCGACATTGATGCTTATGGTGCCTCCCTGGGGTGTGGCACGGATAGCGTTGGAGAGAAGGTTATGGAATACCTGCCTTGTGAGCTGCCTGTCGGCATTGACCCAGAGGGAGCTGTCACATTGGAAATCAAGGGCAATCTTCATCTCAATGGCAAGGGGCTCGAAAGTGTCATAGAGCTCCTTGATAAGAGAGCAGAGCGTAAAATCCTCAAACAGGAAATGAAGCATGCCCGATTCTATCCTTGAAAGCTCTACTATGTTGTTGATTATGCCGAGAAGGATGTCGCCGCAATGGTGGATCCTGTTCACGAACTCATTCTTTTTCGCCGAGATCTCTCCAAAATCACTGTCGCCAAGGAGCTGGCAGAACCCCATTATCGATGAGAGAGGGGTCCTGAGGTCGTGGGTCATCGAGGCGATGAACTCCTCCTTCAGCCTTTCAAGCTCCTTGTGGCGCGTCCTGTCCCTGAAGGCGGCGACGGTGCCGAGGATCTCACCGGCAGAGGTGCATATCAGCGATATATTTATCTCCACCGGCCTTCTCAGGCCTGATTTCGTCAGAATCCAGGCCTCATCAACAAAAATCCCCTTTTTTTCCCTGAGGGATATCCTGATGGGATCACGGGCATCCCTGAGCACATTATCCGAAGCATCCCTGAAGTCAAGCACCGAGGTGAGGGGATGCCCGGCAATTTCATCGGGGGGCCATTCCGTGATGCTCTGAGCGGCAGCGTTGAAAAGGATCACTTTCCCTTCCGTGTCGGTAGTCACCACACCGTCGCCGATACTGGCAAGGGTAGTGTGAAGGCGTTCCTTTTCGACCTGAAGCTGTGCGTTGAGGCGGTCCTGCTCGGCATGGTGGATCTCAAGCTCCGCCAGGAGCTCGGCGGCATTAACGTTTGCCATGGAGAGGGCCTTGTTGAGCTCCGTGATCTGCTCATCGCGGAGCTCAATGAGCGCCATAAGCTCTGCGGCATGGGCATTGGCCCGGGCAATCTGCACATTGGTGTCCTCGAGATTCCTGTTCTTCTCCTCGAGCTCTGCCAGCAGCTCCGCCGATTCGGCATTTGCGCGGGCAAGTGCCTGATTGAGCCTCCCTTCGCACTCCTTCTGATCTTTGCTGTCGGCCAGGAGCCTGTCAATCTTCTCCTTCTCTTTGAGGAGGGCCTTGTTGGCTGCCATGAGGCTGCGGACTTTCTCCTGGAGGGCCTGCACCTTCTCGTCTTTCAAACTATGCCTCTCTTCCCGGGAAAAGTATCATCTCATCCCCATATAATCAATTTGGGAAGCATCCTAGAAGGTAATCACCTTGGTGGAGGGTCCGGTCTTTCCCACAATTGTCGTCAATCCCACAAGCTTCGCCTCGGGAATAAGCTTTTCCGTCATGGTATCCCTGTCAAAGGAGCAATAATACTCACTGCAGGGCGCACAGACAAGCAGCTCCCCTCCAAGGGCGCAGTACTGTTCGAGATAGGCCGACAGGGGCTCAAAGCCGCCCACCTCCACATCGCGCATCGCCCCCCTGAGGGCCCACATCGTGCCTTCCATGGTAAGGTACATTGAGACCTGCTTGCCCATGGCAAGGGCGGCACATCCCCAGGCGAAGGCCAGGGTAGCCCGGGTGCCCCTGTCCTGTTTTCCCGTCGTAAGCACCATAATAAGATCATTGTTTTCCGTCACGGCAGCACTCCTTTCGTCGTCGGTGGGCACGGTTTACTGCGCCCGTCACTCAGATGAATAATACAATCCTGCTCTTCAGGGCCAGGGAGAGAAATGTGGCGACACCGCAGGTGTTAAGGGTATCGCTGTCTACAAGCTCTTTGCAGTCAAGGCCGAAAAGACCGCTTGAAGTCTCACAGAGATGGAAGTGGGCCCCCATCTCCTTGGCCTGCTTCATGAGGGTGCCGAGATCATCGACGCCCTTCTCTTTCATCAGCATTCCCAGCATGGCCTTGCCCATCCCGCCAAAATGCATCTTTGAGAGAGGGACGGTCCCCACGTGGCCAGGGAGCATCATGGAGAGCATCTGCTGGATAAGGGATTTCCCGGCCGGGGCGGTGGCCCCTTCTTTCCTGAGGGCGCTTACGGCCCAGAAGGTAAAAAATATGTGGACCTCCTGGCCAAGGGCGAGCGCGCCGTTCGCAATGGTAAAGGCGGCAAAAAGCCTGTCCCATTCTCCGCTGAAGCAGACCAGGGAGACCCTGTCCTCCGGAGCTCCCCCTTTCTGCAGATGTGCCACCTGCTCTTCAAGCCTTTTTATGCGCTCTTCAAGAGCGCCGGCGCTGCCATCCATAAGGCCACCTCCCGGTATTACCCTGTCTTGATAGTTGCAATGCTGACGGACCCTTCCCTGACAAGGCTTACCAGCGTGTTATGGGTCGTCTCGCACCATGCTTTGACATCGCTCTCAAAGGCAAGATCATCGGCCTTGATGACGATAATTGAGCCGGGAGGCGCCTTTCTGAAAGCTTTTGCAAGCTCCACAATGGGCCTCGGGCACTTTGTTCCGATGGCATCGATCTCTATATGCTCTGACATAGACACCTCTTTTGCAGTACTTCTGCCCTTACAGCAGGCTCGCCCTTCTTTTCACTTTCCTAAAACATTCAGTGACACGGTGCCTTTTTCCTTTCTCCTTCAGAGAGGTCCCCCGCCGGCAATTGCAGCGCCCGGTGAGGAGGAATTTTTACGGTGACAGGGAATGTCTGTTAAGAGAAAGACAAGATATTTCAAGCAAGTCTGGGTTTCAACCAAGCCTTCTCCCTCATCTTGCGGCCAAGCGTTTTTTTCTTTAAACAGATCCTTTCAACAGGAACAAAAATCAAACAAATGGAGGAATGCCACATGTCCGGTAACACTGAAACTCTCAATTCAGTCTCTCCTGCCTCAACGACCACGCGCTCAAAGAAAAGCGGCAACACCATGGTAACCATCACGGGCAACCAGGCGGCGACCCATGTCGCCTATGCTTACAGTGAGGTGGCTGCCATCTATCCCATCACTCCCTCGTCAGACATGGGGGAGATGGCCGACACCTGGGCGAGCGAGAAAAGGAAAAACATTTTCGGCCAGGTTGTTGACGTCATAGAGATGCAGTCAGAGGCGGGCGCCGCAGGGGCCGTCCATGGCTCCCTGAGTGCCGGCGCTCTGACGACAACCTTTACGGCCTCCCAGGGACTTCTTCTCATGATACCCAACATGCATAAGATCGCCGGCGAGATGATCCCGGCAGTATTCCACGTGTCGGCACGCTCCCTGGCCTGCCAGTCCCTCTCAATCTTCGGTGACCATTCAGACGTGATGAGCGTGAGAAACACCGGCTTCGGCCTGATATGCTCCAGCTCGCCCCAGGAGGTCATGGACCTTGCAGCGGTGGCCCATCTTTCAACCCTGAAAAGCCAGGTCCCCTTCCTCCATTTCTTTGACGGCTTCCGCACCTCCGCAGAGATAATGAAGGTTGAGGAGATAAGCTACGATATCCTGAAAGAGCTCTATGAGCCTGAGTATCTGAGAAGGTTCCGCAACAGGGCGATGCGCCCTGAAAAGCCCTATGCGAAGGTAGGCGCCCAGAACCCCGATGTGTATTTCCAGGGGCGCGAGACGATTAATAAAGATTACGACGCAGTTCCCGGCATTGTCCAGGAATATATGGACAAGGTAGCGGCAAAAACGGGGAGACAGTACCACCTCTTTGATTACTACGGCCATCCCCAGGCCACCAATATCATTGTGGCCATGGGAAGTGGCTGTGAGACCATTGAGGAATCCATTGACTGCATGCTGAAGCGCGGAGACAAGGTGGGCATGGTGCGCGTGCGCCTTTACAGGCCTTTCTCAGCCGAGGCCCTTGTGAAGGTGATCCCCACCTCTGTCGAGAGAATAGCGGTGCTGGACAGGACCAAGGAGCCCGGATCTCTTGGCGAGCCGCTTTACATGGACATCGTGACGGCCCTTGCAGGAAAAAATATCAAGATTATCGGGGGAAGATACGGCCTCTCGAGCAAGGAGTTCACCCCCTCGATGGTGCAGGCTGTCTACCGCCATCTTGCGGGGAAATGCACCCACAACTTCACGGTGGGAATCAATGACGACGTGACGCACCTGTCGCTCCCCATCGACGAGGAGCTCTGCTCGGAGCCCGCCGACATGAAGAGCTGCATGTTCTGGGGACTGGGCTCCGACGGCACCGTCGGCGCCAATAAGGACTCCATCAAGATCATAGGTGATAACACTGATCTGAACGCTCAAGGCTACTTTGTCTATGATTCAAAGAAATCATACGGCATCACCATCTCCCACCTGCGGTTCGGCAAGAGCCCCATCAAGTCGCCTTACCTGGTCTATCACCCCAATTTTGTGGCGTGCCACAATCCCGCCTATATCGGCCGGTATGACATGCTCAAGGGGATCAAGGAGGGAGGCGTGTTCCTCCTCAACTCCGACTGGGACCGCACCGAGGTCTTCAGCCATCTCACCGAGGAGATGCAGAAAACCATCATGGAGAAGAAGATCAGGTTCTACACCATCGACGCCCTCAAGATCTCCGAGGCGGCCGGCCTGGGAGCCAGGATCAACACCGTGATGATGACCGCCTTTTTCCTCGTGTCGGGAGTGCTGGAGCATGATGAGGCTATCAAGCTCATCAAGAGCGCCATCAAGAAAACCTACTCCAAAAAAGGCGAGGAAGTGGTGAAGAAGAACTGGGAATGCGTTGACCGCACCGCCGAGGCGCTGGTGCAGGTCGATATCCCTGAGAAGATCACCGCCTCGTACAAACCGCCCAGGCTTATCCCCGACGATGCACCGATCTTTGCCAGGGAAATAATTGAGCGTTCCATGCACCTCCTCGGAGATGAGGTGCCTGTCTCAAAGATGTCCTTTGACGGCGTGCTTCCCACGGCCACATCTAGGCTGGAAAAGCGCGGCATCGCTCCCCGCGTGCCGGTATGGGTCCCTGAGCACTGCATCCAGTGCAACCAGTGCGTCAACGCCTGTCCCCATGCCGTTGTGAGGGCAAAGCAGATAGCGCCTGATGACCTGAAAAATGCTCCTTCAAGCTTCCATGTGGAGGATTCAAAGACCAAGAATGACAAGAGCTGGAAATTCAGGCTCCAGATATATGTGGACGACTGCACGGGCTGCGGCGTCTGCGTGGAAACCTGCCCGGCAAAGACCAAGGCCCTGGAATTCTCGGTGCTTGAAAAAGAGCGCCAGAGCGGACAGGCCGAGAACTATCGCTTCTTTGACGCTCTGCCCGACAATGTGGGAGCCGACACCAAGAACCTGAAGAGCAGCGGCTTCATCAAGCCCCTTTTCGAGTTCTCAGGCGCCTGCGGGGGCTGCGGCGAGACACCCTACATCAGGCTCATCACCCAGCTCTTCGGCGAAAGGATGATAGTTGCCAATGCCACGGGCTGCTCATCAATCTATGGCGGCACCTTCCCCACCATACCCTACTGCACTACCAAGGAGGGCAGGGGGCCTGCCTGGGGCAACTCCCTTTTCGAGGACAATGCCGAATACGGCTTTGGCATGCGCCTCGCCGTTGAAAGCAACCGCAGGACCCTCAGGGCAGCCGTCGAGCAGTACATTGCCCTCCAGGGAGCAACCGAAGCGCTCAAGGCAGCCCTTACCGCCTGCCTGGGCGCCTGGGACAAGACCGACAGCGAAGCGGTGGCAGCCCAGCAGGCGGTGCAGCCCCTCATCCAGGAAGCCCTCAAGGGAAGTGATGGCGAGAAAAAGGCCCTCCTTGAGAAAATTCAGGAGCTTCAGGATTACTTCGTGGAGAAGAGCATCTGGTGCATCGGCGGCGACGGGTGGGCCTATGACATCGGCTACGGCGGCCTGGACCACGTGGTGGCCTCGGGGAGAAATGTGAACATCCTGGTGCTTGACACCGAGGTGTATTCAAACACCGGCGGCCAGGCATCAAAGTCAACGCCCCTCGCCGCAGTGGCGAAATTCGCCAACGCGGGAAAAAGAGTGGGCAAGAAAAACCTGGGACTGATGTGCATGAGCTATGGCTATGTCTATGTGGCCTCAATTGCCCTTGGCGCCAACAGGAACCAGGCCCTCAAGGCGCTCCTTGAGGCCGAGGCCTATCCCGGGCCCTCAATCGTCATCGCCTACTCTCCCTGTATCGCCCACGGTTTCAACATGATGAAGACCCAGACTGAGCAGAAGCGGGCCGTCGAGAGCGGCTACTGGCCCCTTTACCGTTACAACCCCTCATCCGAGAAGCCCTTTACGTGGGATAACCCTGAGGTGACAGGCAGTTTCCAGGACTTCATCCGCGGGGAAACGCGCTACAACTCCCTTAAGCTCACGGCACCGCAGGATGCCGAGCGCCTTTTTGCCGAGGCGGAGAAGGACGCGAAGCGGCGTATCGACTTCTTTAAAAAGATAGGCGAGATACTCTAGGAATTAAAAAAAGAGGGCCCTCACTCGAGGGCCTTCTTTTTTTTCACCTGTGAGAGACATTCAGAGAAACCTCTCAAAGCGCTCCTTCTTGACTTTACAGACGGGGCATGTCTCGGGAGGCTCCTCGCGGGCGCAGAGGTATCCGCAAACCTTGCAGCGCCAGACAGGGTAGGCAAGCTTCCCGGGAAGGAGGGCGCCTCCAGGGATCTGCTTATCCCTTTTTCCCCCGGGAGGCCGGCGCTCAGGGATGGAGCCCTCGAGGACCACCTCTTTTCTTATCACCTTTTCTGAAACGTAGAGAGCGCAATAGCACATGTGAAATGCGCCGAGATCGGGATCCCTGTAATCGCAGGGGCAGATTATATCAAGGTCTTCCTCTTTTTTCCCTGAGGCGAGCCTGCAGGGGCATGCCCAGTAACCGTAACGGTCCTCGTTCACAAGGAGGCCTGCAATGAGGTCCTTGGTGAACTCCCTGTCAGGATTGAGATGGTAGCCTCCTGACTGGGCATCCCTGGAAAGCTTCTGCAATGCCTTTTCGATTCTTTCTTCAGCAGGGGCTTCTTCGCTCATTTCCCTAGGGCCTCCCTTATGGCAATCTCCTTGAAGCCCACAATGCACTGATCGTTAATCACTATGGTGGGAAAGGAGCACTGGGGGTTGTGCTTCTTGACCTCGTCCATGACCTCGTCCTTTTCCGGTCCCTTGAGCTTGTCCACATCGACATACTCAAAGGCCACCTTGAGCTCGCTGAGAAGATTTTTCACCTTGCTGCACCACCCGCATGTGCTCAGGGCAAAGAGAAGCACAGAGCCTCTCTTCTCGCCGTCCATATATTTTTTATCCATATCGAGCCTCCTTAAAGGGATCCCAATTATTTCTTTCATCCCTTCAAAATCCCTCTTTGCGTGGAAGGAATCTTTGCCGGCACAATGAATCTTTCCTTATATTAATTTATCTATATATTCAGAAATAAAAATTGAAAGGATGTGCCGCGATGGCTCTCAAGATTTTCAAGTGCACAAGGTGCGGAAACGTATTTGAGAGGCTCATAAGGTCCAGCGAAGAGAAAAAAAAGGAGCCATGCCCCCACTGCGGAAGCGAAGAGACGAAACATACCTTCCTGGGACAGTTTCTGGGCAAGGTGGGATGCTTCGAGGGCGGCTGAAGGAGATAGCAAGGGGGGAGTTCCCCTCTCACCACGGCCCTTTCATTTCGCCTTGGAGGCATTTCTCATGAGGGCCCGGTAATATTCTCCGCGCAGCTCCCACTCCCTGATCCTGCTCTTCTGCAGGGTCGCATTCTTCTCTGCCAGGGACCTGTCAATGGAAGGAAGGAGCGCCTGAAAAGCCTCGTCGCGCTGACGGGCCTGGCTTTCAATGGTATCCAGCGCCGAGGCCATTCCGTCGCGTTCTGATGAGAGCTGGGCGAGCCATACCTTGAGGTCTTTACAGTCCGTTTCCAGATCGCTTTCCTTCTGGCGGCCATCCCTCATCTGCTGCACTATACCGTCACGCTCGGCAGAGAGCACGGCAAGTCTGGCATCTATTTCGCCGATAAGGTGCTCATAGCTTTCCGCATGCTCGCGGTAGTGCTCTTTGAGCTCAATATAGGCCTCGCGGTGCTCCTTGGCGAGCTTCTTTTCTGAAGGCCATTCGGGCAGAATCTCGCGGATCTTCCCCTCGAGGGTCATGCGGAGCTTTTCCCACTGAGCCTGGTGCTTCTCGTGAAGGGCCGTCTCGCTCTTTATGCGGCCCTCGCACTTCCCGAGGGAGTCATTGAGAGCCTTGAGAGCGGCCATGGTCTCCTCTCTGGTCCTCTCGGCCTCATTGAGACGCACCCTGTCCCTGGCCAGGGTGTGCTCCACCATTTCAAGCTCCTGGCGCTTCCCCTCGATGTCCTTGGTGAGAGTGCGCAGCGCCAGGGTTTCGCCGAAACCGCACTCTTCAAGAACCGCCCTTGCCCGCTCACCCGCTTTTTGAAACTCGGCGCTGTCTATGAGGGTGAGAAGGGGCTCTACTATCGATGAATGGCCCATGTATTTCAGGCCCTCCAGCACGGTTTCCTTAAATACCGATGAATAACGCGGGTTATGAAGTATCTCGAGGAAGAACTCCCTGGCCGAGGGATTCTTCAGGGCATTAAGGCCCTGGAGTGCCAGGAGCCGCATGTCGTGCCGCTCATTATCATTGCGGGCACGGTCAAGGAAAAAGGCGAAGCAGTCGTCGATCCCGATATGCACAAGAGCCTGCATGGCACTGAGCCGGTAATTCGGTGCAAGCCCTGCGTCAGAGGCCATATGCTTGAGCTCATTGATGATGAGGGTCTCCTCTTCTGAAAAAGGCGGGTACACAAGATAGGCTAGGGATTCAAGGGCTCTCTCCCTCACCGTGTCGCCGAACTGCTCCTGCTTGAAAGAGAAAAGCGTGGCAGCGTGTGAACGGGCTCCCTCAATCCTCCTTAAAACGGAGAGCACAAGCGATATGACGTCATGATCAGTGGAGCCGCCCCCCAGCAGCTTCAGGAGCTGCGGCAGGAGGGTGGTGATGAGCATTATTTCCCATTTCACGTACTCCACAAGCTCACTATTCTTCCCCATCTTCATCGCCTGCATCTTCTCCTCGGCGGAATAGCGCGGAAGCTGGGCAAACCCTCCCGCCATTATTTCAAGCGTCACCTTCTGTACATAGGAATCATCGATGGAAAGAAGCTGGAGCAGCTTGGGGAAATACTTCAGGAGCTTCCCTTCTTTGACCACAAGCAGCTGGAGCACATGGAGGTGCACAACCGGCGCCACCTGGGGGCTCCTGAGAAGGTTCTCCATTATCCACTGGGCCTGAAGACGGGCCTGGGAATTCTGCCCGCCTATGGCGTTGTCCAGGATCTCGCAGAGAATTTTTTTCTGGAATGTTGAGAGGTCGGAGCTGAGGCCCTTCTGGAGGGCGAGGAACACATCCTGGCCCTTTCTTTCATAGAGGGAAGCCTTGGTCACAAGGCTGTCGCTTATGGTGCCCGCTGCCTTTTTATAAATCTCATCATGGGGAAACTCGGGAAAGAGAAGGATATCCAGAAAATCCTGGAGCACCTCCTCTTCCTCGCGGGAGTCGCGGGTGCTTGAGAACCATGAGAAAAAGAGATCAAAGGTGAGATTTCTCACCTCTCTCGAGTCTGAGAGGAAAAGAGCTCTCACCCTTCTTCTGAGCTCGTCGCTCCTCATCGGATTGGTTTTAAGAAGCTCAAGGGCAAGGATCTTTATGTCGTCGGGGGCTGGAGCCATTTCATCAAAAAGGGACGTGAGAAACGCCAGCACCTCGTCGTCGGTAAACTTTCCGCTCTTTATCAGGTCCACATAGGAAGAGAATGCGCCCTTGCGCACCTCGTCCCTCCCGTCACAGATCCCCTGCCTGAGAAACCTTATATTCTCTTCCAGGGGCATCTCCCTGATCTCCCTGAACATGCTCCTGGTGATTTCTCCCGGCACATCCTCTTCGGGAAGGCGCCTGATACAGGCCGCAACCTTTTGATAAAAAGGGAAGTCCGGGCTGTGGTAGTGCACAAGGACCTTCCCGGCTCTTTTCCTCACCGAAGAAGGGAACTTCCCTTCACCAGAAGCCATCTCTACCAGCAGGTCAATGACTTCCTCAGTGGGACAGGTTCCCAGAATTCTGGTGACAAGCTCCTGGGCCACTTTCTCGGGGTACTCGCCTTTCCTCACCGCGGGAAGAATCTGGAAGACCACCCTGGCCGAAATTGCTTTATGGGTCTCACAGAGAGAGGCAAGCTCATCAATCAGGTGGGGCAGTTCCTCCGGTGCAATGTCCTTGAGGAGGGAGAGGAGCATCTCAAGGGCGTCACGGTCTCTGGTCGCGAGGGCTGCCATGAGCCCCAGAAGGTTCTGCACGGTATCGGAGTATGCTTTTTCTTCTCCAAGAATAAGGGAGCGGTAAAAATTGAAAGCCACGGGAGAGGCGATATCTGAGAGCTCTTTGATGGCAAGAAGCCTTACGCCCGGCCTTGTGTCAAGAACACACTGAAGAAGGGGTGCCA
The DNA here is from genome assembly GCA_031082125.1 of Candidatus Eremiobacterota bacterium. Taxonomy (NCBI): domain Bacteria; kingdom Bacillati; phylum Vulcanimicrobiota; species Vulcanimicrobiota bacterium. The sequence continues at coordinate 216,034 of JAVHLM010000008.1, forward strand.
GGGTTCTTTCAACCTTGCACATCTGATGATAACTGTAATTCAGGGACGGGTATGCGATGAGGGTCACGAGCCTCTCACCCTTTTCATTTCCCTCCAGGAGCTTCCTGAACTCGGAGCGAACATTCTCCGTATGTGCCAGCACGCGCCTGTTGAGATAGGCCAGCTGCTCCACTTTCTGGCGGTCCTTATCCTTGTGGCGCGGCAGCTTTTTCATCTCCTCCCTGGTGGTGGCCATTGCCTCGGGGTAGTGGTACTCAAAGCAGAGGCTGAGGGCCCTCGCAAGGACCTCCCAGGACTGGGCGCTTATATCGGTCTCAATGTTGAACTTCACCTGGAGGGTTTTCACCATAATCTTGTAGATAGGAAGATTCTTTTCCATCAGAAAGAGTTGGTGGAGCTTCTCATAGAGCTTTGGATCAAGGGTATTGAGATAGATCTCCATAAGGTCAAGGATCAGCGCTGACGGCACATCAAGGGAATAAATCTCGCCTATCTGCACGAGGGAGCTGGCGGCGGCAAGCCTCAGACGGCGCGGCAGACTCTCAGGAGCCTTCACCACCTCTATGAGGGTGTTCCTGAGGGATTTGTGCTTTCTTGTGCCCGCCTCCCAGATGGCCAGGTATTTCTGGTACTCAGGCACATCGGGAGAGGTGATGAGCTCCTGGAGCACTATATCGGCGTCTTTTCTGAAAAGGAGAGACATGGTGCCCATGAGGCGGTGGGGCAGCGATTTACCCGTAAGCAGTGAGCGGGTCTTCTCGTCCATACTCCAAACTTCTCCTCCCGCAGGAACTCTCCTTTTCAGGGAGGAAAGGAATTTCTTTACTTAGAATATAGTAAAATACGCCTTTGCCTTTGTACGCCAAGAAATGCTTAATCCCTGAAAGAGGAAAGACCGTGGTATCCCTATCCCTGGCGCAGAAAAACGTAATCCGCAAGCAGGAGAGAAGCCTTCTCACCATTATCGGAGTCATCCTCGCGGTGGGATCTTTCGTGGCCCTCCTTTCGGTGGCTGAAGGACTCTACCAGAAATTATACCGCGAGGTCTACGGGAGAAACATCGACATCTACATCCTCCCCCCCTCGACGCTTCCCCTGCCCACGGGCCCCATCGGCGCGCTGGGGTACTCGGCCGACGAGATCCGCATCATGGAATCACTTCCCGTAAAGCCCCTCACGGCACCCCTCCCCCCCGACAAGATGAAAAGCCTTGAGAGAAAAGTTGAAAACATCATCACGTACCTCACCCCTTCTGACACCGCAGAATCCAGCACCAAGATCCAGAACATAAAAAAAGCCATAGGGGTCACGAGATTCCAGCAGACCATCAACGGCAAGTCAGTGATCCTCTGGGGCATCCCCTATGACCAGAACGATATTGGCGAAGAAAATTTCCTTAAGACCTTTTTCCCCAACGTGACAGTTGCCGACGGGCTCCTTCCCACACCGGAGGGCCCCCCTGACGATCCCTACTGCCTTGAGGGAGTGAGGAAACTGGAAGAGCTCACCGAAGACGAGAAAAAGATAATCATCGGCACAAAGCTCTCACAGGATCTCAGGCTCCCCTGCGACAGGGAGTTTTCCATAAAACGGGGACAGAACACGGTAAACCTCAAGGTGGGAACGGTGGCCCGCTTCCAGGTGGGGTTTCAGGACTACTTCTGCTTCATGCCCGTTGAGACGGCCCTCACCCTCGAGGACTCGCCAGGGAAGGTGAAGGAGATATGGATCCAGGTCCAGGACAAAAAGCTTGTCAAGGAGACAAAGAGGCAGCTTCAGCTTAACCTTCCCGACCTCTCCGTCAAGACAAGCGAAGAATATCTCGGCGCTTCGAGCGAGCTGGTAAGATATGCATGGCTGCTGCAGTTCGCCATAGCCCTCATAGGCATTCTCATCGCGACCACAGCTTCAATGAACACCATGCTGATGTCAACCTTTGAGAGAATCAAGGAGTTCGGGGCGCTGCGGGCTATCGGCACCTCGCGCTTCACGATAATCATGATGATCCTCATTGAATCGCTCATCCTGTCCATTACGGGGGGGATCTTCGGAATTGTCGTAGGGCTCCTGGGCTCAAAATTCCTCGACGGCGCCGTAATGTCCATTTTCCAGACCTCCTTTCCGCTGGCCCATATCACCGTGAACCTGATTATCTATGCCCTGGTGCTCTCGCTTTCAATCGGTATCGTGGGAGCCCTGATCCCTGCCATCATTGTCTACCGCATGGATGTGATTCAAGCCCTCCGCGGGGAATAGCAACGACAGGAGCGCGCCATGAGAGTACGACTGATTAGCATCCACAAATACTGGGAGACCCAGGCAGGGAAGCTCCGGGTCCTGGAGAACGTGAACGTAGAATTCAAATCCGGGGACTTTATTGCCATCATGGGGCCTTCGGGCTCGGGCAAGTCCACGCTCCTCTTCCTGCTGGGATGCATCGATCTCCCCAACTTCGGCCATATCTTCCTTGATGAAACTGATGTGACGGCCCAGTCAGAGACCGTGAGGGAAAAAATAAGGCTCAATCACATCGGCTTCATCTTCCAGAATTACTATCTTATTCCCACCCTCTCGGTCATGGAAAACGTCATGCTCCCCATGCAGCTCGCCGGGTCCTATGGGAGCGAGAGGGACCAGCGGGCGGCATCTCTGCTGCGCCTCGTGGGCATGGAGAAAAAAGCATTTGAGAAGACCACCAGGCTCTCGGGAGGACAGGTGCAGCGCGTGGCGACGGCGAGGGCCCTGGCCAATCTCCCGGGGCTCCTCCTTGCCGATGAGCCGACAGGAAACCTGGATACGCGGGGAAGCAAGGAGATCATGGAGGTGCTTCGCTCGGTGAACGAGAACCAGAAGCTCACCACCATCGTAGTGACCCACGATCCCAAAGTGGCGAGCTACGCGAACAGGACCTACTACCTTGATGAAGGGAGACTGACGGCAACGGCGATCTAACAAAATGATGGGATACCTGGCCGGCCTCTCAGCCACACTCGCGATCTGTTTTCTCACCTCTCTTTACGGGGGGCTTCTCCTCTGTGAATATCTCAGGATCCCCCTCACACTGGCATCTTGCGCCCCCCTCTTCATTTTCGGCCTGCAGTATGCCCTTTTCCCCGCAGTCATCGAGAGGCTCTTCTCACCGATTACCTGGCACGGCGGGGAGGGCAGCTTCCATGAAATGATAAAGGAGCTTGCGCCGCCTGGAAAGTCCGGCAAAGTGACGACCGGGACCTTCCCCTGTCCCCTCCCGCTCATCTTCACCTTCGGCTCCCATGGGAACAAGGCGAGGATTCTTGCAAGCAAAGGGCTCCTGGACCTCCTGGACAGAAAGGAGATGAAAGCCGTCGCGGCCCATGAGCTCTCCCATGCCCTCTCGGGAGATTACCTTGTCATGATGTGCACGGGCCTCATCCCCTTCTTTCTTTATCACTGCGCCAAGAGTACCTTTCTCATAGGGGCTCACGTCAGCACCCTCAGGAACACAAGGAGCATTTCGCTCTTTTCAGCACTTCTCAGATGGCTCTGGGCGCTGTGCTCCTTCCCCCTCCTTTTCGCCTCAAGGGCAAGGGAGAGGAAAGCCGACAGCTCCGTGGAAGGCGGGCTCCAGGCCCCTCTCAGAAGGGCCCTTGCGAAAATCACCGCTTCTTTCCGGTCTTGCCCCGGGACAGAGACCAGGGACCTGCACAGGGCCCTCTCCCTCAGCTTCATTGGAATCATCGATCCCCGGTGCGCCATAGGCACGGTGAAATACGGAGAAACGGGCAGGAGGGGAAAGAGGTTCCTGCGGGAGGCCATTCTTAACCCCTGGCTTTCCTGGTTTGAATTGTTCTCATCCCACCCGGCGCTGCGCCTCAGAAAGGCTCCGGAAATACCAGAGGCCCAGGAAAGAGCGTTGAAGCATCATATCGGCCATGCGTACATTGAGATGGTCATCTTCTTCCTGCCCGCCCTGTCATTCATTGCGGGACTATTCAGCGTGCTCCGGGGAGGCTACCTGGGCCTTCCCCTGGTGCTGGGGGGCCTTACCGGCATCTTTACACTCTCTTTTCTATTCCCCCGCCCTCCCTCAAAGGCGGCCACCCTGCCGGAGCTGCTGGAGGGATGCCCCCTCTCGCCCCTCAGGAGCATCGCCTTCACCATGAAGGGCTCCCTGGCCCAGGCCGGCCACTTCGGCGCCATCCCCTGGTACCTTCTTTTCAGAGCCGGCGAAGGGACTGTCCCCCTTAAGTTCCTTACGGTCATTCCCCCTGAGGTCCTCTTTCTTCCGGAGCTTCTCGAGAAAGAGACCGAGCTCGCAGGGTGGATAAGAAAAAGCCCCTTTCCCCATGTGACGGTCTCCCGGCTCACCAGGGGGAGATGCCTCTATTTCGCCTGGCAGCCCCTCCTTCTCTTCGCCGCGGCATGGGGATCGCTCATCCTGGGATTGTTTTTAATCGGCTATCAGCTCTGCTCCGGAGCATGACCCGCATCAAGCGAAGATTCTTGATTCCACCTGCAGAAGATCATAATTATTTGCACGGATTACACACCCTTTCGGGAATCCAGAATCCGGGAGTCAGGGGGGGTGCACTCCCGAAAAGATGCAACAAGCGCTTGAATTGGTGCAAGGGAGGGGATAAGTGAGAAAGGGGCTTGTGAGGTGAAAAAGAACTACACGGTGCAGGTGCTGATTGAGCAGGATGAGGACGGCAGGTATGTCTCCTCCTGTCCCAGCCTTGAGGGGTGCTCCACCCAGGGCGACACGTTTGAGGAGGCGATGGAGAACATCAGGGATGTCATAATGATGTGCATGAAAGAGCTTGCGGAGGAGAAAAAGACTTTTGACCTAAAGTATCCCGAGATCATAGGGGTGAAGCACCTGGAGATAGCGATATGAGCGAGAGGCTGCCGGTGCTCTCGCTGGAGGAGCTTGGAAAGCTGCGGTGAGGGGCTGCGGCGGGGGAGGCCGGAAAATTTTGTCACTGAAAGAGTGCTTGCAATCAATGAGTGGGAATATGTCACCCTTTTTCCGGGTGAGGTTTAGAAGAAATATTCGGTTGGAATCGATGGTTCTGTGATGAAAAGTGCCAAGGGGACATGGGAAAGGTCAAATGACGACTACCGCGTGAGGATCACTCACCAGAGCGTGACAGACAGCTTCATGGTGAGGTTCAGTCCTGATGGGAGGAGTTTCACCGCTTATAAAGGAGGCCAGATATACAGAAAAGGCAGCCGTGTCAAATGAGACCGGGTTCTCTAAGTGGAGAGAAAATTTTCAGTAGCATAGGACAATGGGGAAATTGCCATGAAAAACGAGAAGAAGAACAAGCCGGATTGCATTCGGTGGAGTACGACTTTTCTTGCGCTCACATGATCTTCCTTATTTCGCTTTCTCAGTAATCAAGTGGGGGAAGCAACGGGAAAAAATATTCTGACATCTTCAAAGCAGTGGGGTAGTTGATAGGAAGCTTGATTTCGGTGCCCCCCGTCCTCCGAAGAGAGTATACAAGAAATTTCGGGAAAAGTCTAGAAATTTTCCGGCGAAGGGTGACGAAAAGGGGGCAAAGAGAGAAGAATTCCGGGAAGCGGTGTGTCGATGCGAGGAAAAAGGCGGGATATCAGGCTGAAAGCCCTGATTCTGTAAGCGCCGAACCAGAGCCCTTACTGCCCCTTATATCTTCAGTTGCACCCGAGAACCACTCGATGAAATAGTAATCGGCATAGGGGTATTTGGTGCGCATATGTAATGGGGTGGGGCGGCCTCGATACGGAGGAGAAGCACCTGAAGGCCCAGTCGCTGAGAGCGCTCCTGCAGGAGGTGGGCACGCACCCCGCGATGCTGATGGGCGGGCTTGCGGGCCTCGAGGATCGCCTTTCGTCCTTCAGTTGGGTGCAGATGAAGGACGAGGAGAAGAAGGCCCTCATTGAGAAAGCGGAGGAGCTCCGGGCGCTTTCGGCAGAGATGGGCAGGCTTCCGGAGGTGAGAGAGGCTGCCAGGGGAGAGCTTGAGAGGCGCTCCGAGAAGGGCGGGGGATAGGCTTCTGTGTATGAAGCAGCGGTCTGAATCGTATGTTCATAGAATGCTACCGCGGGGTGTGGAGGTTTTGTCTACAGAATATCGTTTTGAATCGATGTGTGCTTCATGGTAGTCATTTCGGTTTTAAGCTAGCGGTAAAAAGCATCTATTGGGAGGCCCGAATTGCTCCAGAGTGCTTTGGCTGACAATTCATTTTATGATTGGAAAGTATCGCACTCAACGGGGCGTTGTCTTTGGTGCAGGGCTTTTTTGAAAGCACAAGTTTGCTTACCAATTCTGTTTTGGGGATTTTCATTTTATCTTTTCTCTCCGTGGTTATTCCAGTGATACTTTCGACAACTGATTGAGCGAGATTTTCAGCGATTTTGCGGGATTTGGAAAGCTGGGATTGAAGGGTGTCGCAGAGAACCAGAAGGGATTTGGTTTTGGTAACGATACGGTGTGGTTCGGGAAGAGGAGGATACTTGATAACCTGGAGAAGCTTGCGGGAAGAAGGGATGTATCCCTCATGGTCCGCCTTCCCCTCATACCGGGAATCGATGACAGCGACGGCAACATAAAGGCAACCGCGCAGTTCTGCAGAAAAACCGGTATCAAGGAGATTCACGTGCTTTCCTATCACCCTCTCGGCATCCCGAAGTATCAGCAGCTCGGCAGGGAATATACGCTTCACGGAACGCCGGGCCCCTCTCAGACAAGCCTCCAGGAGCTCAAGGAGATAATTGAAGCAGAGGGCATGGAAGGTATCATCGAGTGACGGGGTGAATTTTTTCCTGGGAAAAGGTTCTTATTCATCCGTTGCACCTGGGAGGGCCTGCTCCCCCTTCAGGTATCTCTGGAAATATAAGGGTAAACCGGCGTCCTGCTGTTGCCCGGAGAGGAGATTATTCAAGTATGGCAGCGTTACCTTTCAAATCTGTCATTGCAGTCATTGTCATCTTTGCATGTATATCCTGCGGCTGTTCAACAAACAGCGAGTCCGCCAGGTTAAAAAGTGACCAGGAGCGACTCCGGAGGGAAAACGGGGAATTGCGAAAGAAGGCGCTTCTGGTCGAAAGCGAGAACAGGAGACTCTCCTCTGAAATCAAAGATAATGAGCTGAGACTTGAAGCGCTTAAGAGAAGGATCAATACTACTGACATTCCGATGGAAATCTCCAATAGAAATCTAGAGGAGTGTAAAAGCAACCTCATGGAAATATCTGTTGCCATCAAGGAATATGCAAATACTCACAAGGGAATACTGCCGAAGAAACTTGACATGCTCCTGGAAGGAAACAAGTATCTGATATCAAGACCAGTCTGTCCTTCCGCAGGTAAAGACACCTATTCAGCAGGCTATTCAATGTCGAAAGATGGAAAATCGTTTATCGTCCGCTGCGCGGGACATAACCATAAGGATAAGGGTATCGCTCAAAATCTGCCGCAGTACAGCTCAAAATCCGGAATGGCTGATTCTGTAAAACAGCTGGCGCTCACCAGCCCGAAGCCCGCCATAGAGATAAAGGATCATATTACCGATAAATGGTATAAAGTGGTGATAAGAATTGGCAAAGTCGATAAGGATATGATGCCTCTGAGGGGAGATATCGAGGGGGCCATAAAAAAGAATGATGCCGTGAATTTTCTCTTCTACAGCGATAATTACAGAAGCGGGCTCGATGAAGAAAAAGCCGAGCGCAGGCTCTATGAAAAGCTTAAAAAGCTGCTTGCCGATGATGGCCGGCTTAAAGCGGGAGAATGTGAAGTTGAGCTGGAGCTGAAGCTGCGTTTTATCCCTGACGGAACAAGAAAATATCATAAGGTGAGCGGAGGTTATGTCGATTACTGGCATGTTGCCAAGGAATTGCCTGCGTGGAGGGTAATTATCAAAGATATTACGAAATATAAAAAAAGATCGGGAAATATCATTGATGTCTGAAATTGACGGGCTGATCCTCACATGGCATTCTCGTCACTCAATGCCCGCCTCTTTTCTTATTCGATAATGACCGGTGTGGGTGTGAGCTCAATGATGAGCTCCTTCCCGCCTCCCTCAAGTTTTGCCGGGGAGGCCTCCTGCGATGTCGTGGGGATTTCCCAGAGCTCCCGCGCGTTTCTTACCCCCTTGAGGAGCACTTTTTTTGCAGGAAGGGGGTCCGAGAGCGGGCGGACTTTTTCTTCCCGAAGCCAGGCCGCGTACACAACCCTGGAAGAGCCCGGGAAGGTGAACCGGTAAAGGTCGGCACCGCCTTCTCCGGGCAGTTTTTCCGCGGTCTTGAAGCCGTCCAGCTTTTCCGCAAGCAGTTTCAATGCGTAAAAGGCTGCCCAGGGCTTCCCCTCCCTGTCCATAAGGCCCATGTAAGGGTTGCGCACAGTGAGGGCCGCCGGTGTGCCGTCCCAGTCATGGGGCATGCCCATGAAGACCTTCTCAAAGCCCGCCGCGAACCTCGTGACGAAGACCCGGGCGAGAAGGCGCGCCTGTTCAGCCCTGTACCACTCCTGCGCTTTTGCGTGGCCGGGATTATTCTTCTTCTTGACGGCCTCCAGGATCTCTTTCCCTCCCGGCACAGAAAGAGAGGGGTGAAAAACCCCGCTCTCTATGGGCGCGATCTGCGGCTCGCACCGCGCCTCCATATCCCATATGGCCCTCTTCAGCCCGGTCTTCGCCATCTCTTTCCTTACCCAGCTCATATAGCCCGCCGAGGCCGAGGGGTGAGGGCCGTTCCCCCCGGCGTCCAGGATATCATAGAAGGGGGCAAGGGCGATTGTCTTCTCGGTGAAAGCCCGCGCCCGTTTCCAGATGGCTGCCGTCCTGGCATTTGACGGCTTTTCCAGGAAGGCGGCAAAGCGCTTCTCAAAGAGAAGACCTTCCGGATCCTCATGGAAAAGGTCATTCCACCTGATGCCGTTTGAGATTATCTTCACCTCGGGGCAGGCCTTTTTTGCCGACTGCCAGGTTTCCCTGAGAAGGGTCTCATAGTCCTCCACGGTGCCGGTCCAGAACATGGGGTTGGCATACTCGTTCCCCACCTGGTAGTGGAGGATGGGGAATCTGAGGCCTGGCATGTCGTCTCTGCCGTCGCCGTCGTAACGCTCCACCATGGCCTCCACCCAGGCGCGGTAAGCGGGCATCGCCGAGGGCTCGGGGAGCCTGTCGGTGCTCTTCCAGAGGATCTCCGGCAATGTGAAGCCCATATCGGGGCGGTACTTTATGGGACCGGCAAACCATCCACTCATGGTTCTCAAGGTGAAAGAGATGCTCCATCCATGCTTCTGCCACTGCGCCACGGCCCTGTCAACCGCTGCCCACTGGTACCTGTGGACAACCCCCCTGGGCTTCTGCGGCTCAATGGATGCCCATGACACGGGGGCAAAGTTCACCCAGCGGGCCCCGGTCCCGCTGAACTTCCGGGGCCACTCCTCTCTCTGGTAGAAGGGCTCGCTGTAGAAGACATAATCTATCCCGAACCTGGAATCACGCCTTTCCTCCCCGCTGCGCGGCGGCGCACCGGCCTTGCTGCTCGCGGGGCTTTTCCCGCAGGCAGTGAGAAACAGTATCCCCAGAAGCGCAAGAATTCTGAAAGCGATGGTTTTCATGGCCCGGTGCTCCTTCTCCTGAAAATGAACTCCCCCTGTGTTCCCGGATTCAGGGGGTGTCGCCCTCTCTCCTGTGTATTCCTGCCCCGGAGGGATGAACCCTGCCGCCATAATGAGCGTGAGTATAGAGTGGGGGGATGCGGAGTTTCATGACTTTTCCCGGATAAAATCGCTTTGCATCATGGCTTTGGATGCGCAAGGCTTGATGTTTTCCCCAGAGAGAAATAGCGCAGTAAGATTCCTGGGCCATAAGAAAAATTGAAGAGGGCAGGGTAGATTTGCATGTAACAGGCGAGCGTGGGAGCACTCCACTATTCATGCAACGGCGGGCAAGGCCCCTCAAGAGGCTTAAGAACACGTGAAAATATGCCTTTCCTGCACATCTGCATCTTTTTACATGAGAAGGCCAGATCTGTCAAGACCAACGTGGTGGTCGTTACTATGGCACTGCTCCTCTCCCTGCTGAAGACCTGCCATCATCATTAAGCCCGGCAATAGACTTAAGACTATTGAGGTTGAATTCTTTTTTCTTCGTTGTTTTTTATATAAAACAACTTCTTTTTCTCTTCCCCCTGGGAAGAATGGACTCACTCCATACCTGCCTCCTCTTGCCAGGCTCTCAAAATCCACTTGCCACGTTTACATCCGCACTCTTTGAGGATCTATTCTTTGAGATCCGGTGCATGGTAGGGTCCGTCAAGCACAGGTGCTGCAATTTTGGGACCGCCATCATTTGTGGCGACAGATGCACCGCAGTCACCTGGACTGAGCAAATGGATTCTTGCCTGGTAATCCCGTTATGCGATCATATTTTCAATGCTGTTCTTGCTATTCTCCCTTCCCTTGTGCCTTTTGTCTGAAAGGCTCATAGACCTCCCCTGTCACCCACAGGCGGTGCAGGAGCACCGAGAGCTTACGTGCCACCGCTATGATCGCCCGTTTTTTCGCTGCCTTTCCTCCACGCTGGACCATGTGTAATCCCCAGCGCCTCAGATCGCAATCTTTTCCAAAAGGGCCAAGGATGTAATTCGCGCTGCTTACCAGCAAGCGTCTCATATAGCTGTTCCCTGCCTTGGCGATGCGCATCTGAGTTTTTCTCTCTCCTGAATCATCACGCCTGGGACGCAGATCGAAGTATGATCCAAGAATTCTGCTTTTCTTGAAACGATATGGATCACCTATGGTAAGGACATAGGCCAGGCCAGTCAGCGCTCCTACACCATTCACCTGGCAGAGCAGCCCGGTAACGGGATAGGTATCTTTTGCCAAAATCTCAATCTGCTTTTCATAGTCTCTGATCTTTGCGGTCATGATGCCTATCATGTCAAGCAATGGCGATAGGCTTGGCAGCTCCTCTTACGTGGTTTATCAGTGCAGTTCGGGTGCTGACCAGCGTATCACGGGTTTTTTTGATCTCCAGACACACACCTAGCGGTATTTGTCACCTACCTCCACTCCCATTGTCAACCTCGAAATTATTAGACTTTTTCTTATAGAAAGCGAGCCATTGATCTTGTAATATATTAAAGGTATAGAGATAAGGCAGGTTGAGGGCGGGAAAATGGCGGACCAGGAATCAGTAAATGGAGAAATGATGCTTGTCACAAGAGAGCAAGACAGGGTAATCATACTGGAAATCCGGGGTGATGTGGATATACATCATGTAAAATCTCTGGGCAGGGAGCTTGAAAAAATATTATGCGCGGGAAAACATATTCTCTTTAATTTATCCAGGACTTATTATTTGGATAGTATAGGTCTTTCTCTGCTTATTGCTTTTCAGAAAAAGCTGAGGAAAGCAGGTAAATTCTTTGACTATGCTCTCCTCGAAGCCATATGAAAAGAATTCTTCACCTTGTGAAGCTCTATGGGTTCTTTACAATTTTCGAGAATGAAGCTGATGCGATTGGGGCATTCTGGAAAAGCCCTGAATCTGTTACCATTTAAAAGTTTTTGAGTGATGAATATACAACCATGCTGCCAATTAATTTCTGTAACGGTGATAATAGAAAGTAATATGGGGCAAAGGTTTTATAATTATGGCATTAGTATTTAATACCGACAGTGAGGGTGATATCATGGCGACTGATGATACTCTTGTTACCCTTGCACAGAAAATGGAGGGACAAGCATTCTACGAGCTGGTGAAGCGTTACCAGAAAAAGATATATCATATTGCAATGGGCATTACCAGAAATCACCACAATGCAGAGGAGGTCTCCCAGGAAACCTTTTTAAGTGTATATAGAAAGATAGGCGGGCTAAAGAATGTATCCAGCTTCAATACCTGGATACACAGGATTACCACGAATTTTGGCCTGATGAATTTAAGAAATATAGACAACTCGGCAAAGATATCCTTTGATGAGCCATTACAGCTTAACAATGAGCAGGTGAAAAGAGAAGTTGTTGATTGGAGAATGAATCCGGCGCTATTATACGAAAAAAAGGAATTCTGGAGATTAGTTGGCAGGTTAATAGAATTACTGCCCGCAATTTATAAGACTGCGTTTATCATTAGAGTTATTAACGGCTTTTCCAATCAACAGGCGGCAGATGCCCTGGGAATTTCCCTTCCGGCAGTAAAGTCCAGGACTCTAAGAGCAAGATCTTTACTTCGTAAAGGTTTAAATTTACAATGGAAGTTCCAGCCTGATAATTGCCAGAATCACGTTAATAGCCACAATTAGAATTGACGCACACAGCACTCAATTCCCGGGCAAATTGTCTGGAGAAGAAGGGAGATTAGATATGCAAAAATATGTATGCGATGTATGCGGCTATATTTATGATCCTGCCGCTGGTGATCCCGATGCGGGTATTCCCCCCGGCACCCCTTTTGAGAAACTGCCTGATGAGTGGGTATGTCCCGTATGCGGCGTTGGCAAGTCGGAATTCTCTCCAACGGAGTGAACAATTTTTTTTGAAAATTTTCAGCAATGTGCTTAAAAGAAAGGAGTTATGAAATGACACCGCAACAAATTGCTCAAAAAGCAATCAGTATTATGAATAAACGAATTACCAATGAGATTTTTTTAATTATTCAAAACAATCAAAATCTTATGTACGAATACTTGAAAGCTGTAGAAGATAAGGGGATTGACAATATTAACCAAAGCATTGGAAAAGAAGTGAAGTCGGCCTATTACCTGAAAAACATAAATGATAGAGAAGAAAACCCCTCTTGCACATTGATACAGAGCCATCAAAAATTCGAATAGCTTTTTTTGTAGCGTTTTAGCCACATGAAGATACCCTCCTGTAGAATCTGGAGCATCCTGCGGAGGATCCACAGGAGGGTATCATCTCATATTATTCATGCCACTAAATACTTACTGTATTTTTATTACACTGAGAAAATTCTGGAGAAGATGACCTACATGCCACAGGAGGGGAAGGTACTGTACGGCGACGCACGTGATATGAAGGTCTATGATGCGCTTGATTTTCCTGCGCTGCTTTCCTGCCACATCACCGGCAGGTGGGAACGCAGAGTTGTTGCATATGGCTATTGCCTGCCCCCGATCTTCCAGGGGAGCCTGCTCCCCCCAGGGGGGTCAAACAAATCCAGGGGGATGAGGAAGAAGCAGGAGATTGCCGGAGAGCCGCAGGTGATAGAGCCGGTGCTTTACCCAAAGGGCATCACTAATGCACAAATCATAGATTTGGCATTAGTACATCCTCAAAGGCTTACAGGAAAAGATGGGCGCAATGGATTCAGAAAATCTGGGGTACGGATCCGCTTTTGTGTCCAAAGTGCGGAGAAAAAATGGGGCACAAAATTTTTGCCAGGAGAGTTCTTTTCTGGTAAAATTAGTGAGTGACGGAAATCGAAAATCCTATCCTTTATCCTTCACAGAAGGAGGAAAAAATGATGTTTCCAGTGAGAAGGACAATCTTTCTCGCAGCGCTTGTGCTTCTGCTTGCGGCATCTTCGCTGAATGCATCCGCCGTTGAGAAGATCCGTCCCGATCAGAGGGCCGTTGAGCTTATCGACAGGCTTCTTGCGGCATTATCAATTCAGGATCCCGATGAGCGCCTCAGGGCAGTGATACCTCTTGTTCACAGGAGCATGCTGACAGAAGACGGCAAGGACCTTGACAGGGACACCAAAGACTTCTCATATAAGAAAGCCTGTCAAAATGTCGGATTTTACCGATACCCCGCCGATATCAAAGAGGTCCACAAGGGAAATGTATATACCATCGGCTGGAAGGAGACCGCTGAAAAGGGAAGGACAGACAGATATTTCATCAGGAAAAAGCCGGGAGCGAGCGGCGTCCCCGCCCCTCTTTCAGTATTTCTCCCTGAAAACGGCGGTCCTCCAAAGATAGTTGATATGGGAAGCCTTTAGATCGCGCCTGGTTTCTTTCCTTCTGCCATATTCTGGAGCATCAATAAGCGGTCACGCGGAAAACAGGTACGCGGCATGAAAAGGTGAAAGGAGTATTTCGGCATGAGCAAGCGGACAGGCCTGTCTCTCTCAGTAGTTTTTGTGTGTATCCTCATTGGTTTCAGTCCGGTCAGGGGAGCTGAAATCATTGGCAGGGGAACACAGATCCGGGGCAGCGCGGGCAGCAATGCCCGTCTTGAAGGTAAAAGCTTTACCCTTCCCATGCAGTTGAGCATATTTTCTGCATCCTCCAGCGGGAAAGGTTTCTGGATAAGGGACGCTTCCAGCGGGTCGGTGGTGAAGAGCTTCTGGAGGGCGGAAGACGCAAAGGGAGTAATCATACCCGCGGGAACCTATCAAGTGTTTCCGAATCTGCAGGAGGGGCAGTTAAGAGCCGAAGTCACCGTGGTCTTCAGGTACGGCGGCCCATCTCCCGCACCATCTCCCTCAGCCGGGCCCGGCAAAGCCCCCTATTCGGTAACTTTCAGGAAGAATCAGAAGGTTCCCCCGGGCATTCAGCAGCTCTTTGAGCAGTACGGCAAAGCCTATGTGACCGGCGATGCAGGTATTGTCAGGGAGATTTTTTCTCCCGATGCGGCAGTAGAGATTATTGATACAAAAAACAAGGTGACCAGAAAAAATTATCTGCAGTATATGAACAGCTTTGACTATGCTTTCAGAACCTATGTCTATACCTCTGCCGAGTTTTATGACATGGAGGTGGCCCCTGGAGGTACTGCGGCCCGTATCGAAACGATGATGAGGCAGATATTCTCCACGGGCCGGGTTTATAACAGCCAATGCAGTTTTCTGCTGAAAAACGAGGGAGGAACATGGAAAATTTCCGAGGCCCGCTTTAAGGTGCTCCCGGAGGGAAGGTAGGCCGGGCTCAGCAGGGCGCGCTCCGGAAAAGAGGCGGCGGTCCCGTGGTGAATTCTCCTTTTGACAGGGTTAAAATAATAGTCTATAATATAGGAACTTTCATCAGACGGGCTTTTTTCTCAACAGTCCCGTCAAAATTCCAGCATTCCACCGGCTCTGGCGGATTGCCGGCCTTTCAATGAGCCTCAGAAACATGCGAAGATCGCTGATAAGGACCAAAGAATCCGGGAAGAGGGGGCTGGAAAAGGGCGAAATAATATGAAAGGACCTTCCTCAAGGTGAGAAAATTCTTTGCACGGTTTTCACAGGCATGCTTTTATCTCTGTGCGCTGCTCTTGAGCGGCACCATGCCCCTGCAGGCTCAGGGGTATCATCCTCCCTGGACTGCGGTGCTCAACCCCGCAGACGGCAGAGCCGTAGAAAGCTTCCGATTCGAGGAGCCCGGCGAAAAAAGCTCCCCTCTGGATCTGCCCTATGCTGATTGCACAAAATGGGAGATCCTGCCGGAGGAGAGAAGGCCTGATTCAAAGGCCATGAAGCTTCCTGCTGTGTACAAAGGAAAAAGCATCCATGCGGAACCCTGGCACATCGCTTCTGAGAACCGGGTCCTGGTGTTCCTCAGTGAAAAGCCCTTTTACGTGGAGTCGGTCCCTGGAAATGTCGATGGAGACTGGGTCGTGGTGGATCCGGCCACAGGGAGCATCGTATTCGATCTCAAGTTTCATGCGAGGAGTCTCACCGCGGGAAGAAGCCTGTCGTTCGAGCCGGGGATTTCTGCCTGGGGCCGTTACGCTGCTCTTGATATCGCGCAGAAAACCACGGAAATATACGACATCGCCGCAGGAAAAAAGCTCGCCTCTCTGCCGGTCCCGTTCAGGCCCTATGAATGCCACGGAATCTGGGCTGCCGGCGGATTCATCTATGTTCAGACGGGCCGGGGGCTCTCGAAAGCTGACCCTTCCACCGGCAGAATCCTCTGGTCCTATCCCCACGTAGGCAGAATCAGGGGAGTCCGCCTTCATTCCGACGGCCGCCTCTATGTCGCTTTTGATGAAGATCCGCACACGCTTCAGGAGTCCCTGAAGCGTGCCGCGTCGCAGCGCTTTCATGGCAAAGATTTTTACGCGGGCATCGTCCCCTATAAAAACAGCTACTTCGGCTCCACGCGCACAGGCGGCGGGGACAGCAGAAAAATCGCCGTATGGGAGCTGCTCCATGGAAAGTGGTCCTTTATCTTCGAGTATCAGGAAGATATGGCGGAATCGGAAAAAGACAGGCTATACGCAAAGAGCCGCTTCTCCTCAAAAATGCGCAGGCGGCTGGAATGGCAGGCTCCATAGATGACGAGCATCTCTCGTCAGGCGGTGCGTTCCGCTTACCCCGCATCGCTGAGATTCCCGCACAGGGGCATTTCCCATCTTATGCATGCGCGTGTATGAAAAGAAGATGCGATTCTTGCACCGGAAGGCCGGCGATTCAGATGAGTGAGAATTCTCCTGATTGCCGGAAAGCAGGTTAAGGCTGCACGGTAACAGAATTACTGGCAGGGGGCTTTCAAAGCCTGCAGAGGCTCCTTCGGGAGCTCATCAGCCTTTTGCAATAAATAGGAGAGTGCCATCATGAATTTTTTCTCCGCAGTCACCACCTGGGAGCGGTATGTGCGCTGATTTTTCTTCTAGGCCTGCCTCTTGAGGCATCGGCCCGGAACAGCGATGAGGACTTCAAGGGCATCTATGGGGAAGTGCTCAACAGGGAATACAGGGACACGCCAGAGGGAAGGCAGCAGCTTGTAAACGCCATAAAGGCGATAACGCTGGAGCGGGGGCTTCTGAAGTATTTCCCGGAGTTTGGAATAAGTGTCTCCACCCTGCAGGAGTTTACGGCCATCTCTGAGCGCTACCCGGCATTTGAGGCTTTAAGCGGCAGGGTGGATAAATTCGGCATATTCATGTCCGGCGCCGGGCTGCTCTTTGACCTTGCATCAGGCACGCGGAAAGACGTCGTGGTCATCAAAAGCTCTCTTCTGGTCATGGCCAACCTTCTCGGGAAAGCGGGAATGGGGGGGATAGGAGTCGCCCTCACGGCCGGGCAGCTTTTCATTGAGAGGGCCGGCAACGCGATGTATGACGCCTATGAGCAATGCTGGTATCAGTTTTATCGGTACTATTTTACTGAGGGGGAGGGGAAGCTGAAATACACCGAGTGGGCTGACAGGCTTGAGCAGAATGCTTATGGAGCCAATATGAACCAGTTCTGGGACCAGGATAACCTCATGGCCCTGTTCAGGGATTACCACGGCAAGGATACCAAGGGATTCGTCGGCGATGCGCTCGCGTTCTCCGACAAGACATACCGGGAAAAATTCATGGCGCGCTTTTTCTCCGAAGAGCTCAAAGGCCCGGTGTGCAATATATAGGGTCAGGACAGAAAAAAGGGCCCAGAGAGACCTGGAGGAAATCAGGGCGGAGCTCGAGCGCATCTCCAGGAGCGCCACATTGAGGGTGACCGTGGCGGAGTCCGGGACCGGCACGCCTGTCGAAGGCGCCTCCGTCAAGGCGGTTCTGGGTGACCCCGCCAGGGGGGCTCCTGCCGTCGAGCGGACTGCCGTCACTGGCAGCAAGGGGATAGCGGACCTTCAGATCCCCCCGGTGGCGTATATAACCCTCCAAGTGGCCCACAAAGACTACCACTCCTTTGTGACCGACCTGGGCAGGCTTGAAGTATCCCTGGACAGCGGGGGCAGGCCGGTTCCGACGACCGGAAGCGCCTTTCTCAGCAGGGACAGGGTCGCCCTTGATCTTCATGTGAAGAATGCCAGAGACGGGTCTGCGGTGAAGGGAGCGGCCGTCACCGTAAAGGCCGGCGGCTCCTCTGAGAGCGGGGTGACATCAGGCAGCGGGCGGGCTTCCCTCAAGGTGCTTCCCGGGAACGTGGAGGTCTCCGTCTCGATGGCCGACTACAAATCACAGAAGCTCTCAATGAATGTGCCGGCTTCAGGAGGGAGCAGGACCGTGGACCTTGAGCCCGGCCTTTCCGGTGGCAGGCTCACCGTGACCGTGAGGCACAAGGTCACGAAAGCGACTCTTGAAGGCGTCGCCGTGACGGCCGCCGCCGGGGGAGAGACTGCATCCGGTGTCACCAGGGGCGGCAAGGCCGAGCTCTCCTTCAGGGGGGTCGGCAAGGGAAGCGCCGCCCGCATCACTGCTTCCAAAGAGGGCTTCAGGTCCCTCACCGTTTCTGGAACATTCGAAGGGGCGGAAACTGCCTCGCAGCTCAGCGCCGCCGCCGCGCTTGAAATGGAGCCCGATCAGGCACGGCTCGAAGTCTTCGTGAAGGACAGGGACACCGACGCCCCCCTCGCCGGCGTCAAGGTCGCCGTGGCGGGAGTGGCTGACTGCGTCCTGACGGGCGTGGACGGCAAGGCAGCCATGGCGGTGCCCAATAAGGAAAAGGTTTCCGTGACCCTCTCAAAAGATGGTTATGCAGGCAGATCCGGGGAGCGGGAAGTCAGGGACGGGGTGGCAAAGGCGGCGATATATCTCCAGAAAAGCGGAGCAATTCTGGAGGTAAAGGTGGGAGATAAATCAAGCAAACGGCCCCTTGGCGGGGTGAAGGTAAAGGCTTCTGTCAATGGAGCTGAAACAACGGGAACAACCTCTACCGATGGAATTGCCGTTCTACA
The DNA here is from genome assembly GCA_031082125.1 of Candidatus Eremiobacterota bacterium. Classification (NCBI taxonomy): domain Bacteria; kingdom Bacillati; phylum Vulcanimicrobiota; species Vulcanimicrobiota bacterium. Next base: position 234,585 of record JAVHLM010000008.1, read on the forward strand.
GATTCCCGCAGGTAAATCGGTTACTATTGCTCTTTCAAAACAGGGCTACGAATATGTACAAGTAACAAAGCCCATTATTGAAGTGGAAGCCTCTGCCAGCGGCGCTCTCTTACCGGTTGCAGAGCTGGCGATAACCATAAGGAACAAGGACACTCAGAAACCGGTGCGCGGAGCCCTGGTGAAAGCAGGCACGGCATCGGGCACGACCAATGCAGGCGGCGTGTGCGTGCTCAAAGTGCCCCCTGGAACCGAGGTGGAGGTGAAGGCCTCGGCAGAAGGGTACCTGCCGCGCCAGGCGCCCGGTTCAGAGAAAAGGGGGAAAGTGCGTCTGGTGCGGCGCCCCCGGGGGGAGGCACCAGACCAGCGTCTTCAGCCTCAAAGACTATGCACAAAATCCCGGAGAATGCCAGGCGATCAACCCTGCAGGCGCCGCCCGGGTAAGGCTTAGTGTACACGGCTGACGAGCCTGCCCCCGGCAGAGCACCGGGAGCTCAAGAGGAAAGGGGACGGGCGAGGAGGCCGCCCACAGAGACACGTAAAAGCGTTGCTGTCGCCCTGGTGGCGGCACTGTCACAAGGGGAGGGAGCGCAGGGTGTGATCCGGGAGAGTGGATCATTAGGGTGATCATGAAGGACGATTTTGGAGCATGGCAGGGAGTCTGGAGAGATTTTTCAAGGCAAGGGCGACCTTCTACCTTCTCCCCGGGACAGGGGAAAATCGGGCGAAATTTGAAGGGGCTTCGAAAATCCCTTGGCTATGGGCACCGATGGGGCGATGAGGGGGCTCGCCAAAAATGAAATTTGAGAAATTCTAAATTCCATTTCATTCTGTCGCAGCTATGTTCCTGTTGCCCTTATGATACCTTTTTTCTTTTTTGTGAATTTAAGCTGGGGATTTCTTGATCCGCCTTTTCTTTGATCCACATTTGGATTAAAGTCTGATAGCCTATCCCCTTTTTCTTCGCGACTGCTTTCACTAATTCTCTTAATTTGGGATCTATTCTTAACGAAATGAGTTCTTTTCTCGGCCGCGCATCTACTATTGGCTCTTCTACTTCCTTTGCTACATCCCATGCTTCAGCCGTACTATGTGTAAGCCAGTATTCTCTCTCTTCTTCTTCAGTTTTGAATTTTGGAATCTTTGCTTTGCCCATATTTATTTCCCTCCCCCTTTTTTTGCTTTCTTAAAGCGATGTTTTTCACTATCGTCCATCTCTCTTGCCATAATTACTCTTACTTTGCCTCCTGGTTTGCAAATAAAGACAATCGCAAGATGTTTGCCCGCGTCTGTGATGCCATATAAAATATATCGTTGGCCAATTTTCCTATAACTATTGGCATTGAAAAAGGCCTCTTCGGCTTCTGCGCTGGTAACGCCGTGTTTAGAATAATTCTTGAGTTCATTTCCTTCGTCCCATTCAAAATCTCTTATCTGCATCTCGGATTCCTTTTTATATATATACAATGCATATACATTATATATCTTTTCCTCCAATTTTGCAATAGGATTCTTTTCAGGGGCTTGAAATGGATGGCCATTCTCAAAACCGGGAGGGTTCTCGCAAACGAGAGTTTTTGAAACAAATTATTCCAGTTTGTTGGGCTTTAACCAGTTATAGTTTTTTTACGATGCTTTCTGCTATTTTCAGCGTATAGTTCTTACCTAAATTATGAGGGTTTACCTCTATCCTTACCAAAGCTTTTCCCTTCATGCACAATCGGTTAAGGAGAAAAAGCTGAGTTGAAAATTATTTTAAGAAACTTTATGTATGCGAGCAAAAAGGAGGATAAAACCATTTTACACAGAACTATATCTCCGTCGCCTCGATGAAAGGCGCACCGCCAGAAGTCACTGCTTATTGACATTCAGAAGATCGATAGGGTAAAATAAAGGAAAATCCCTCAAAGGAAGATAGCCTTGGTCATACTCACCTTCATCAGAAGGCTCTGCATGCTCGTCTGTATCATATTGTTCTTCGTCTTCTGCGTCATGTGGCTCCTCGCTGACGGCAAAAACTCGATGAACCATGATGATGACCTGGAGCTTGGCGCCCTCAAGATTTATACGAAATCAGACGACGAGAGCGGAAAGCTTCTGGAAACACTGAAGGGGACCGGTTACAAGACACAGGTCAAGAGTGAGGACGGCTCCAAGAACAAGCAGAAGGGCTATGTGGTCGTAGGAAGCTTCAAGACCGAGCTTGCAAAGTCTGTCGCCGAGTACCTGAAGGCAAACAACTACAAGTCAACCATCAAGCCTGCCGAGGAGCAGGATTACTCCCTGATCCAGATAGGGAATGAATATACCAGCAAGGCCCAGGCCGAGGTGGTAGTGAAAAAGCTCCAGAACGAGCTTTCAGTGAAGTTCAAGACGGAGCCAGTCTATGAAAAGGTAAAAACCCGTCTCCACTATCTTCTTATAGAAGAAGTTGACGAGAAAAAAGCCGAGGAGCTCAAGACTCAATTCAAGGCGAAACCTGAAGATATCAAATGGGAGGCTTACGCTGACAAGAAGTGAGCCCGCCACTCATTCATGATTCTCAGGCTGAAGCCCCTGCAAGCGAGTTCCTCATATTCTGAACACCGGGATGCCATCAAAGCAGCGTGCCGAGATACAATCATGTTTACTCGCCATGACTCGTCATGAAAGCAAAATAACGCCTGCACGGTGAATAGACGAAAGGAGCCCTCAATGGAAAACGTGGTGGAAAGCATAGCCGATCTTGACAACCTCACGAAGGTCGAACTTTCTGAAGTGGCAAAGGAGCTCGGGGTCACGGGCTACCAGCGGCTGAAAAAGCAGGAGCTTGTCTATAAGATCCTGGAGGTGAAGGCAGAAAAACAGGGTCTTCTTTTTGCCACGGGTATCCTGGAGATACTCCCGGAAGGGTACGGGTTCCTGCGCGGGAGGAGCTACCTGCCGGGAAATAACGATATCTACGTCTCCATGTCGCAGATAAAGAGGTTTGACCTGCGTATGGGCGACACTGTGTCGGGGCAGGTGAGGCCACCTAAAAACGGCGAAAAATATTACGGGCTCCTCAAGGTGCAGGCAGTGAACAACATGGATCCGGAGCTTGCAAGAAAACGTCCCCATTTCGGCGATCTCACCCCCATCTTCCCCAACGAGCGCTTTAACCTCGAAACCAAGCAGGATGATATTGCCACGCGCATCATTGATATCCTTTCTCCGATAGGGAAAGGGCAGCGCGGCCTCATCGTGGCCCCGCCCAAGGCAGGAAAAACGATCCTGCTCAAGCAGATCGCAAACGGCATCACCACCAACTTCCCCGATGTAGTCCTCATCGCTCTCCTCGTCGATGAGCGCCCCGAGGAAGTCACAGACATGGAGCGCTCAATTGAAGGCGAGGTGGTGAGCTCCACCTTCGATGAGCCGCCGGAGCAGCATGCCCACGTCACCGAGCTGGTGCTGGAAAAAGCCAAGCGTATCGTGGAGATGGGGAAAGACCTGGTGATTCTGCTGGACAGTATCACCCGCCTTGCCCGTGCCTATAACCTCATCACGCCTCCCACGGGAAGGACCCTCTCGGGCGGCCTTGACACGGCGGCGCTGAAAATGCCCAAGCGCTTTCTCGGCGCGGCGCGGAACCTCGAAAACGCGGGAAGCCTCACTATCATCGCCACAGCTCTCATAGAGACAGGGAGCAAGATGGACGATGTCATTTTTGAAGAATTCAAGGCCACCGGCAACATGGAGCTCGACCTCACCAGGAGGCTCGCCGAGCGCAGGATATTCCCCGCCATTGACATCAAGAAATCCGGAACGCGCCACGAGGAGCTGCTCATCCCCGAGGACGACCTCAAGAAATGCTGGGTTCTCAGGAGAGCCCTTGACATGTTCGGCACCGAGGAGATGACTGAAATCCTCATCGAGAGGATGAGGAAAACGAAAACCAACAGGGATTTCCTTGCCACCATCACCAAGGAAGCGCTCTCCTTCACGAAAGACATATAGCAGTGCCATTGAAGCAGCAGGAAGTTCTCTGGGCGCTTCAGGCAGATCGCCAGGGGGAGATCTGCGAAAGCACTTCATTCCGCGCAGTAGGCCGCTCAGGCACCGTTGTGCGGGAGCCCCTCGCTGGTGAAGTATCACCCGCACCATACGGGACGCTCTTCTTTTTCCTCCCCGGAAGGTTTCCTCTCGGCATCTGCCAGGGAAAAACCGCCCCCCTCTCCACGAAAAAAGGTGCGGTGACGGCAGTGAGCCTCATACCGCCGCCGGGCTATACAAGGACCCTTCTGCCCGCGTGGAACAAGTATTCCAAGGAAGCGCTCCCTTTCTATGCCTATTCAATGGGTGCCCTTCAAGAAGGGGAGTTCCGTATCGCCGCCATTGCCACCGAGAACTCCCACCGCTGGGATCCCACGCAGTACAACAGCCCCGACCTCAAGACAAAGATAAAGAAGAAACTGAAAGCATTCCCGCGCAACAGGCTCCTGTCCCACCTCTCCCACTGCGCCACTGAATACGGCTGTTACAATGCCCAGAATATCTTTTATGACCGGTGGGAGGGAGGGATTCCTGTCGCACCTTCCTGCAATGCCGACTGCGCAGGGTGCATCTCCAAGAAGAGGGCCAAGGCGCCGCCCTCGCCGCAGCAAAGGATAGCCTTTGTGCCCACCGCAGAGGAGATAACGGAGGTTGCCGTGGCGCACCTGAAGAACAGCCAGGCCATCGTGAGCTTCGGCCAGGGGTGCGAAGGCGAGCCCACGACTCAGGCGGGGCTCCTCATAAGGGCCATAACGCTCATAAGGGAGAGAACCTCAAGGGGAACCATCAATATCAATACCAATGGCTCCAAGCCCGAGGCATTGCGGGAGATGGCGAAAGCAGGGCTTGACAGCATAAGGGTGAGCCTTAACTCGGCACTGGAGAGCCGCTACGAGAGCTTTTTCAGGCCTTCCGGCTTTTCGTTCGCCACCGTCAGGGAGACTCTTGCCATGGCGAGGGGCGAGGGGCTTTTCATTTCTCTCAACCTCTTCATCATGCCGGGAGTCACTGACAACGAAGAGGAGGTCGAAGCCCTCTTCAGGCTCCTCAGGGAGCATCCCCCCCACAAGATACAGCTCAGAAACCTGAATATGGACCCCGATCTCTACTTTTCCACCATGCCGGCGCCCCGGGGCAGGGCCCTCACCATACCGGGCATGCTTGAGCTCATCAGGAAGGAGTTCCCCACGCTCACGCTGGGAAATTTCACTCCCTCTCTGAGAGAGTGACAAAATGCTTTCTGCGGCGCTCATCCGCGATGATTGTCAGGTTATAGAACACCGAGGGGACCTCGGTAATTATCCTGGAAAAATATTCCCGTGATATGATCACTACTTCGGTGGGCTCCCTGGCCGTCACCGTGGCGCTCCGTATCTTGCTCTCCGAAAGGAGGGCCATCTCTCCGAAAATATCGTCCTTCTCCAGTGTCCCCACGAGGATCTCCCTGTCGTGGCCTTTTTTCGTGACCGTGCACGATCCGCGCAGGATAAGGTATAGATGATCACCGATATCGCCTTCCCTTATGATCACCTCTCCTTTGTCAAAGAAACGCTGTCTGCTGTGGATGATAATCTCCTGGAGAAAGTTGTCGGGAGTATCGTTAAAGACCGTGGTATGGAAAAAATTCGGCCTCACCTGCATGATCCTGAGAAGGCTCCTCTTCACGTTCTCATCCTGGATGAAGCATCGGAAGACCTCCTGGGGGATGGCCAGGATCTTCACGCATGACTCGGAGATAATCGTGGCCGTCCTCTTGTGTGAGCCCAGAAAAATCATCTCGCCAAAATAGTCGCCTGAATAAATCCTCGCGACAAACTCCCCTGCCCGGATCACCTTGAGAGTGCCCTGGAGAAGGAAATAGAAGCACTCATCGCCGGTCGACTCGTCAATTATCACCTCGTGGGCTTTTCTCTCTATCACCTTTCCCTCGCTGCAGAACACCCTGAGCCAGTCATGGGGCGCTCCCCTCATCAGCGTTGACTCCGAGAGGGCCAGCACATCTTCAAAGTCCAGTTGCTCACGGGTTGCCTCCAGCGAAAAAATCTGCCCCGCCATCCCGAGGTTGACCCGGGAGCACAGAGCAGGCGGCAGCTCCGCCACGTGGGTGAGATACATCCTGCGGCGCACCTCGTCGGGAAGCTCAGCGAGCTCTTCAGGCTCAGGGTGGATTGGCCCGCCGCCGCCGTCGAAGAGAATGAGCTCCAGGCCTTCCCTGAAGGGCAGATTCATCAGAAAATCCCGGTACGACGGCTCAATGATCCCCTTCTCCACAAGGCCGTCAAGAGGCCTGCCCCAGAGCGTGTCACCCGAGATAAGAATCTTGCCGTTGATGATGACACCGATGGTGGGGATGGGATGAATGGTGTAGAAACAGGAGATCGTGTTGGAGTACCAGCTGTTTTTCTCGCCGGGACGGAGCTCGATAAAGTGAACGAGCTTCTCCACATCTTCCATGGGGATGCTCAGAATGCTCGAGGCCTTGACGAGAAAAGAGCGATAGATCAGATTTGTCGTCGCAATGCTCGAGCGGTAGCCGTTAATCATCATGTTGAAGATATTGGAGTGATCGTCATGGAGGTGGGTGACCACGAAAAGGCCGATTGAGCCGGGGTTGATGCCGTAAAGGTTGAGGCGCTCCCCCATCCATGGGGAGCCGTCAATGGAGATGCCCAGGTGCTTCGCGTAGATAATCACATTGGAGGTGTCGCCCCTGGGATCAAAGCCCGTTGAAGTGCCCAGCACGACGGCACCAAGCTTCATGGGCTTGATGAGCTCCACGGGAGCCTGATAAAGAGTGGGAGGAGAGATGACATGGGTGTGGGCGATGTCCACCTCGAGGGTTTCACTGCCTGAGGAGACACAGAAGCGATCTGCGCCGGTCCTTTTTATCCTGAGCCCTTCAATCTCCACTGAGCCGTCAGGCCCGAAGGGTACAAAGCTCACGATCTCGCCGAGCCTGGTAAAATCCTGCCTGAAATAGGAGCGCACCTTCCTGACAAAATCAGCCTCGCCGCAGGTGCTCCAGGTGAGGGCCTGCTCATCTGTCGGGCCCAGCACGGTCTGCTGCAGAATCGCCGATATCTGGCCGACCTGGCGCGCCATGCCGACTATGGTGAACTTTTCGCCGCGCTCCTTCGGGCCCTGGCTGAAAATATACTTGTAGAGAGGGAACTCGACGGACTGGGTCATCCCCCTCTCATAGAGCCTGTCGGGAAGCACGATGATATGGCCGAACTGCTTTTTCTGGAGGGCAAAGTACTTGACCACGTCAGCAGGAACGCCAAATACCACGACTCTTTCACCAAAAGTGACTACCTTGCATCCGGGAACGACCTCTTCTATCGATAAATGCTGCATTGATGGCCTTTCCTGCCCGCTATGGCCCCATGGCGACGTTTTACAAGGTCTCTAAGGCTGTGAAGAATTGACGGCGAAAGATTCCTTCTTGAGGCGGCCCTTGATTACCTCGGCAAGCCTCTTGATGCCCTCGTCAATCTCCTCTTCCGAGGGGAAAGAGAAATTCAGCCTGAAGGTGTTCTTTCCGCTCCCATCATGATGGAACGCCGAGCCTATCACATAGGCCACCTTCTTTTCAATGGCCTCATAGAACATCTGGTCGGCATCAATATATTCAGGGAGGCTCACCCAGAGGAAAAGGCCGCCCTGGGGTTTTGTCCATCTGAGGCCCTGCACCTGGGGCATGTATGACTCCAGTGCCTTGAGCATGACATCTCTCTTCTGACGGTACATGACTTTGATTTTTTCAATATGCGGCGCAAGAAGCCCCCTGCGCATGAACTCGGCGGCAATGGCCTGCGTGAAGTTGGGAGTGCACAGATCGACGGACTGCTTGGCCACGGCGATTTTCCTGATAATGTCCTCATGAGCCACGACCCACCCGATTCTCAGGCCGGGCACCAGTATCTTGGAAAAGGTGTGGAGCGATATTACATTGCCCGATCTGTCGAGGTTGTAAAGAGAAGGATGCTCTTCACCCTCGAAGCGGAGCTCCCTGTAAGGGGTATCTTCTATGACGATGACCTGATAGTCCTGGGCGATCTCAACAAGCCTTCTGCGGCGCTCCAGGCTGAGCGTGACGCCCGAGGGATTCTGAAAATCCGGGACTACATATATGAGCTTGTAATGCTCCCCCTCTCCCTTGAGGTCCAGGAGCTTCTTCTCAAGGATATCGATCCTGATTCCGTCATCATCGATGGGAACCCCGATCATATTGGCGCCATAGGAGGTGAGGGACTGGAGGCCTCCTACATAGCTCGGCATTTCAACTATCACAGGATCACTGGGATCGACAAATAATTTCATCGTGAGATCGAGGCCCTGCTGAGAAGCCACGGTGACAAGAAGGTTGGCCTCAGTTATCTCTAGGCCTTCCCTCTTCATCCATTCCACAAGCTGCTTGCGGAGCTTGGGATAGCCTTCAGTCTCACCATACTGGAGCGCCTTTTCAGGCTCCTCGTTCAGCACGGAAAGTGTGATATCCTTAAGCTCCTCAACAGGGAAGCCTGCCGCAGTGGGAAGCCCTCCTGCAAAAGAGATTATTCCGGGCTTGTTGGTAAGGGCCAGAAGCTCCCTGATTACGCTCTTCTTCATGCGCCGCCCAAGAGTTGAATAATTTTTCACCAGGTCTATCATAACAGGCTCCTTTCAAATGGCTTTCTCTGTTCTCTATCTGTCTCTCTCCCCACTACTTCTACAAGAGCTTCACCGATCCCTATCAAATCATGGAATTCTCGCTGCGGCAGGCATTTTGTCCCGCGCCTCGACAGACCTCATCAGAACTTGGGCATCTCACGCTGCGCTTCATGGAGGGGTTTCTGCATGAAGGTGAGGTAATTGAGGCTTCCGAGCCTCTTCCTCAGGACAAGGAACGTCACCGCCACACCGATGACGGCGGCGGCAAGATACCCTGTGCCGAGCGGGACTGTATGGGCGGCATAAGAGGGCACAAGGACGATATTGAACACGAGGTTGGCAAGGAAAAAGACCATGATGCAGACAAAAGACTCTTTGAGGAGCTCAAGATACCAGAGGAGCACCACCAGGGCCAGGAGCATGACCTGGAAAAAAGCCCCTATGAGAAGCAGGATGTAAGTCTTGAGGAGCACCTCCCTGAGATACCCGATGGATTCGAGAAAATTCGGGGCAATAAGGACCATGATGAGCGTGACGAGAAACTGAACCTTGAATACATCGGAAAGCTCGGTCCTGAGCACATTCATCATCTGCCTCCTCTGGCGCTCTATATCGATCAAGGTCCCCTTGTTGAGGATTACCTGGATGTAATGGCGGAGCCCCGCGTAAAAATTCGTCTCCACATGGAGAAAGAAAATGGAGAGTGCGGGAATGATGGTGAGGGTCGCGAGAAATGCCGCCGAGTCGTAGGGATACTGCCCCCGGAAGAAGGGCTCACTGTTACTGGGGATATTAAAGCCGAGGCGGGAGTACCAGATGATGATCTTGTCCACCCAGAATCCCAGGTTATAGAAGAATGCCGCCCACACGAGAGTGGGATAGTTTTTGAAATAGAGGGTGAACTCGAAAATACCGTTTTTCCCGAAGGGGAACTCACTGACAATGCGCTCCACAAGCAGGAGCAGCACGGCCATCTGGCCTATCGTGAAACCAAGAAGGTACCCGGTGACTTTCAGCGATGCCCCCAGAAGGACCGCCAGCACGAAGCTCATGACAAAGCCGGCCAGAAAAATGACCGTTATCCTCACGAAATCCCTCACCGTGCCCAGGAAGGCCATCACGATCCACTGGTAGCCCACGGTGCAGAAAAGCACCACCGAGAGGACCTTCAGGCCGAATTCCATCGGGAGGAAGGCCACATAGGACCACGAGACAAAGAAGTTCACCACGCCGCAGAGGAGCATCACTCCCGCAAAATTCGGCAGAAGGGAGCCGTACTCTCTCTGAAAAAGCTTGTCTGATATGAAACGGGTGATGGTAAGCTGAAAGAGGCTTGTGGTGACGAGGGAAAAGGCAAAGACATAGACCACGATGGCTCTGAAAAAAAGGATGTCCCTGGAGGACATATCACGGGAAGCAATGAGGTTGAGTGCCGCAATGCAAATGACTGCAAAAATCCAGGGGCCTGAAGAGAGCATGAGGGCGTACAGGTTCGCCTTGAAATCGCTGGTGTAGCGGTCCTCCTTCAGAAGGTTCTTAAGCTGGAATCCTATGCCGGCCATAGCGTGTCTTTCCGCCCTTTACGGGCTTCTCAGGTAATATCGGAACGTTTTTTCCAGGGCGCCATGGAAATGAGAGAGTCAAACTGCGCCCCGTAAAGCTTGTACACGTCGCGGCGCTCATAGAAGCGCCTTATCCTCTCCTTGCCCGCCGCGCCCATCTTCCTGCCGAGCTGCGGATCCCTGACAATCTTCAAAATCTGCAGGGCCGTGTCATAGGGGGAATGAACGCCCGTGATGGCGCCTGCATGGCCTATTTTCCTGTCCTCGTCGTTTCTGCCATAAAGCAGCTCCCGCGAAGCACCCACGTTTGTCGCCACACATGGAATGCCCGAGGCCATGGCCTCCATGAGGGAGAGGGGCTGCCCCTCGCTTATGCTGGTGAGGACCATCACATCGACGTTCCTGAGATGCTCCCGAAGGTCCACGTTCCCCGTAAAGCTGAAGACCTCGCCCAGGCCCAGCATCTCCACAAGGGCGAAGCACTCATCGGCGTACTCCTTTTCTTCGTCATAGGGACCCATGATCTTGAATTTCACAAGGGAGCCCAGCTCCTCGCGGACAATCCTGCAGGCCCTGATAAAGGTCTTGATATCCTTGATGGCCACGACCCTCCCCACGAGGGCCACAGTGGAATATTCCTCCCTGTCCTGGCCGTCCTTAACGGCGCTGAATACCTGGGACTCAATTCCATTGGGAATTATGGAGATCTTCATGGGATTGGCCCCCGCCTCCATCTGCATAAGCCTGTTGTCGCCGTAAAGGGTGGTGATCCTGTCGGCAAAGCGGTAGGCGATGCTGCTCATGGTATAATACATGTCTATCCACACCTTCTTCAGGCCTGTGGAGATGTCACGGGCGATATAGCCGTCCTCTTCCCTCTCGTATATCCACCCCGACCTGTTTATCTCCAGCATCCGCTCCCTGTGATAGATTCCATGCTCGGTAAGCATCATGGGCCGCCCGAACTCGATCTTCGCAAGGACGCATGCCAAGCCCGCGTAGCCCGTGAGGGCGCTGTAAAAGAGGCGTGCGGGGGGAAGGGCTGATCTCGCCAGGTTAAAAAGGGGCAGGATAATTGAGCGGTATGACCAGCTGAATTCAAGAAAGGGGAGATCGGGAGTGTACTTGTCATAGAGCATGACGAGGAATTCCCAGGCCTCATGGGAAAACAAGAGCTCCTGGAGGCCCACGTCAAGGTGGTGGGGAATTCCAAGCCCCTTTATCAGTTTTTCAAAGCCCTGGATATCAGCCTGCCTGACGGTGGAGAGAAACTCATAAATCAAGGTGAGCTTCTCCTTCAGCTCCTTTGATGCAAGGCTCCTTCCACGGCGCTCAGGCACCTCGTAAAGATAGATTTCATTGAAATAACGGACATTCGGTGGGAATGCGTATCGAAACTCCCTTATCTCTGAGCTTGCCGTCGATATATGAACCACCGAAAAGGAGCGGTCGTGGAAGGAGGTCATCAAATCGTGGACCCAGGAGGAGACGCCGCCGGCCACATAGGGATAGCTCCCCTCGACGACAAGGCAGATGTCAGCCTCCTCCCTCTTTTTCTCCTTGAAGAGAAAGGAGAAATACCAATCTGAGATGCATTTGATATTTTCCCCGTCGCCAGGTTCACAGACAGGCTCCCCCTGGAGACTCGCCAGCAGCTCCAGAAGCCCCTTCTTGTAAAGGACCCTGAAGAGCTCGTTCCTCACATTAATGTTCCTCTCATGCCTCATCGCGCTGGTGAAGCTCTCTATGCAGTGCGTTCCGGGGATCTGCCCCATGGCCCAGATTGCGGCGAGCCTCACCCTGTCGTTCACGTCATCCGCAAGGCTTATCAGGCGGGAGCAGGATTGAGGAAGCTTCCGGCTCCCGCAGTAGAAGGCTGCGGCATACCTCACATTGGGCTCCCTGTGGGCGAGGCAGGCCAGGACCGGCTCGTCAGAGCGGGGATCGCCAATGAGCCGAAGGGCATCGATGGCATTGAAGACTGTGTCGCTGTGCTCCGCCTCCAGCTTCTCGATGAGGGGGATGACGGCACAGACCTGTTCCCCCTTTCCCATCGCCTCGATGGCATAGAGGGAGACTGCCGGGTTTGAGGCGTCAATGAGGGGGAGGAGGCATTCATACTTATAATCAGACTCTATTCCCGCCAGGGCATTCCGGGCCTCGCTCACTATCAGGTCATTTTCGTCAAAAAGGAAGAGCACCATGTCCCTTATGGCCGATTCATATTCGAAGCCCGCCAGATGACGCAGCACCAGGTAGCGCATTTTGAAATTGCCCTTCAAGGCGCGCTCTGCAAGAAGATGGAGCTCTTCTTCTCCGGTAAGCGTCGCGAGGAGACCCTCTTCTTCCATCGATGCCGTGGGATCGAGGACATCAATGGAGCTGAGGACCTTGTCAATCCTCTCCTCCCTATTTTCCTGCACTGCCTTAGCTGCCATGACCTTCCTTCCAGCTTGCGATGAACTCCTCCATATCGGGCTTATCATCACCCTTATAACCGGCAATATGGGCTTCAATCGTCTTTACCGAATCATTGAGAGAGAGGAAATCCCTCTTCTCCCAGAAGCACTCTGCGAGGACCGTGAGGGCCGCAATATCTCCGGGCTTCAAAACAATTGCCTTCCTGAGGTGGGGAACTGCGTCGTCTATATCGCCTCTGAAGAGGAGAAGCCTCCCCATCATGAAGTGGGCTTCATACTGTTCATCCTTGAGCTCAATGGAGCGCCCGAGCGCCTCGGCGGCCCTTTCAAGCTCGGAGCGCTTCATGGCACCTTCAAAGAGGCCTGAAAGGGCGTGGCGCAGGTGAAGACTCCCCAGTTCCGCAAAAACGCGGGCGTCACGGGGGTTCCGGGATGCCTCGCTCTTCATCTCGCCTATGATGATGCTGTAGAATTCTGCGATCTTGGCAATCTCCTCGCCGGCAAAATACCGGACATCCATGTGGGGATCGTCTATGAGAGACTTGAGGGACCTTACGGTCTCGGGGCCGGAAATCTTCCCGAGGCTCTTGATGATATTGAGCTTTGTCCTTGGATCTGCATCCACGAGCGTCGTGGAAAGGGGCTCAAGCTCATAGCCTTCCTTAAGGTACGAGAGCGCTTTCCTCACCTTCTTGCGGTGCACCGGATCCCTTGTCATCCCCGCTTCCACGTGGCGGCGGTACTCGATGAAAAGGCCGGAGACCTCGCTGGAGCCCCCGTAGAGCATCTGTATGAGCGCCACATAGCCTGCCAGCGGAACGGTAAAGAGAAAAACAAAGGCAAAGAGGGCAAGGCGCCTTTTTTCAGGGCTGTGAAAGAAGGTTGCTATCGCGGCGCAGAGAGCTGCCGCACCGTGGGCCAGAATCACCGGCGGTGCTGAACCGGCGGCACCGTGTTCATAACATGCCATGAACAGAAAGAGGGCCGAGCTCTCGGCACCTATGCTCAGGAGCAGAAATAGTCCATGCATTGGAGACAGATGTTTCAAGGGCATATCTCCCGGATTTTACAGAAAGGGAATAAGGGCCTTCTGGGAAGTCTCACCCTTAAGGCTTTCGAGGACCGCCTCAGGCGAGTCCATAGCCGCTATCTCACTCAGAAAGCGGAGCTCAAGCGCGAGACTTCTCTCGTCTTCATAAGGCTTCAGGCCGAAGGACTTGATTTCCACGCTCATTGCTTTCAGGAGGTCGAAGAACTCCTCCTCGGGGATCTGCACCATCATAAGGCAAAACTGTTGCTCTTCTTCAAAATAGGAGAGAATATCAAATTCCCTCATGGTCTGCATAAGAACCCTGGCAAGAAACTTGAGCGTTGGCTTCCTGTGCTTCTCCAGAACCTTGTCCCAGTCAAGTATGCCTAAAGTGGCGACGGTACAGGTGATGTTTGACCTGCGGGACTGAAGGATGGCCTCCTCAAGCCTGAGCATGAAATAATGGGGACGGAAAACGCCGAGATCGGGGTCCACAATTCTCCGCCCCTCGCTTGTCTTGTAGGAAAGAGCATTTTCTATGGCCCTTGCGGCCCAGTTGGCCACGAGGGAGAAGCTTTTCTTTGTGACGCCGGTGAAGCGGAGCATGCTGAGAGAATCAATTGTGATGACTCCTAAGACAGTCTCGTTGCTTCTCTTGAGAGGGGCGGTATAGATGGGCGTCCTGGAGAGGATGGCCTCCCTGAGCTGATCGTCCCTTATGCTCACAAGCTTCCCCCGCTCGCATGCCATCTGGTAGGGCGCCTGGGAGACCTCAATGGTTTCAGGGGGCTTCTCCTCGAAATCCATGTAACCAAGGGCATGCTTCAGGCGGAGCGTCGTGCCTTCGAGGAGGTAAATCCTGCATTTCTGCACCTCGAGATACTTCCTGAGCACCTCCAGTATCTCCCTGTAAAGGACATCCATGTCCAGGTTCTGCATCTTTTCCGCATCCATATAGATATCGGAAAGGGTCGTGGCGCGGGTGAGTATTTTTTTCTCGTAGTTCTCCTTTAAAAAGGATATGATCTGGAACTGCTCGTTGAGCTCCTGGTATCTGCCGCGGCTTTCCTCCATCTCGAGCTCCTGCTCCCGCTGCCTCTGGGCAAAGCGGTCATGGATATGGCCGAATATGAGGATCATCAGAAAGAATACCGCTACGACGGGCAGATGAGAGAAGACCTCGGCGGGCTTCACCGGGGGAGTGAGAATATAAAAGAGGGAGCACAGGGCGGCGCTGTAGTTTCCCCAGGCCGTGCCGTAGCGGACCGCCGAGAGCAGGACTATCAGCAGATAGGGGTTTATGAAGTAAGCCTGCAGAAGATGATAGCCTGGATCGGCGGGCAGAAGCGTGATATTGAGCCCGAATGCAAGAAGCGAGATTATGGTAATCTCTTTAAAGACCGGGCTTCTGAGAGCATTGAGCAATCTTTCTGATGCCACTCTGACTTAAAGATTCCTTTCCTTTGGTTTTTCCACGATATCGATGGCTTTGAGGAGCTTGGCGCGGTCAAAGGGCTTCACAAGGTAATGATCGGCGCCGTAGTCATAACTGGTGAGTACCGAGTCTGAATCCGAGAGGGCCGTGAGCATAATCACCGGGATGTCCTTCGTCTTCGGGTTGTTCTTGATCATGAGGGTCGCCTGGATACCGTCCAGCACCGGCATCATGATATCCATAAGCACAATTTCCGGCATCTTTTCAACAGCGGCCTTCACGGCCTCTTCTCCATCGGTGGCCTCGATGATTTCATAGTCCGCCGCGAGCATGGCCCTTACCAGCATCCTTATCTCCATCGCATCATCGGCAATAAGCAGTCTCTTCTTGTCCATTGGCGTCAATCCATTTCTTATCTGAAAATATTGAAAAATGAAGGGCTCTCCCCCTGGCAAAAGAGTATTCTGCCTCAATGACCTTTTTCCTCTCAGGGGACTCCCGCTGCGGAAGGTCCGTCATTCCCCCTTGTCTTCGGTACTTACCATGAAGCGCTCTTTGTGCCATATGGAGCTCCATCCCTTTGAAATCTTATCGATGCCGATCTGGAGCTCACGCTTTATCAGCTCCTGCCAGTACACCCCCGTCTCTCCCATGCTGCGGTATTTCTCAAAACGCTCCCTGACGAGCTTTTTTGGCGTCTGGCGGCTCAGATCAAAAAGATGGAAGAGAATCCGCTCTTTCACCAGTCTTGCCGCCTCATCGGGCGCCTGGTGAGCCCCCTCACCCGGTTCAGGGATCACCTCGTCTATCACCTCAAGCTCTTTCAACTCGTGAGCGGTGAGCTTCAGGTATGGTGCAAGCTCCTGGGCCTTCGTGGCGTCACCCCAGAGGATCGCCGAGGCTCCCTCCGGGGATATGACCGAATAGATGGCATTGGCCTGCATGAGGACCCTGTTGGCCAGGGCAAGGGCCAGGGCGCCACCGCTTCCCCCCTCGCCAATGACCACGCTTATGACAGGCACCGGGAGTGACGACATGGTGAAAAGGCTCTCTGCAAGAGCTTTCGCAATACCCCTCATCTCGGCTTCGAAGCCCGGGTATGCGCCCGGGGTATCGATGAAAGTGATGAGGGGCACATGGAATTTCGCTGCAAGATTCATAAGCCGCGCTGCTTTCCTGTACCCTTCAGGGTAGGCCATCCCCTGGCGCCGGAATACCTTCTCTTCCTCTGTCCTCCCCTTTTCCTGGGCAATCACCATGCAGGGATTCCCTTCGATCTCGCCCACTCCGCCTACAATGGCGTGGTCATCGCCAAAATAGCAGTCTCCATGAAGCTCCACGAAATTTTCTATCATTCTGTGGATGTAAAAGAGCGATGATGGGCGGTCGCGATGGCGGGCGAGCTTCACCAGATTCCAGGCATCAGCCATTTCACGGCTTGCCGCGGGATGCGGGAACTTTCCATGGATGTGGACCGCAGGAAGGTGGGTAAGGTGGCTTATGAGATGGGAGACTGTCCTCTTCAGGTCATGGCGGGGCACGATGAGATCGATCATTCCGCGGGACATGAGGAACTCGGCGGAATGTGATTCGGGGGGGAGCTTTTCCCCGAGGGTCTGCTCAATCACCCGCGGGCCTACAAAACCTATCAGGGCGCCAGGCTCAGCGATTATGATATCGCCAAGGGAGGAGAAGGAGGCGGAGATGCCGCCCGTCGTGGGATGGGTCTGCACCGAGATATAAAGAAGCCCTTCACGGTGATGCTGCGCCACCGCCGCCGAAGTCTTGGCCATCTGCATCAGGGAGAGCATCCCTTCCTGCATGCGGGCACCGCCGCTCGACACGATGCTTACGACGGGGAGGCGAAGCTCCAGAGCCTTTAAAAAAGCCCTCATAATCTTCTCTCCCACAACGGATCCCATCGTGCCGCCCATGAACTCAAAGTCCAGGAAACAGAACACGGCCGGTTTTCCGGCGATCTTTCCCCGCCCCACTATGACAGCCTCCTTGAGGCCTGTCTTTCTATACGCGTCAAGAAGCCTCTCCTTGTAAGAGACACGGTCAACGAAATGGAGGGGATCGACGCTTGTCATCTCCCTGAACCACTCCTTGAAGGTCCCTCCATCCACCATGTGCTCGATGCGGTCCTTGGCAGAGATATGAAAATGCTTGTGGCAGGACGGGCACACCATAAGGGCCGCAATGAACTCATCTTCCTCCATCTCATGGGCGCAGGCCTTGCAGGTGATTTTCTTCGGGAGGGAGGCGGGCTTGGTTTTTTTCATGGCGATTCCCTTTCCTGTCTCTTGAGCAAGGCTTCACATTTCACCCAGACTGCCTGCTCCTGGATACTCGATGCTGCTTATCATTTTAATGGAAATGAGGGGCGAAATCAAGATCTCCGCCGGGCGCCCTTGAAAGTGGGAGATCCAGAGGATAAATCCACCTCCTGAAGAAATTTCCAAGGGGACGGAATAAAACGCTCTGACCTGCTACTATCTCAAACAGGCATATTCAAGGAGGTGCACAATGAAAAGAAGATTCACGGGAGCATTTGTGGGAGGGCTCATTGCACTCTGTCTGCTGGTCACCGGGTGCCCCGCCCCGCAGCAGCCGGTCCCGCCTGCCTCGCCGCAGGTCACCGCTTCAGCAGTCCAGACAACCACTGAGGCCACGCCAAGCGCGGCGCCTACCCCTGCCAAGACTCCCCCGCAGGGAAAAGTGAAATCCACCCCGTCTCAGCAGGGCCAGAAGGGCGGGAAATGCGTCGATCTCGTCATCTGCCTCGACACTTCGAACAGCATGGACGCCCTTATCAACTCGGCCAAGCAGAAGCTCTGGGATATCGTGAACGAGGTGGCGGAACTCAAGCCGACTCCGAAGCTCCGCGTTGCCCTTATCAGCTATGGAAATGACGGGTATGACACGCAGAAAGGCTGGATCCGCATAGATTCCGACTTCAGCACCAACCTTGACACAATAAACGAGAAGCTTTTCGCCCTTCACACCAACGGCGGAACCGAGTACGTGACAGGCGCCGTGTCGGCTGCCCTCAAAAAGCTCTCCTGGACCGACGACAAGGGGAGCCTGCGCATGGTCTTCGTGGCAGGGAATGAGCCAGCCACCCAGGACCCCAAGATCACCATAGGCAATGTCACCAGCGAGGCGCTCCAGAGGGACGTGGTGGTGAACGCCATTTACTGCGGAGCCCCTGAAAGCGGTGAAGCCCAGGGATGGCGCGACGTGGCGGTAAAGGGCGGCGGCTCCTTCTTTGCCATTAACCAGGAAGCGGGAACAGTGGTAGTCAACACACCTTACGACCAGCAGCTTTCCCAGCTCAGCGGCGATCTCAACTCGACGTACGTGGCCTACGGTCCCCAGGGAGGGGCGGCGATAATGAACCAGGCCGCACAGGATTCCAACTCGCAGAAAATGAGCGGCTATGCCGGCGCGAGCAGAGCCAAGGCCAAGGTCTCGGAAGTTTACAACAACAAGGAATGGGATCTGGTGGACGCGAGCAAGGAAGGCAGCTTCAAGCTTGAAGCGGTGAAGAAACAGGACCTTCCCGCGCCGATGCAGCAGATGAACAATGAAGAGCAGAAGAAATACATTGAAAAGATGGCGGCAAAGAGAAAGGATCTCCAGCAGCAGATCAAGGATCTCTCTGCAAAGCGCGACGAATACATCAAGGGCCAGAAGAAAACCAGCAAGACCGGCGACAGCTTTGATGCCGCCGTGAAGCAGTCCATCCAGGACGAGGCCGTCAAGAAAGGCTTCTCCACGGCACCATAAGCTTTCAAGAGCACTCAGAGCATAAAAAGAGCCCCTCACCAGGGCTTTTTTTATGCATGCCGGTTTGAAAGGGCCCATGGGTAAATCAAGGAGAGGACCATGTGCGGTCTATCTCCTGAAAAGCCCTGGCGATAAGCTCGTCCTCACCTTCCAGCAGAGTACGCATGTCAAGGAGGATCTGTTGCTCACTTATTCTTGTGAAGACCGGGACTTCGCTCTCCCTGAGGGCCTGGGCAAGCTTCTCGCAGTCTCCCCCCGGGGGCGTCACGGCAACAACCTTGGTCTTGATATCCTCCATGGGCAGGCTCCCGCTTCCCATGAAGGAAATGTCATCAAGAACCTCACAGGTGAACCGGGGGGCGCATTCCCTGAGCCTGCCGGCAAGCGCCTGGGCCCGGCTTTCAAGGGCGCCTATATCCCTGGCAAGAAGGGTATAGAGAGGATTCTCCCTTATGAGGAGATCGCGGTCGAAGTGAAGGGTGAGCGTCGCTTCAAGGGCGCAGAGCGTGAGCTTGCACACCCTGAGGACCCTTGAGAGAGGGTTCTTCCTTATTTTCTGGATAAGAGCCTTTTTCCCCACGATGATGCCGGCCTGGGGGCCTCCTAGAAGCTTGTCGCCGCTGAAAAGGACAAGGTCAGCGCCGTCTTTTATGCTTTTCTGCACAAGAGGCTCATCGGAAAAGCCGAAATGGGAGAGCTCCATGAAGGCGCCGGCACCCAGGTCATCAACGACGGCCACATTGTGCTTTTTCGCAAGAACCACCAGATCCTTGAGCTCCGGCTGGTGCGTGAATCCCTGAATGCGGTAATTGGAGGGATGGGCCCTGAAGATAAGGGCCGTCGAGGGCGTGATGGCCTGCTCATAATCCTTGAGATGAGTCCTGTTGGTGGTGCCCACCTCTTTCATAATCACGCCGCTTGTCTGCATGACCTCGGGAAGGCGGAAGGAGCCGCCGATTTCAATGAGTTGCCCGCGGGATACGATGGCCTCTTTCCCCTCTCCAAGGGCATTGAGGGCGAGCATCGTGGCGGCGGCATTGTTGTTGACCACCGTGGCGGCCTCTGCCCCCGTAAGCTCGCAGAGCATGGTCTCCACGAAGTAATCGCGCTGGGAGCGCTTCCCCGTGCGGAGGTCCACCTGCACGTTTACATAACCTTCCATGATCTTGAGAGCTTCCACGGCGGCCTTGGGCAGCACCGCCCTTCCCATTCCCGTGTGAAGAATAATGCCCGCGGCATTGATCACCCTTCTCAGCCCGGGCCTGGTGATCTTCTTTACCCTGGCCTGCACCCGCGCCACGATCTCCTCTTCGCCCGGGGTTCCGGCGCCTCCCTGCTGCGCAGAACCTGCCCTGAGCTCGCGCCTCACCTCTTCGAGGACCTCCCTTATGCCTTTCAGGACAAAATAGCGGGGGTGGCGTTGAAGAAGGCCTTCTATCTCCTCGCGCCTCAGGAGCAGATCGACAGAAGGCACCTGGGCCAGTATGGAGTGGTTGTTCATTTCCTGGGGCGCTTTAACTGACATAAGACACCTTCCCTATTCCTGTTCCTTGGTTTCTTCGTTCTCCAGCCATTCGGCTATCTCCTTGATAGACTCGTCCACTTCTGAAAGGCACCGGTGTGAAGCGCTCACTGCAGAATAAAAAGAAAAAAGGGTGTCATTGAGGCTGTCAAAATCTTCGGAAGTCTTGGTGTCCTCCACGAGGCACCTCAGATGCTGCAGGAGCAGGTACAAATTGGTATGAATATTCTCAAAGGCGTTCAGGCACACCACAAGGCCGTCATTCACGACGGCTCTCAGGGTCTTGTCAAAATCAGGTCTCTCCAACAATCTCCACCTTCCTCACTTTCTCCGCGCCATGGGCGGGAGGAAACCCTCCACGGTCTCGTTGAGTATTCAACACAAGTCATAAATTCCTTCTTTTGTCCGCCGTCACAGTACTTCTCTGCCGGAAAGGCAAATTTTCCATGAAATATCTCCATGCGGAAGGGATCATGAATTTTTTGGAGAACTTTTCATGGACTTCGGACAGGAAAAGCATAGAAACTTTACTGCTGCAATGAATCAGAAGGAAAGCGGGTAGATTTGTGCCGTCAGCCAAAGAATCTTTCAACAGAAACAAGCTTGCGATTGACTATGTGATAAATCTTTTCGGGACAAACTGTGAGCGGGTAAAGCAGGAAGCGGGCTTCAACCTCATCACCCCCGAGGGATACAAGGTGAGAGTCTGCTCAGTGTACCCCAGGGTGAGAAAAAACTCCAAGACCATCCGCTTCACCCTCACAGAAAAAACCATGATTGAGTCAAACTACCTGGCCTTTGTGGAGATGGATCGAGAAGACAAGCCGATTGACTGCAAGATAGCCTCGATAAGCGACGTGAGGGCGGCCTGTAAATACACTCCCCTTCCCGACGGCAAATCCTTCTCGATGAGCATTGAGTATGACAAGATGAAGCTTATGGAGAGTGTCATCCACTTCAGGACAAAAGGCCAGAAAGTGATCTACATCAACGAGGCCGGATTTGACCATACTCACGCCTATATCCAGGTGCCGGGCCAGGATATTGAGAAGGTCTCGCGATGGACTGTCGGGGAGTTCCGCTGCCTTATCTGCAGCAAGACAAGGAAGCTCGCCATCGGGATGGTATAAACACTATCCCACGGTAATACACTTTATCAGAGTATCACCGATCTTGATAATGTCCCCCGCCCTCAACACTGCCTGATCCTTCACAAAATTCTCATTGACAAAGGTGCCGTTGGTGCTGTTCTGATCTAAGATGAAATAGGTGTTTTTCACTTCGCCCGATATTATTCTCGCATGGGCACGGGAGGCGGCAGTATCGAAGGGGATGGCGATATTGTTCTCCGAAGCTCTCCCGATTGTCACCGGGAGCACGGTGAACCTGTGCCGCGTGCCGTCATAGACTCCATTGAGCATTTCTGTCTCAAGGACATATTTCTCCGCCATGAGCCCCTCCCGCCTTATATCAGGACATGTCAGACACGACCAGGATAAAGTCCTTCCTGGTAATCACTTCAAATTCCTCGAGCCCCAGGTCCAGGAACTCCTCCTTCTTGAAGTCGTGGACCTTGCTGAAGGCATCTACCACTGCATCGGGGTATATGCTTTCAGGGAGGTATTTCTCCACAAGCTCGGCGGCGTGGTCAACAAGCTGCCCTTCGATCTTGATCTTGAGATCATTCTCTATGACCTCGCCTGAAGCTTTGAGAAAAGCCGTCGCCTGGGCGACGGACACCTCTTTTATCTCCAATAAGGCAAATTCGGCATGGAGTACTCCCGCCACCTCCTGATAGTCCGCCTGGCTTCCCCAGACAAGGCATCTCATCCCGGAGGCCAGCAGTGCAGAGAAAAATCCGGCCATGAACTGAGGATTCGCCTGCCTCACCGCGGCGAGAGAGAGGGTGAGCAGCGCCGGTCCTCCATTCCCCGCGGCAAAATCCTTCAGAAGCGCCATCTTCTTTTCTGCTTCGCCTGTGGCATCCAGGAAAGCCTGGTCATCCAGAACAAAATGAGCTGCCTCATTGCCTCTTGGCGATATCTCCTGCACATGCGAAAGAAACTCGTCTGCCTTGAGAGCCGAGCGGCACAGCACTGCGCAGTGCTTCCCCGGCGATGCAAGCGCTGCTGAAATCTCTTCCAGTTCCTGTGGCTCCCAGAGGGTGCCCGGGTAGTGCCTGCCTCCTTCAAGGCTGTCGGCTCTTCTGAGAAATTCCTTTACCGATTCATAGGAAGCAGTGCTTTCTGCAGGGCTCTTTTCCTGAGGCTCCACCGGGCGGGATTCAGCAACTGCCCTGCCGGCATAAGAGCCATCATCACGCGATTTTTCCTGAAAAACGGAAGCTTCGCCCTCGATGAGCACTTCTGCTCCTTCACCTTCTTCATCGGCCTGGACGGCTGCTCCATACTCTTTCTCTGCAAGGGCAAAAAACTCTTTGAGAGTGACGCGCTTTTTCACGCCAGAGAGCCATTCAGGGATGACATGCTTCGCCGGAGGGCCAGGAGGTGGCACCTGCTCGGCCATAATCAGGTCCGGCTTCACTTCAACAGGCGAAGGCTCCGGTCCCATATAAGGCAGCTCTTCTTCAGCAACCCTCCCGTAGTCTTCCTGAGAAGGGCCTGCCTCTTCCTGCACCGCCATGGGCTGAGGTTCCTCTGCCATGAGGTGAGGAATCTCTATGGCCTGCTCGCCTTCAAGAGGGAGAATCTCTATGACCGGCTCATGGTCAAATGGAGGAGCAGGATGGCTTTCAGCGGCAGAATCACTCACCGCCGGCGTCACGGCGGCCTCCACTTCCTCCAGGGGAGGCTGAGGCTCAAAGGGTGAAGGAACGATGCTTTCGGCACTGTCAAGGTAACGGAGGGAAGAAGGCCCTTCCGGAGGTGTGTTGTTCACGGGTTCCTGCGGGGGAGCCTGTGGCTCAAAGGGTGACGGAACAGGGCTTTCAGCATCGCCAAGGTAACGGAGGGAAGAAGGCCCTTCCATCACAAGAGGCGGAAGCTCATCAGAGAGAGAGCTTTCTGCCCAGGGAGGCGCGGGGACCTGGGAGGGCATCGAATCGGAAGGCTCCGTCACGCTCCAGGGAAGGGCCGGCTGAAAGGGTTCCACCGCTTGAGGCTGAAAGTCCGCGATCTGTGGGGGTTCGGCCGGAACAGGCTCTGCCGCTGCTGCAGGGAAAGGTGCAGGGGTATCGACAGCATCGGGAAAAGGAGACCCTATGGGAGGCCACCCCTCGTCGCCGGCAGAGAAGGGGGAAAACTGCCCGGATGCCCCCTCATCCATAATCAATGTCCGTGAGAGGGAATCGGGGCTTTCTGGCCTGCCGCCGAAGGGACTCACCGCAGGGAAGCCCTCCTGGGCCGCGGGAGATTCCGGGGCCGGCATGGGGCCGGTATCGGCACTTTCACCGATTATTCCAAAGGGATCAGACTGCTTCAGGAACGGGAAGGCATCATCCTGTGCAGGCGGTGCCGCAGACTCTCTCAGGGTCTTCATCGCAAATTCCCTGAGTTCCGCCCCGATCTCCTGAGTTTTGAAATCAGCCGGGTCCGCCTCCCTGGTCTCTGCCTCCTCAATCTTCTTCCCCGGCCATTTGAAGTCATTTCCGAAATCGGCGTCAAGCATGTCATGAGTGATGTCTATTGCCGGATCTTCGCCCTGAAGCATTTTCCTGAGCTCAAGATCCGCTCCTTGAGATCCCATCCGGGAACTGACAGGAGGAGGAGCAGCAGGCGCAGGCTCCTGGCTCATCAACTGGCTTATCTGCACAGGCTTTTTCTGAGTGGTGAGGAAGCCCCCGGGAGGGGCCGGGGCCGCCGGGCCGCTCTTGACAAAGATATCGCTGCCGTCAAGAGATACATCGACAGGCCTGCCCACCGTGCCAAAGAGCAAATCTCCCCCCGTGGGTCCCGGGGGAACACCCAGCTCATCCTTTGCTATCTCAAGCACTTCCATGAAGGCCTCGTCGTCAAGGTGCATTTCCACGAGCTCGTCAAAAGGCACTTCCCGGGGGCCAATCTTCAGCACGCTGGGGAATTTTCCATAGCGCTTGCATACGGTGTTGATCTCCCCTATTATCTTGTCGCTGAGGTTCTTATCCTTCAGCTCCTTGATGCTCATCTGGCGATCGCCTATCTGCAGCATCTCCTGCCTCTGTGAAGGCGGGTCATGCTGCACTTTCCACGGCGCGGCAGGCTTGACGGTAAGCTCCTGTGTGGTCTCCGGGGAGGCGGGAGGCTTCTCTTCGCTGCCAATCTTGAAAATGTCGCTTATCGATATCGGCTTGGAGGTGAGCGGTGCAGGCTTTTCGGGGGCTGCCCTCACTTCCGCCTTCAGCTCAGCGGGCTCAGGGGCCTTCTTCTTTGCCTCATCATCCTTTTTATCGTCCTTCTCTGCAGGGACGCCGCCGTCGGAGCCAAGCTCCTGCTTCACGGCGTTGAGAATGTCATCAATTGCGTAATCCTCGCTGATAAGCCACCGGTAAGCAAATCCCTCCTTGTCCTGGAGCGTGACCCAGAGAATATGGGCTTCCTTTACATCGACGGAGTCCTTGAACCGGGTCCTCTCGACGGCCTCTTCCCATATTCTCTGCACCCTGGGCGTCACGAGGTAGCCTTCCCAGATCTGCTGCTTCTTGGCGGGATTGTAGGCCCGAATCAGCAGATCCTGGATCTTTTTCTTCCAGTTGACCTTGCCGCCTCCTATGACTCTCCTGATAAGGGAGCCCTGCTCCGAGAGGAAGGCCGCGAGAAAATGCTCGACTCCCACATAAAAATGCTTCTGAGACTTGGAAAACCTCTGCGCGATAATGAGGTAATTCTGCATCTCAGGGGATATGTTCTTGAACACATCCCTTGAATCTCTCGGATTATTGGTAGTATCTTCCATCGCTTATTGCCTGCCCGCTTTCTGGGTGCCACCCATGATCTTCTCCGGAATACGGGGTAACTTCCTCCTCTTCATCATTTCCTCCTATATTTTATACCAGAAACTCTGCCATGTAAACCAGTGCAGCTCCTCCCGGGACAAAAATCTCCCGGGGGCCCCGCCTCCCAAGAAGGAAAAAAGCTCTCTGCAGGTGAAAAGATAAAAGATATCGTTGAGAATTTATGCTCCAGAGCATACCAGACGACATCATGGTAAATTCTGAAATGCTCATCGGTTCTGGATTCGGCTCTGGATGTCATGGAATTTACCAAGTGCGTCAGCATATCTTTTAAGTAATGCGAGGAAAGAATATGGCAGTAACAAAGCATGATCTTTTTCTTGCCATCGCGGCAAGCGGTTCAATTGACGAAGCTGATTTGAAACAGATGCTCTTCGTGACCGATGAGCGGCAGTTCATGCAGGACCTCCAGTTTCTCGCGGGGGACAAGCTCATCGACAAGCAGGGCACCAAGCTGAGCTACGTGAAAAATCCCAGCTCCGAGGTGCTCTTTGACCTCCTTACCTTTGCAGTGACCTACGATATCAACTACAACAATTACTTTTCAAGCCCCATGCTCATTCTCCTTGAACAGACCTATCTTCAGAAATATTTCGGCCTCCATGAGGTGCAGCAGGTTGACCAGATGAAGCGGATCAACATCTCCATCCTCAGAAAGGACGGCTTCATCATCGTCGTACAACCCAGGCCGTTCCTGGGAAAGATCATCCAGAACAGCTTCTTTGACTATCTTCTCAAGGTCAACAAGCGCAATCCCACGCCCATGGACAAAAAGAAGAAAGACATCCCCGTGGAGACTTTACTCGTGGAAAAGCTGATGAAAAAACAGCTTCAGGCGAAGATGAAGTCTTCAGACCCTTCCTCAATGCCTGAGATACAGTACCTCGAGGATGATGACCCGTCAAACAGCGTATTCATCAATCCCACCAAGGAGCAGCGGGCCATCAAAGCCCGCATCAGCCTGAGAAACAGGGAGACCTTCAACGTGACCTTCAAGGAGAACCTGAAGAGGGCCGAGCAGAAGATGCTCTCCAATGTGAACAGCCGCGTGCGCCTCTCCAAGGCGGTCGTCATGGACTACCACAAGATCCTGATGAACGATCCCGCCATAGGGGGGCTCTTCAGAAAAGAAAACGTGCAGGTTGCCGGGAACCCTTACTTCAAGACAGCCCACTTCAACAAGGTGGAGCATTTCCTGGACAAGCTCCTTGAGCGCTACAATAAAACCACCTTCAAGAACATGCCTGAGGTAGTGAAATTCGGCGCCTTCCTCCATAACGAGCTCCAGTTCACCCATCCCTTCATTGACGGCAACAGCAGGCTTACAAGGCTCGTGATGGACCATTTCTTCAGGGAGAACAACGCTCCCATCTATGAAATACCCGTTTCCTACATCTCGCGGTACTCGGCAATCACCAAGGGGTCCAAAAGAAGAGACGACAACCAGCTTTTTGAGCTTCTGAAGGAGATTTTCCTCTACATCATATGCAAGAGCTAGAGCCTCTTCTTTGAGCGCGCCGGCCGGGCTCAGACTTCCACAAGAACCGGGTTGGTGGGCGCCTGGGGATCGAAGCTTACGTTCACGCACCTGATTACTCCCTTTGAGAAGGACTGCCTGTGGTGAATATGGCCCCATAAGGCGGCAGCGACCTTCGGGTGCCGGTAGAGCACATCGCCCAGCCCTTTTGAGCCGGCAAATGCATTGGTAAAACAGACGTTAGGCCTGGCGTTGTCCCTGATAAGGCCCTCCTTGAAGGGCAGGCAGTGAAAGGCGGCAACTACCTTGTCAGCCTTCTTGCTCACCTTCCTGAGGTCATCCTCCAGTTTCTGCTGCAGCATCTGGGAAAATTCCTTGTCCTCCCAGAAATCCTTGATATAATCCTTGTCGTTGCAGCCGGTGCCCTGGATAAGGCCCAGGAAGCCCCGGTAGTATATTTCCTTCTTCTTCCAGTCTTCTTCCGAGAGCTCCTCCCATTTCACCACCTGGGGCATGGAAAGCTTCTTGGAGTTCTTGTACCTGATATACTGCGTGTTGGGAGGAGGGGCATAGACCCGTGAGAAAGTGTAGTCATACCACCCGATGTTCCCCACGAAGCCGACGCCGCGGTATATGATGGGCTCCTTGTCAAGGGGGTGAAACTTGTGCTTCTCCACTATGGCCGGGACTGTTTTCTCATAGCGCTCCCTGGAGCTTCCGTCAACGGTCCAGATGTCATGGTTTCCCGTCACAAAAAGCTTGGGGCCGGTAAAATAGGAAAAATTGCAGAGAAACTCGTCAAAGGCCTCGTCATTTACCGGCGCAATGTCGCCCAGCAACAGAAGCACATCGGCGGCGTCCGTGGAAAGGCGCCTTGCAAGCGAAGACATCTTCGCCTGGTACTTGGGGATATGCACGTCAGAAGTCGCGATGATCTTCATAATACCAGAAGTTTCACATACCTCAAAAGAAAAAAAACTCACACTTTTTCATTTTATAGATTAGCAAAAATCAGGTGCTCTGTCAATGAGTGCCATTCCTTTTTCACTGGAGCTTCCCATCAATGGATCCTCTGACCTGGAAGGGCCCCGCTGTCGGGCTTCAGAAGAAATATCTCGCTTCCCCCCTTGCCGGAGGCCAGTACCATTCCTTCACTGGTGCCGAATCTCATTTTCCTGGGCTTGAGATTGGCTACCGCTATCACCAGTCTGCCTTCAAGTTCCTCGGGTTTATAGGCGCTTTTTATCCCTGCGAAAACGGTTCTTTCAATGCCCCCTATGTCGAGGACAAGGCGCAGAAGAGTATCGGCACCCTCGACATGTTCTGCCTTGAGCACTTTTGCCACGCGGAGATCCACCTTGGAAAAGTCCTCAATGGTGCATTCCGGGGCCATGGGCTCATCGAGGGCCGGAGCCTGCGCCTTCACTTCTTTGGATGTACCGTGCTCATTCAGAGATTCTTCAACCACTTTGTCTATATGCTCCTTTTCAATTTTCTGCGCCAGGTGATCAAACTTTTCGATGAGGGAGTTTTCCACGGAGCGCCCCACGTCGTTCCACACAAGGGGCGGAACAGAGAGATAGCGCTCCACCTGCTCCGCAAAACGTGGAAGGACAGGCTTTATATAGAGGGTAATAAGCCTGAAGGCCTCCAGGGCCGCCGTGAGGGTGGAACGGGTAAGCTCATGATCGCTCTTCACCGTGGTCCATGGTGCCTTATCCTCGAGAAACTTGTTGGCACAGTCGGCGAGCCGGCATATCTCCTTCATGGCCCGCTGGTATTCAAGCCTCTCATAGTGAGAGGCGATTGCCTCCGAAGAAGCGGCAATAGAGGCGACAAACTCGCGGTCTTCGGGGGAAATGACGCCGCAGCGTCCCTCAAGGTTTCTCCCGAGCATTGAGCCCACGCGGAAGCCGAGGTTGGCAATTTTCCCCAGGATATCGGAATTCACGCGGGCGACAAAATCAGTCATGTTGAGATCGATATCCCCCACGCCGGACCCCATCTTGCAGGCATAATAATAGCGCAGGTACTCGGGCGGGATGTGTTTTGCAAAAGTCTCTGCCTTGATGAAAGTGCCGCGGGACTTGGACATCTTTTCGCCGTCAACGGTGAGAAACCCGTGGATAAATACTTTGGTGGGGCATGAGAATCCGGCGCACATGAGCATGGCAGGCCAGAAGAGGCAGTGGAAATACATGATGTCCTTGCCGATGAAATGATAGATCTCCGTATCGGGCGAGCGCCAGTAAGAGTCAAAATCCTTTCCGTTCTTTGTGCTCCAGTTCTTTGTGGAGGCCATATACCCCACGGGAGCATCAAGCCAGACATAAAAGTACTTGTCCTGGGAGCCGGGGATCCTGAAACCGAAATAGGGGGCGTCGCGGGAGATGTCCCAGTCCCTGAGGCCCTGCTCAAACCACTCGTTGAGCTTGTTGCGCACCTCGGGCTGCAGATGCTCGCCGCTTGTCCAGACTTTGAGCTTCTCGGTAAAATCGCCGAGCCTGAAGAAATAATGGACCGTCTTCTTCCTCACCGGGGTGTGTTTGCACTCTGCGCAGACAGGATCGGAAAGCTCGGTGGGATCGTAGGTGGAACTGCACGCCTCGCAGGTGTCGCCGTATTGATCAAGGGCGCCGCATCGCGGGCACGTGCCCCTGATGAACCTGTCGGGAAGAAACATCCCGTCGTGCTCGCAGAAGAACTGCTCAATCTCCCGCTCCGCGATATGGCCGTGCTCCCTCATCTTCCCATAGATGAATTCCGAAAGCTCCCTGTTTTCCGGGGAGTTTGTCGTATAATAGTTGTCAAAGTGCACGAAAAACTTCTGAAAATCCTCCTGGTGCTCGCGGTTCATGGTCTCGATAAGCTTCTCAGGGGTGATGCCTGCCTTTTTTGCGCTTATCATGACAGGCGTTCCATGGGTATCGTCGGCACAGACATAAATGCAGTCGCGGCCGCGGAGCTTCTGGAAGCGTACCCAGATGTCCGTCTGGATGTATTCCACAAGGTGGCCGATATGAATAGGCCCGTTTGCATAAGGAAGTGCTGACGTGACCAGCATTCTCTCAGGAGCGTCTCCCATGGCGTGACTCCTTACATTTACTTTCTCTCTATTCACCATGCCATGGCAATATCCTTTTATAGCCAGGAGCATACCGCACGCCACGGGAAATAAGAGGAAAAGATGGCATCGCTGTGCTATTATTGAGGAAACATATGTTTTTCCAAGGAGGGCCCATGGAAGCACTCACGGAAATGCTTTTCGATTACCACCTCGAGGAGCTGAGATCGGGAGGCATTGAGCCCTCCGGGGAAGTCCGGGAGCTCATGACCCTGGATGTGAGCCTCAATGCCCAGGGCATCCTCCATTACCTGAGAAAACCGAGGTAGACAGTGTTTTCAAGAAAAAACTGGCTGAAACTTTCAATCGGCTTCCTGATAAGTGCTGTCTGCCTCTTTTTTGCCCTTTCCGGAATCGACTGGGCCGCCCTTTCAAGAATCTTCCTCACGGTGAAAATACCCTTCGTGCTCCTTTTCCTCCTCATTCTCTGTCTTACCGTGGCGCTGCGCTCCCTCATATATTACCGTTTCCTCGGCAGGCAATGCAGGGTGAGCCTCCCTGCCATCTTTGAAGGGCTCATGATCGGCTACATGGTAAACAGCCTCTTTCCCTTAAGGGCTGGTGATGTCGCCAAGGCTTTCCTGATAGGCACAATGAACCGCACAAGCAGGACTTACACGTTCACCATAGTGGTCATAGAAAGGCTCTTTGATATGATCACCCTTCTCATCTTTTTCCTTGTCCTGCTGCTCCAGATAGGCCCCGGGAAGCACTTCACCCATGCGGCGGCAGCCGTCGCTGTCGCAGTGGCTCTTGTGCTTGCCTTTATAGCTGCAGTTCTTGGATACACCAGGCTTGTCCTGACAACCCTGGACAGGCTGAAGCCTCTCTTCGGAGAGGCGCCCGTAGAGAAGATAAAATGCAGGATTGCCACGGTGAAGGAGGGCTTTACCGTGCTCACGAGCTGGCGCGACGTGCTCTTCATCCAGGGGATCTTTCTGCTGATATGGGGAGGTTACCTTGCGGTGAACTACGTGACGGGCCTGGCCATCGGAGTAAATCTGGGCTTCGCCCAGACCCTTTCCCTCATCATAGCCATTGCCCTTGGCTCTGTCATCGCATCGACGCCGGGACAGCTGGGGGTGCACCAGTATGCCTGCGTGCTGGTCTTCACCACCTTCGGCTTCACCCGCGAAGAGGGGCTCTCCTTCTCCCTCATCCAGAACTCGCTGAGCTTTGCCATGCCTATTCTGCTCGGCTGGCTTTTCCTTCTCCACGCCAATATCTCGCTTGCCCAGATTTCACAGGAAAAAGGACTGCCCAAGGAGAGTGCCGATGAGAGTGCTCCATCTCCTCTCACAGAAACCTGAGGCCACGGGGAGTGGTCTTACCGTGCAGGCTGTCATGCGGGAAGGGGCCCTGAGGGGCCATATCAATTACCTCCTCGCGGGCGTTTCCGTGGGGGAAAGGCCCCTTCTTCACTCCCAGGGGGAACTGTGCTGCACCTATGTCGAATTCGAAAGCCCCGGCCTCCCTTTCAAAGTAGCGGGGATGAGCGATGTGATGCCCTACCCCAGCACGCGGTTCTGCGATCTCACAGGGGAACAGATGACCCTGTACGAGGAATGTTTCAGGGATAAGCTCAACAGCGCCGTAAGCGAGTTTCAGCCCGACCTCATCCATGCAAACCACCTCTGGATTATCACAAGCCTTGCCAGGAGAGCCTTGCCTGATATCCCTGTAGTGGCCACAAGCCATGGTACCGACGTGCGCCAGTTTCACCTCTGCCCCCAGCACCGCGAGAGGGTGCTCTCAGGATGCAAAGGTCTCGAGGCCGTCATGGTGCTTCATAACAGCCAGCGCGAAGAAGTGCAGGCCCTCTATGGAATAGCCCGTGAGAGGCTCCACGTGACAGGCACCGGCTACGATGAAAGGCTCTTTTCCCCGGGGAAAAAGGAATCCGGCGAGGTCCAGGTGGTCTATGGGGGGAAGCTCAGCAGGGCCAAGGGAGTCATGCCCCTTCTGGAGGCTGCCGCGCTACTTACCGATCTTCCCTGGCACCTCCACCTCGCAGGGGGCGGCGCCGGACCTGAGAAAGATGAGATAGTCGAAAGAGCCATGGTGATGGGAGGGAGAGTCACCCTCCATGGGCCCCTTCCCCAGCATGAGCTCGCTCAGCTCATGGCGCGCTCCCACATTTTTGTGCTCCCCTCATTCTACGAGGGATTCCCCCTGGTCCTCATCGAAGCCCTCGCCTCAGGCTGCTCCCTTGTCTCTACTGACCTTCCCGCCCTGAAAGAGCTCTTCCCGGGAGATGCCCCCCCCTCACTGGAAGCAATCGCTCTCCCGCCCATGAAGGGAGGGCCCGACACTCCCGATGAAGGAGCGCTCCCGGCCTTTGTCGAAGCACTGTCGCAGGCGCTCAGAAAGCAGATAACCCGGCGAATCAAAGAAACGGAGCTCCCCGCGGAGCATTTCAGGCCTTTTGTGAAAGGCTTTACATGGAAGCAGGTCTTTGAGAGGATAGAACGAGTTTACTTTTTGGCACTGAAGAAAGGATAGAACCCTTCAGAGCACCAATGGCAATGAATTCATCACAGGACCCGTCACCGAAGCCCTCCAGGTCGAAAATCGCCGCCATAGTGATACTCTGCCTTGTATCATCGTCAATAGAGCCCATCATCGCGAAGTATGCCTATCTCCACGGCGCCACGCCGTGGCAGATCCTCGTCATCAAGTTCATCGTCGGCGGCGTGGCCGTTCTTCTGCTGCTGAAAGGCTCCCGGTGGCCCGGGGTAAGAAATGTGCTGCGCATCTTTTTCATGGGGATGCTCCTCATTGCCACCAGCGCCCTCATTCTTTATTCCCTCAAGTTCCTGCCCGCCAGCATCCTGATTACCATCATCACCACCACGCCTGCGGTAGTGGCGCTCGTGAACCAGATGCTGGGGAAGGAGAGGCTTGCAAAGACCTTCTGGCCGGGCTTCCTCCTCTGCTTCACCGGCATCCTCCTCACCATAGAGATCCACAGGATTCTCACCGGAGAGGTCTCCTTCAGCTCCATAGGCCTCCTGTGCGCCTTCTCCAGCATAGTGCTCTCAACGGTGTACCGCACGAGGATGGATGACATCACGGCAGAGTTCCCTCCCGTGATAGTCTCGTCTTACATGTTCATCATCACTGGCCTCATCTCTTGCGCATTTATTCCCTTCATCCTGCCGGTGGCGAAGCCGTCGCTTTCCGTGGGAGCTATCGTCGGCATTGCCGCCGTCGTGGCGAACGTCACCTTCGTCGAGGCCATCCATCTGCTCGGCTCCACAAGGATGTCAATGCTGGGGCTCCTGCAGCGCCCCATTGTCATAGCCTTTGCAGCCCTTTTCCTGAAGGAGCCCCTTTCCATTTTGCAGATCACAGGCATCATAATGGTTCTCGGGGGTATTCAGCTCGCCAGGGTGGAAAAGCGGAACAGGCATGGCGAGGCCTCTGAAGGAGAAGAAGAGGGCGGGGAGAATATTTCCTCAAAGAGAACCGCCTGATAAAGCACAGGAGTGCCAAAGGAGGTGAGTGCCGTGTCCCTGTCAATGAAAAATTGATCTCCCGTGAGATCATCACCTGCGTGCAGGTGCCATTTTATCAGTTTTTTCCGGGAGCAGGGACCTGGCATTGATGAAGCCTCTTACCTGTCTCCCCGGTAAGTCCTCATTTTCACGGTAACGGATCTTCCCTTCTCTTCACCGCAGCGGCCGTTCAGTGATGAGGCTTATCCCATGCCAGAATAAACGAAAGGAGACTGTTATGACCACTGCCACTGAATCTTACGTTCCCATGTGGAAGGAGCTTGGCCTTGACCTCGAAGCCCACGACAGCCTTCTCAAGGTGCTTGGAAGCTATTACGTCGATGTCTATTTTTCCCAGAAGGACCGCCCCGAGGGGATGAAATATCTGGACTTCGTGATGAGCGAGGTCCATGGCCTCCGTATCAAGGAGCTCCAGCAGGACAAAAAGACCGGAAAGAAAATTATCGGCACCTATTGCGTCTTTGTGCCCGAGGAGATGATCCTGGCCCTGGACGGCGTCTCCATAGGGCTCTGCGCCGGCGCCGAGGTGGGATTCGCCGAGGCGGAGCGGTACCTTCCCCGATCCACCTGCAGCCTTATCAAGGCATTCTTCGGCTTTACCCTTGCCCGTGTATGCCCTTACGTGGAATCAGCGGACCTCATCATAGGCGAGACTACCTGTGACGGGAAGAAAAAGGCATATGACATCTTCAGGGAGATCAAGAGCCTCTACGTGATGGAGATACCTCATCTGAAGAACTCCATTGACAGGGATCTCTGGATCGCCGAGCTCCACAGGCTGAGAGAGCAGCTTGAAAAAACCACGGGGAAAAAGATGGAGCCCGGGAAGCTCAGGGAGAGCATTGAACTTGTGAACCGCAAGCGCGATGCCCTCAACCGCATAGCGCGCCTGCGCGCCCACAGCCCTGCCCCCATTTCCGGGAAGGACGCTCTTCTCATCAGCCAGGTCTCTTTTTACGATGACATCACCCGCTTCACCAGGCAGATCAACGCCATTGCCGACGAGCTGGAAGAGCGGGTGAAAAAGGGCGAGGGCGTCTTTCCAAAAGAGACCCCGCGCCTGCTGATCTCAGGGTGCCCCATGGCCGTTCCCAACTGGAAGCTCCCCCACCTTGTGGAGACCTCAGGCGCCGTTATCGTCGGCGAGGAGTCCTGCGTGGGGATGCGCAACATCCGCAATAACGTCAAAGCTGAAGGCGACACCGTCGAGGCCCTCATAGAGCGTATCGCCGACCGCTACCTTCAGATAGACTGCGCCTGCTTCACGCCCAATGATGAGCGCCTTGACCACATAGTGGAGATGGCGAAAGAGCTCAAGGCCGACGGCGTGATCCATTATGCCCTCTCGTTCTGCACCCCCTACATGGTGGAGAGCTACCGCGTGGAGCAGGCTCTGAAAAAAGCCGCCGTACCCCTTCTCAGGATCGAGACGGACTACAGCCAGCAGGATGCCGGGCAGCTCAAGACACGAATCCAGGCTTTCATTGAAATGATCACCAGGTAAAAGCGCCCCCGGGAGCGCTGCCTCCCGGGGGCTTTTTTTCAGGCGGAGGCGCTCCTCGCCTTCATTCAGGGCGGGAAGTGAGGCCGGGCGCGATGTACCTGTGGTAGAGGGCAAGAAGAAATGCCGTGACCAGGGCGATGGCGCCATAGACTGACCACATCATCATCGGCGTGATCCTGTGCGCCTCAAGAAGGCTGTACATGGTGCCTCCGAGGGTGTTCGCCACGAAGCTTCCTATGCCTATGGGAAGAAAGCCGTAACCGAGAAAAAGGGCCACCTGCTCAGGGGGTGCAATCTTTCCCACGTATTCAAGAAACTTGGGGCTTGCCGCCATCTCGCCCAGGGCCAGGACAAATATGGAGAGAAGCACGATCCATACCACCTGCGTGCTTCCTGCGATAAACATGGCGCATCCTGCAACAGCAATACCGCCTATCATCGCAGGAAGGGGCCTGAAGCATGAGGTGATGCGGCTCACGACAAGCTGAAAAAGGATAATGGCGCCGGCGTCAAGATTGGTGAGAAGCTCGGGAGGCACTGCCTCGCCTGCCCTGATTGTCCCTGCAGCCACAAGGCTTATGCGGTGCTCCAGAGCTGCGGTCCATGGGGCATGGAGGGCCGAGGAGAGGTTTTTCACCGCCTCCAGCAGGGGAAGGGTGTTCACGTAATCCCGGAGATAGAGGCTCATGGTGAGAAAAAGCTGGAAAAAAACTATCCAGAACCCGGAAAATATGACAAGAAGGGTCATGAAGCGCCAGTTCGCGATGACCAGCATTGAATCGGCAATGACATGCCCGAAGCCGTGGCGCTCCTTTTCCTTCGCATCCCTCTCTCCCGGCTCGCGGTAAAGAAACACGGCGGGAATGAGCATAAGGCCCACCCAGATCGATGAGGCAAGAAAGACATAGCTCCAGTTGTGGACCCTCAGGGTGCTCGCCACGAGGGGGCCGAGGAACCCGCCGATGTTCACGATCATATAATAGATGCCGAAACCGAGGGAGCTTGTCTTCTCGTCGGTGGTCTTGCTTATGGTGCCCGTGAGGGTGGGCTTGAAGACGGCCCCTCCCATCGATACGAGCATAAGGGCCGCAAAGATTGCGTAATAAGACTTCGTATAAGCCATGGTAAAATAGGCTATGGAAAGGGAAGAGAGGGCAAAGACAAAGGCCTTTTTGTAGCCGTAACGGTCCGCCATGGCCCCGCCGAAGATGGGGATCATATAAAGAAAAAAGGTATAGATTCCCATCATCAGCCCTGTTGACTGCTTGGAGAACCCGAGGCATCCTTCCCCTATCTGCCCGGTAAGGTAGAGGGCAAGCACGTTATACATGCCGTAATAGGCCATGCGCTCGAAAAGCTCCATGAAGTTGCTCACCCAGAAGCTCCGGGGGAATTGCCTGAAGAAGTTCACGGGGCATGTGCTCCTTTATCAGCGATGGAAAGAAACATTCTCCCCTCCCCTCGGGTCTTCCTCCACTGCCTTCACGGCAAAGCCTTCCCCGGGAGGCGGGGGCACCTCGCCGCTGAAAAGGAAAGGCGCAAACGAAATAGAAAAACGCCCTTCAGGGGCGTTTCCATATAAAGTTGCGGGGGTTGGATTTGAACCAACGACCTCCGGGTTATGAGCCCGACGAGCTTCCTGACTGCTCCACCCCGCGGTGTGATGACAATTTAGTATTATAGCATATTCCTGGAATATGTCAAGCGTGAGAGAAAAAAAGCGGCTACCGCGACAATGGCCGCAGAGACTCTTTCACCGCGGCCCTGCAAGGCCAGTATCGAGAGGCCATGGGAAAATCTCCGGGCCAGCAGGTTCTGCCTGTGTGTGGATGCAGCTGGAGGGACAGACCCAAGCGCTGTCCTGATAGGAGAATTTCCCCTGTCCTCCTGCACTATGGGCTTTCGGCTCAAAGCCGCTTTCTTGAGCCGTTCCTATAAACCAGGAAAGGTTCACCGATTTCAGGGGCGCCAAAGAAGAAGGTGAGATTGTGGGGAGCCCGGCCCCTTATGGTGAGGGTCCGGAGGCCGTG
>JAVHLM010000009.1:0-83010 GCA_031082125.1 Candidatus Eremiobacterota bacterium
TGGACTTCATCGAGCTCTGCTCCACCCGCACGTGGGATGCAGAGAGGTTGCTGTCCTTCTTCAGGTCATTGTAGAATTCCTTGAGGGCCCCGGCATCCTCGGTGGACTTCATCGAGCTCTGCTCCACCCGCACGTGGGATGCAGAGAGGTTGCTGTCCTTCTTCAGGTCATTGTAGAATTCCTTGAGGGCCCCGGCATCCTCGGTGGACTTCATCGAGCTCTGCTCCACCCGCACGTGGGCTGCCGACACTTCGCTGTCCTTCTTCATCTCGGCATAGAGCTCTTTTACCGCGCCGGGAGCCTCCCTGGATTTTAAGGCGCTCTGCTCCACCCGCACGTGGGCTGCCGACACTTCGCTGTCGCCCCTCATCTCGAGGTAAAGATTCTTCAGGGCCCCGGGATCCTCATAGCTCTTGAGGGATCCCTTCTCCAGGCTCACGTGGGCCGCAGAGAGGTCGCTGTCCTTCTTCATTTCGACATAGAGCTCTTTCACCGCGCCGGGAGCTTCCCTGGATTTCAGGGCGCTCTGCTCAAGCACCACCTCTTTTGCCGCCACGTTGGGATTCTTGCCGGCGGCGGTGAGGTACTGCTTCAGGGCACCGGGATCTTCCTGGGAGATGATGGCGCTTGTCCTCACTTTTATTTCATGCGCGGCCACCTCGGGATTCTTGCCGGCGGCAGCGATATAGTCCTTCATCGCGAAAGAGTCGTCAAAGCTCTTGAGGGCGCTCTCCCTTATCCTCACCTCCGATGCGGCCACGTCGGCGTTCCTGGCTGCCGAGGCAAGGTATTGTTTCCCGGCCTCGGGAGATTCCTGGGATTTCAGCGCGCTTTCGCGTACCCTGATCTCCGATGCCGCCAGCTCCGGGCGCTGGCTGGTGAGGTTGTTGAACTCCTTGAGAGCCTGGGTGCCCTGGGGGGTCTCCATGGCCGAAGCCTTTACCTTCAGACTCGATGAAGCCACATCAGGAGCTTTCGCCATCTGCTTGTTGAGCTCGGCCTGTTTCTCCACGCCAAGCTTGCTCTTGAGGGCGGTGCTCCAGGCCTCCATCTCCTTGGCGGCAAGCTCAGGGTGCTGGCTCACTTCGGTATTGTACTTGCTCACGACCTCCTGCCCGGTTTTTGACTTCATCGCGCTTGACTTGATCCCGAGCCAGGACAGGGCTGAGCCCATGCCTTTCGAGACACCGTCCAGCACGGCGCCGATGCTCCCTTTGCCCCCTTCGCTCTGCATGGCGGCAGTGCTGGTCTTCAGGATGTTCTTCGAGACGCCGGTATAGTTAGAGGAATTAGTGAGGAGATCTTCAAGGGCCTGATGACCGTCGGCCGTCTCCTGGGCCTTTGCCTGGACGGCCAGCAGCTGGGACGAGAGCTCGCTGTCCTTTGACGCATGGTAGACGAGACCGGAGAAAGCACCCACGCCCCTCGTGTCCTTTTTCCCCGGGCGCTCAGCGTCAGGGCCGAAGAGGGGAGTCTTCGTCGCCTCGGCCTGCGCTTTCACCAGGGCAGACGAGAGGCCGGTATCTTTTGACGACGCCACGAGGAATTCCTTGAGAGCCGCTTTTCCTTCATCGCTTCGCGCGGCGGAGCCCTGGACCTTCAGGAGCATGGTGGAGAGGTCGTGATCTTTTGCGCTCTCCTGCAGGAGGGCCGCCACATCGCTCCTGCCCGCTTCTGTCGCGAGGGAGCTCGCCTGGAGCTTCATATAGGCAGCCGAGAGGGACTCGTTCTTCCGCCCTCCGAGAGCCCCATAAAATTCAGTGAGAAGCTTCCTTCCCTCCTCTGAAGAGGCGGCCCTTCTCAGGGTGCCGGTGAGAGCCCCTGCAAGAGTGGGGTCCTCTGCCGCTTTTGCGAGGAGCCCGGCGACAGCTTTCTTACCCTCATCGGTCTTGAGGGCCGCGAGCTGCGCCTGGAGAAGGCTTTTTGAAAGGGCGGGATCTTTTGATGCCTCCAGATACATATCAGTCAGCAGCAGCTTTCCCCCGTCGGCAGCCGGTTTTGCAGCGCCAGGTGCCGCGGCCTTCTCGCCTTCTGCCGCCGCTGCCTTCTGCCCATCGGGTGCCACTGCTTTCTCTGCTTCCCCTCCAAGCGCTGCACTGTGGACCTGTAAAAGCTCTGCGGCAAGGGAGGGATTCTTTGCCACCTCACCCATGAACTCACCAAGGGCCTTTTTCCCCCCGTCAGTCATGGAAGACGAGAGATGCTGCTCCAGGAGGCTCCCTGCAAGCCCGCCGTCCTGGGAGGCCTCACGGAAGAGCGCCGAGATCACCTGCGGGCCTCCCCCGGTCTTCAGCACGCCGAGCTGCATCTCCAGAAAAAGCTGCGAGGCCTTGGGATCCTGGGAAACCTGATCATAGAGGGCTTTCACGGAATCCCTGCCCTCCTTTGTCTTCATCGATTCAACCTGTGAGCGGAAAAAGTCTGTTGAGAGGCTGGGGTCTTTCGCCATTTTCCCGAAAAGGGCCGAGCTGTCTTCCAGCCTGATCTTCACCGGCGTCGCGACGGAAGGCGTTTGCGGTGCGATGATGGTGTTATCGGCACCTACAGAGACGGTCATGGTGTCGCCTGATTCTTTCAGCGCCGGGGTCTGGCTGATGTCGGCAGGCTTTTTATCCTGCGGCACCGTCACTTCTGTCACGCTTTTCTCTCCTGGGGCTGTGACAGTATCGGGCTGGGCAGGCCGGGGAGATTCTTTGTCACCGGGGGGAAGCGCAGGAGCCTCAAAATCCTTTAAAGAAGGCTGCCGCGAGAAGGTATCGGAGATTTGCCCCTCCTTGCCGGCTCCCGGTGGTGTCGGTGCCTCCCCTGCCTTATGGCCCAGGTCCACCTTGTCGCGGGCCTGGCCGGCCTGGAGGCCTTCGGCAGCGGCCGGCCTCTCCTCGCCAAGCTTCTGGAAATGAGCAAAACCTTTGCTGTCGCCAATTTTTCCGGTGTCCATATGCATCCCCCTGTCTTCTGAAGGAGTGGGTGACTGCGCTCTCTGTCCCCTGCCATTGTATCAAAAATATGCCTTCATGACAAGAAATTTTTCCGGTACCCCCAGGCCATTTACCGCCTGTCATTAAAGAGGAAAAGGATATTTGCCGCCCGCTCTGTAATTTTTTATCAGTGATACGCTCCTTTCTCAAAAGGAGTCACAGGAAAAAAGAGAGCACAAGGAGGAGATGAGATGAAAGTAATCGGCTTTATGGCAAGCCCCCGCAAAGGATCTAATACCGATGCCCTGCTCCGCCAGATACTGGAAGGCGCACACGAGCAGGGAGCTGAGACTGAGATTTTCTATCTCAACGATCACAAGTACGGCCAGTGCCAGGCCTGCTATTACTGCGCCCAGCATGACGGCGAGTGCCGCCTCAAGGACGACATGCAGATCTTCTACAAGGCCATCAGGGAATGCGATGCCTTCACCATCGCGACGCCCGTTTACATGGGCCAGATGTCGGGAATCGCCAAGATATTCTTTGACCGCCTCGTGGCCTTCATGAGGCCTGACTTCACCTCAAGGCTGAAACCCTCGATGAAGGTGCTGATGGCTTACGCGCAGGCCCAGCCTGATCACCACATGTTCAGCGCTTACTTCAAGTATACCAACGAGATGTTCGGCTTCCTGAGTTACCAGCCGATGCCTTACTTCGCCGCCGCAGGGGTAATGAACAAGGGAGATCTCGAGAAGAAGACGGAGCTCATGGAAGAGGCGAAAGAGGCAGGGAGAGTGCTGGCAGGCAAGGTGGAAGTGCCGGTGTAAAAGACCGGGGCCTGCCTTTTTTTTCAGCAGAGGCCAATCAGATCGACAAGCCAGAAGATAAGGGCCGAGATCAGGGCCGATGCCGGGATAGTGAGGATCCAGGCGACCACTATGTTCCCCGCTATCCCCCATTTCACGGCACTCAGACGTTTTGTGGCACCTACGCCCAGGATGCTCGAGGAGATTACGTGGGTGGTGCTGATAGGCGCGCCGAAATGGGTGGCCGTCGTGATGACAAGCGCGGCGGAGGTCTCGGCGGCAAAGCCATGGATTGTCTCGAGCTTGAAGATCTTGTGGCCCATCGTTTTGATGATGCGCCACCCTCCCGATGAAGTGCCCATAGCCATTGCGCAGGCACAGGCTAGCTTGACCCAGAGAGGCACCTCCACGGTGGGGATATAGCCGAAAAGAAAGAGGGCGAGGGTGATGATGCCCATGGATTTCTGGGCATCGTTAGTGCCATGGGAGAGGGCCATGAAAGCCGACGAGACAAGCTGCAGCTTCCCGAAGACTCTCCTCACCGTGTGGGGGTGGGACTTGCAGAAGATCCATGAAAGGGCCAGCATGAAGAGAAAGCCGGCGGTAAAGCCTGCAAAAGGCGACATTACCAGAGGCAGGACAACCTTCTCCATGATGGATGCCACGTTGAGGGTTCTGACACCGCGGTATGCAATGGCGGCCCCTATAAGGCCGCCGATGAGGGCATGGGACGAGCTGCTCGGGAGCCCCAAATACCACGTGATGAGGTTCCATATAATGGCGCCGACAAGCGCCGCAAGAACGAGGGCCTGGCATCCCTCGACAATCTTCACATTCACTATGCCTGCCCCTATGGTTTTTGCCACTTCGGTGCCCATGAGGGCGCCCGCAAAATTAAGGACCGCTGCCATGAAAACCGCTGCCCGAGGCGAGAGCACACGGGTAGAGATAACTGTAGCAATGGCATTTGCCGTATCATGAAACCCGTTTATGTAATCAAAAACGAGTGCAAGAATCACTATCATCAGGAAGAGAAAAAGGGCTTCATTCATAGTGGGCACCCCTGGTTTTCAAAGCATGCCAATGGCATGTGAAGAGACATTCTTCCCTTTTCCTTTTCCTCCTCTCGAGGTATTCCCCTGTGGAGGAAAACAGGGCGGCGCCCTCTAATCTGTAAGAAACCCGGGAGGTGCAAGCCGATGCAAAAAATCCTTATGGCCGTTCTCATCACTCTCTTCCTCGCCAGCCTTCCTGTCTGTGCCGGTGAAACGTCATGGTACAAAGGCATGACGCACTGCCATACCAACGAGTCAGACGGCGACTCGCCGCCTGATGTCACCACTTTCTGGTACAGGCATAACAGCTATAATTTCCGCGTCATTACCGACCACAACAAGGTCACCTCTTATAAGGGTCTCAACTCCAGGTCCTTCATTGTCATTCCCGGCGAGGAAGTGACGGCGAAATTCGAAAAAAAACACCTCCATGTCAATGCCATCAATATCAAGGAGACGATGGAGCCCGAGAGCGGCGAAAAAGCATACACCCAGCCCTGTTTTTTGAAATAATCATGTAATTCTGACCATGAAACCCGCAAGAAGCATAAAAACCCATATCATTATCGCATTCGTGGCCTTGATTGCCTCCCTGGGAATCATCAAGACCGCGATGAACCATTTCATCGTAAGGTACTATGTCCTCGACAGGGCCAAGAAACAGCTCCAGAGCGACCTCAGGATGGCGCAGTTCGTCTTTGACCAGGAGCTTTTCAGGATACGGTCCGTAGTCTCCCTCGCGAAAGCCGGAGACGATCTCGGAGAGTTCCGCGGAAGGGAGGGACTTGACTATCTTGTGCTGGTCAGGGAGGGGGACTCTACGAAAAGCAGGATAGTCAAGAAAGCGGAACAGACCCGCAGGGAGTCGCTGGGCACGAGGATCATAGGCGAAGAGGAGCTGAAGTCCCTCGGACAGAGCCTCTGCGAGCGCTCCGAGATGGAGATCATCGACACGCCGCAGTCGCGCCCCTCGAAGGAGAAAGTGCTGAAAAGAGCCATGGCGCTTGAGTATGCCCGCCCCTTTTTCGATTGGAACGGCAACTATATAGGAATCCTTGCGGGAGGGGAGATCCTCAACAGGAACTTCACCCTCGTGGACAGGATTCACGACACGGTCTTTGAAGACAGGAGGGCCGATCAGAAGACCACGGACATCGTGACCATATTCATTGATGACGTGCGCGTCGCCACTAACGTGCTGGACGACAGCGGGAAGCGCGCAGTGGGTACCAGGGCACCTTCCAGAGCTTATGAAAAGGTGATCCGCCAGGGGGCCATGTGCCTGGACAGGGCCTTTGTCGTCACCGACCGGTACCTCACGGCCTATGAGCCTATAAAGAACATCGACGGCGAGATAATCGGCATGCTCTACGTGGGAA
This sequence comes from Candidatus Eremiobacterota bacterium, assembly GCA_031082125.1. Lineage (NCBI taxonomy): Bacteria > Bacillati > Vulcanimicrobiota > Vulcanimicrobiota bacterium. The sequence goes on from JAVHLM010000009.1 coordinate 6,159, forward strand.
CCATGGAGAAGCCTTTCAGGAAGATGGAGTGGAATATCTTCCTGAGCCTCTCTGCAGGCCTCCTGGTCGTGATAATCATTGCCCTCATTATCGCCTTCCTGCTGGTGGAGACTATCGCCGGCCCCATCCTGAAGGTCCTTGGCGGCATCGAGGATCTTTCACACGGCAGCCTTGACTGCCGCGTGGAGGAAAAAACTGCCGTGAAGGAGCTTGACGCGCTGGCGAGCTCCTTCAACTCGATGGCCACAGCCATACAGGAGAGGGAGAAGAGCCTCATCACCGCCAATGAAAAGCTGGAAAAAACGAGCCTGAAGCTGGAGATCACCGATGAGAAGCTGCAGAATGCCAATGAAAAACTGGAGACGGCCACTTCAAAGCTGGAAGACGCCAAAAGCAGGCTTGAGGCTCTCAACAGCAGCTACCTTGGCCTTATGAGCTTCCTGTCCCGTGAACTCAAGGGCATCATCTCCTCGATGATGATGAATACCTCCTCGGTGCGAGATGGCATAATTGGCGTCATAGATTCAAGGCAGCGCATTGCTCTTGACGCCGTTGCAGGGGAACTCGACTATCTCAATGCAACAGTGAACAATTTCCTGAGTCTGAGCCGTCTTGAAAAGGACGAAGCGGTTCTCTCAAAACGCGCGGTGCTCCTCAATGAGGAAATCTTTCATGGTGCCCTTGAGGTGATTGCAAAGGCCGCCGCTGAGAAGAACATTAAAATCATAAATAACCTTGGCAAGAATATCAAGGTCCTGGCAGATCCTGATCTCCTCCTCGTCATGGCTAATAACCTCGCCGGAAATGCCCTCAATTACTGCCCGCCCGGTGGGAGAATAATCCTTTCAGGGAGAGCTGAAGGCTCTTTTGCCACCATTGAGCTTTACAATGACAGCAGGTCCCTCACCGGCGAGGAAAAGGAGAAGCTTTTCAGGAAGTTCTCGCGCCTTTCGGCAGATGAGACAGGAGGCGTCAGGGGAGCAGGCCTTGGCCTTTTCATTGCCAGGGAAATCATCGAAAAGCATGGCGGGAGGATCTGGGCCGAGGCCCGGGAAAAGGGAAATGCCTTCATATTTCGGATGGAGAGGGAAATCAGCGGTGATGAGACCGCCGAGCATAATCAGGTGAAAGAGAGTGAGACTGTTGAATGAGTGTCCGGAGAGGCGGTAAGGGCCGAGATTGCCAGCAGGATCGGAAGACTCCCAAGGCGGGGAGCTGGAAGAAAGCCGAGAGGAGAAGGAAGCGGAAAGACAGAATGTAAGAACGGCATATCCCGGTCAGGCATGAAAAGTACCCGCGGACATAGCGGGATCTGAGGATCCATGGAAAAAGGGGAAGAAGGGACATCACCTATGGAAGAGACAGAGAGGCTCGAAAAATTCCCTCCCGCTGCGCTTGCAGCGCTTTCGGCCCGGATGGCGGCCAGGGTGGCTCCTCTCGCCATCCTTGGCGGCGCCGCGAGGAACTGCTATGTGCGCTGCTCGATTGCCTTCGCCCTGACTTATGCGAAAGGCTCTTATGGCGGCGATGAGGGATGGAAGCGTTACAAGGCCCATGATGAATACATAAGGAGGCTCCGCAACGCGATAATGGCCCAGGATGTTGCTTTCAGAATGAGTGAAAGGCACAGGATGGGCGGCCGTTATCTATCTCCCTGTGAAGAGGTCCGGGAGGTTGAAAAAGCATGGCTTGCGGTACAGAAAAGCTCTCATGAGCACTGGCCGGCCCATGCGGCACTGAGAGTGGCTGACAGCGCATACTGGTGCGCCCGTGGAGAGCTTGCAGCGGTCATGGCCGCCTGGATGACCCTTCATCCCGAGGATCAGAGGTGGATTAACGATAACGCCCGCTGGGCAGCCATCGAATGGGCAAAAACTGCGCTTGAATACAGTGGAACAGCAGGTGAAAAGGCTCCCGCTGCCGCCCGCTCTGACCTGGAGAGGCTCAAGGAGCTTCAGGACAGGTCACCGCTGGAACAGATTGACGGAGGGCCGGGAGGGCCCCTCGGGGAGCTCTGGCCCCCGGGAGCCGGTCCTTCCCATGATGACGGGAGCGCCTTCATCATGGAGAGCCGCTGCGGCCTTATCATATATGATTACGAGGCGCACCGCACGCCTGGCGAGAGGCTTCAGGGCCTCTTCGCACAGGTGCTGTAATTTTAACACCAGACTGGGGGAAACTCATATGAAAACAAAGCATGCGCTCCTGCTTCTGCTCACCGGCTGCACCTGCCTTGCCGCCTATCACCTTGACAACGTTTTTCACCGGGCGGCGGCCCTTTCTCCCCGCTCCCTCACCGATCCTCTCTGGATCTTTCTCTGCTGCCTTGCCCGGCTCCACGAAAGGGTCATGGAGCTCCCCCTGGTCCTCAAGGTGCTCCTCGTCGTCGCAGGCCTTGCCGCCATCCTGGTCTTTCTCCACTGGCTCAAGCCTCAGTGGGGCTCATCGCTCCACCATGCAGCCCACAGGGGCGATCTTGTGACGGCAAGGCTCCTGCTCCTTGCGGGGGCCAATGCCAACGAGAAGGATATTGACGGGACTTCGCCCCTTCACCTGGCCTCTCTGCAGGGCAACTATGAAGTCGCGGCACTCCTCGTAGAGAAGGGGGCCGACGTGAACGCCACGGACTGCCACCTCATGACGCCCCTCCACTTTGCCGCTTCCCTCAGGACGGACTATCGTACAAATGTTCCCCCTGAAAGCCAGCCTCACCAACTGAAAAACAAGGTGAAGACTGCGATGCTCCTCATTGAAAAGGGAGCCGACATGACCTGCCGCGACGAGAACCACCAGACGGCCCTCGAACTGGCGGTCTCAAGGGGCTTTGCCGACATGGAGGCAATGCTCAGGGAGTATGGCGCCCACTGATCCCGAGCGCTTTTTCCACTTGCTCCCTCAGCAGGTGGGTGTTGAGGGGCATGGGGATAATGGCGTCAAACTGTCCTTCCCATTCGGGGAGCAAGTGGGACGAGATGAGAATCACGGGGATTCCCAGAGCCTCATGGACCGTTTTGAGCACAGAGCGCAGCTTGAGCACTTCCATATCGGGAAGCCTCTCATAGAGTATGATACACTCAGGCTTCGAGGAGAGCACTTTCCCGATGACCTCCTTGCCTGATTTCACGCGGGCTATGGTGTAGCTGTCTTCAGGAAGAGCCAGTGACAAAAGTGAAGCTGCACGATCATCGGCTCCCGCAACAAGAATGAAGCTCTTTTTTTTGTCGCTCTCAAGGGGAGGCGAGCCTTTATCGAGGCTGAAGAAGAAACCGGCTCCCCTGCCGGGAGCGCTCTTCACGGTAATGTCCGAGCCTTGGCCTTCCAGGAACCTCTTCACTATGTAAAGCCCGAGGCCCGAACCGCGGCGCTCGCCTTTTGCCTGCCCGTATTTCTCGAATATCTTCTGCTGCTCCGCTTCAGGAATGCCGCTTCCCGTGTCTTCGACGCTGAAGGCAATCTTATCTCCCTCGAGCTGCGCCGTGACCGATACAGTCCCCCCTTCGGGGGTGAAGCGCAGGGCATTTGAGAGCAGGTTGAATAAGATCTCCCTCACCTTGTCCCTGTCGGCATGAACCCACAGGCCCCCGCCGCAGCGGAACTCCATGCTGACCTTACCAAGCAGCGCGATCCCTTCAAAGGCTTTCCTGAGATCGGCCACAAGGCCGTCAAGAGGAAAGTCCTCGGGATGGTAGGTCACCTGTCCCGCCTCGAGCCTTGCGTCATTAATGATGTTATTGATCATCGAGAGAAGTATCTCGCCTGAATCGCGGGCCAGGCCGGCAAACTCAAGCTTCTTGTCGCAGATCTCCCCGAACCTGGGATCCACGATAAGGCGCAGGTAGCTTAATATGGCCGTAAGGGGGCTCTTCAGGTCATGGACCAGGGTATGAACAAACTCATCGCGGGTCTTCTCGAGCTTCTGCTCTGATTCCTTGCGCTCGGTGATGTCGCGCGATATGGAGAGCACCACCTTTTTCCCCCGGAGCCTGAAGAGGTGGGCGCTGACCTCCACGGGTATCATCCTGCCGTCTTTCGTGATCTGGACTGTCTCACAGGTATCGTGGCCTCTATCAATAAGGCTCATATTGTATTCCACGCATGTATCAGCTTCTTCCCGTGGAAGAAAGTCGCCGGGGGACATGGCGAGGAACTCTTCCCTCCCATACCCAAGCATCCTGCAGATCACGCTGTTCACCTCGATGAAGAAGTCGGCCCTGCCCTCGTCGGTGAGACCGTAAAGAAACATCATGTCATTGGCGTTATGAAAAAGCTCCCTGAATTTTTCCTCTGACTCCCTGAGAGCCTCGTTTTTTTCCTCAAGTTCAAGCGTGCGGAGGCGTATTTTCTCCTCAAGCTCATCATGGGCTCTCTTGAGGGCTTCCTCGGCCTTTTTTCTCCAGACCACGTTGGCCAGAGTGTCGGCCGCCCCCCTGAGAAAGTCAACTTCCCCCTTATCATGGGTGTGGCCTTCATCAAGGTAAAGGCAGATAACGCCAAGTATTGTGGTGCCGCGGCTGATCGGCACGCAACAGTGGCCGTGAGGTTTTATATCCTTATAGCAGATCGAATGGCGCTCATCCAGTGAGCACGATTGCTGAATCTCATTTTTCACTGCAGCGATGCCGCAGTGGCAGTGACCCAGGGGCACCTGTCTGCAAGCGGCCTTTACATGGTCGTCAAGGCCGCTTGAGGCTCTCATCACCAGCGAGCCGCTCTCCTCATCAACAAGAAATACCCCTCCCTTTGACTGCACGATAAGCCAGGGCAACGAAAGAATGAGGCCAAGCGCCTTCGAGAGGAGCTCTTCAAGGGGAATATCCTCGAGGGAAAGCAGAAGAAGGCCGTTGAGGGCGCGCTGGATCTCCGCCGTTCTCTCCAGTTTCTCCCCGGTGTCACTGCAGGATGTCCTGCCTTTTCCTTTTGTTGCCATTGAAGCCTCCCTGTCTGTGGTATTTTTCTTGCTGGTGAGGAATATTTCCTCCATTGCTGCGGGGCATAGCCATAAAAACCACACTTCACAAGAATTCACCAAATGAATGTCAAAAGACCTAGACATTCTGGAGTACAGATAATTTGCCCCGCCTGTGCTAAAATAACTACAATGGGACTCATCGTATCCATCATAAAGGAGGCTTGTAATCATGTTCTTTTTCAGAAGGATTACTGCCAAGCCCAGCGAGTGCCTTATCATCATCAAGGACGGGAAAATGCAGAACATGGGCAACGGGGCGAGCGTTGTGGTTTATCCATGGGACAGTTTCGTCTTTGTGCCCACCACCACCATGGAATACTGCTTCCAGATGCACCAGGAGAGCGTGGACGGCATCACCCTGAGGTTCAAGGGGATCGTGATTTACCGCATCACCGATGTGGAGCTTGCCGCATCGCTCTTCGATTTCATCCCTGGCCGCGATCCCATAGCCCGCGCGCTGGGCGACATCTGCCTCGGCGAGCTCCGCGCCATCGTGGCGGCAATGACCATGGACCAGTGCATCAACGAGAGGAAAACAACCCTCACCGAGCATCTCAAGGAGGCCGTGATCCCCATCGTGGAAGGCCATGGCGACAAAAAAGGATGGGGGATCAAGGTGGACGTCCTCCAGGTGGCCCAGGTCTTCTGCCCCGATGAAAAGCTCCTCGCGCAGCTCCAGGCCGAGGCCCGCGACAAGATAAGGAAAACGGCGCAGTTCTCCGAGATCGAGACCAGCAAGTCCGTGACCATAGCGCAGATGGACTCGGAGCTCGAGATGGCGAGCCAGACGCTGCAGCTCGAGAAGGACAGGCTCGAGAAGAAAAGGGAGCTTGACGACAAGAGGATCACGGCGGACAACAGCATCAAGATAGCGGAGCTTGAGAAAAGCCGCGAATACGAGGAGAAGAAGATTGCCGCCGACGCCGCCCTGAAGATATCGGAGCTCGAGAGCAGGAAGCTCTCCGAGGAGAAGAAAATCACCATCGAAAGCGAGCTGAAGCTCTTCGAGATTGAGAAGCAGAAAGAGATAGCCCGCCAGGAGCTGGAGCTCAGGGAGCTCCAGTCAAAGGTGAACGAGATCACTCTGAATGACGAGGTTCACAAGGAAAAGATCCTCATGGAGATCAAGAAGGAGATCCTGCCCCTGGAGATGCTTCCCCAGCTGACACAGAACCTCTCGGGCATTTTCAAGGACGCCAGGATATCCTTCTCAGGGAACGACAACCCCCTACAGGGCTCCCTGATGAGCTCCATCGATCTGGTCTTTGACAGGATAAAGGATGTATACAGGAAAGGGAACGGCGCCCCGGGTGAAAAACCTTAGCGCGGCCGGTGTGATAGCAAAAAGGGGACAGGCTTGGAGTCTGCCCCCTTTTTTGCTATAATATATCCATAAAACCTGAGGGGGGGCTTATGAAAAAACGCTGTCCCTTGAAGCCGTCACGAGGCCTTATCCTCATGACGGCAATCTTTCTCGTGCTCATCATTTTCGCCCTTGTCGTCGTCACTGTCTCCATGGTGCGCCAGAACATCCTGTTCACCAGGTACAGCCATTTCAAAACCAGGGCTTACTGCCTTGCCAAGGGGGCCGTCAACCTCGCGCTGAAAGAGATGGTAAGTGACACCGGCAGCTCATGGGACACCGACCACCTGGTAAGCAGTTCATTGAGCTCTTGGCCCGTAAATAATCCTCCCTCATCTGTCTACCAGCGCGATGAGGGAGCCGACAGGATCCAGGCATGGATTACCCAGAGCACGGTCCCCGGCATACTTTATATCCACGGCCGAGGCATAGTGAACTATGCGAGCCCCCAGAGGGTATGGCAGGATTATGTGGCCGTCGTGAAAAAGGACACGACGATGCCGGTGGTCTATGCTACGAGAAACGTCGCCGGCGCTGACCCGGTATACTACCGCGAGGGTGGGGGAGTGTGGAAGCTGGTGGAGGACGTTCCTCTCCGGGTATACTGGAAGAACAACTTCACCAAGGAGATAAAAAACGAGAGCGCCAAGCCCACCGATTCGAACTATAACTATAAAATTGCTCCCCGTATAAGGGATCTATGCGCCGACAACAAGGGCAACCTTTACGGGGTATGGCCCAAGATCGGCCCCGACGCCCTTTACCGCTATAATCCCTCCCGGGGATGGGAGTCCATAAAACCTCCGAGCCAGGTGTACTACAACAGCAAGGGCGAGCCCACCTGCAAGGAGACAAAGCCCGTGCAGTGGCTCGGCGATCTTGCCACTGACGGTGAAAAGTACCTCTATGCCCGCTGGAACAAGGGGGGCCCTGATACCATCTACCGCCTCGACCTCGAAAAGCTCAACGATCCTGAAAATCCCACGTGGGAGAATCTCCCCCCGGCACCGAACAGCCATTACCTCAACAGGGTGAATGAAAACGGCAGGCCCATCCTCAAGGAGCCCGACAATTTCGCCTGTAATCTCTCCAACCTCTGCGTTGACAAGAACGGCAACCTCTATGCGCGCTATAACAGGGAAGGCATCGACACGGTGTACCGATTCCCCAATGGCTTCAAAGAGGTTCCCCAGGGAGCCTCACCCCCCCAGGTGGGCATAGATAAAGATTGGCAGTGCCTTCCCGCAGCGCCGAAAGAATACTACCGGTATAAAAACGACAATCCCGACGAGCCTTTTGTGAAATATACCCCTCCGGATCGTTACGCAGGCAATATCCAGGCTCTTTCAGTCACGCCCGAGGGAACACTTTACGGCCGCTATAACATAGCAGGTCCCGATACCCTTTACTGCTTTGAGGCAGGGCAGAAAACCGAAGAAGAGATTTACAATACGGAATGGAGCACCATAGAGCCGGTGAAATTCGACTACTACCAGGAAAACTGGGAAGAAATCGATGAGGACGATGGAGATGATACTGAAGACAATGAGGTCCCTGAGGAGCCCGAAGATCTTGATAACGACAGGAATGGCCTGAATGCCCATCTGAACTTCAAGGCCACCTCAACGGACTCGGACGGCTTGCTCTACCTGCTCAGCTCTGTCGCCTACCGCCCCGACTCCATAAGGACTTTCAACGGAAGCTCCTACAGCGCGTCGAAGCCCGGCGATGCCTACGGCATCCTGAGGCCCATGCTCGCCAAGCGCTTCAAATACCTCGCAGATCCCGCCAACTCAGCGCAGAAAAAATTCCAGTGGTGTGATCTTGAAAAAGAGGACAAGGAGGGAAACCTCAGCAAGAAGCGCGAGCGGGTAATCCGTGAGATCTGCGGGGGAGGAAAGCCCGGCGAAGGGGGAAGAAGCGTCTATGTGGTCATCTCGAACCTTTAGCGGCTCTCCGGGGGGCTTCACCCTTGCCGAGCTGCTGGTGGCGCTTGCCATCCTCTCCATTGCAGCCCTTGGCCTTGTGGGGGCCCAGCTCTATTCCATGAAGGCCGGCGGGGGCAGCAGGATGCGCCACACGGCAAGCACCATCGCATACCGCATAATGGTCGAGACCGAGGATACCCTCAGGAAAGACTTCCTCACCAGCGTCACCACGGCGAAAACCGGTGTCCCCGGCCAGGAAGGCTTTCAATACCAGGTCCATGACGCCCTTGAAGGAGGCGCCACTGATCTCAAGAAAATCACCGTCACCGTATACTGGGAAGAAGAAGGGGCGGAGCGTGAATATTCGGTCTTCACCTATATCTACAAGTATAACTAAAGGCGGCAGGAACAGATGCCTCAGGGCAGCGGGATTGAGCGGCATCAGCCTCGTGGAGACGCTTGTCGTTGTAGGCCTTTTCTCAGCAATTCTTCTTATTATCATCCTTATGCAGAAAGGTGGATTCAATGCCTTCCAGAAGACGCAGGTCCATGGCGACACCTACCGGATGGCGATGCTTACCGCCGAGCACCTCAAGAGGGAACTCCAGTATGTGCAGGTGACCCAGTGCGACGTGCCGGGAAAACTGAAGTACAAAGCACCGAAATATGTGAACGGCCAGATGTACGTCAATGCTTCAGGCTGTATCGAATGGGACACCGAGGTGACCCTTTCCCTGGAGCCTGACAACAAAGGCAGTATGACTCTCATAAGGTCACAGCAGGGTACTCCCCTGAGAAATCTGTGTTCCCTGGGAAACGGCGGAGAGATTCTCTTTTCGATGCCTCAGGATAAAATCCTTGAGGTATCGATCTCCGCCAGGGTGACCGATCCCACCGCCAAGATCAAGGAGAGCGACTACCGCCTCACCACGAAGTTCTACCTTCCCAACCAGGAAATCTAGCCGGGGCGCTAAATATTCTTGATGAGCTGGAAGACAGGGAGAAAGGCCGCGAGGACCACGAAGCCCACGACGATCCCCAGACCGAAAAGCATGAGAGGCTCAATTACCGAGAGGAGGCTTGACGTGGCAGTGTCAACCTCAATCTCGGCAAGATCCGCGAACTTGTTCAGAAAGACCGAGACGTTCCCCACGTGCTCGCCTGCAGCCACCATATAGACCATAGACCGAGGGAACACGGGAAAATTTCCCAGGGCCTCTTCGAGGCTCGAGCCGTGCTCCGAGAGCAGGGTGGCCATCCCCTCAATGGCTTGGTCTATCTCTGAATAGCCCATGGGAGTCTTTTTCAGTGTATCGAGCGCATAAAGAAGGCCCCCGCCCCCGCTCAGCATCACTGCAAGAGTCCTGGCGAGCCTCGCAAGTGCCGAGGCTAACATAAGGTGACCCACGACAGGGAGCCTTGAGAGAAGATCGACTATTCTCCTTCTTCCCGCAGGGTTGCCATATAAATAGGAGAGCACAAGAGCCGCCAGTGCCGCCATTACCAGCGATAAGGACACTGAAACGAGAGGCGTGGAGGTAATTGACAGAAGGGCTCTGGTAGCCCATGGGATCTCTGCCCCCTCAGCCGCGAAAAGAGGCATGAATTTCGGGAAAATATAGAACACCAGGAATGACACCATCAGTATCGATGAGACAAGCACAATAAGCGGGTACACAAGTGCCTGCACAAGATGGCACCTTTTCCTTTCCTCCTTGGCCAGATACTCCGCCATGGCTCTCATACCCTCAGGGAGGTTCCCCATCTCTTCATTCTGCCTCACTACATTGATATAAAAAGAAGAAAAGGCATCGGGGATGAGCTCCATCGCCCTCCATAGGCGGTGGCCCGACTGGACGGAGGCCGAGATTTTATCGGAGATCCGGTTCAGGTTTGCATCGGAAGTCTGGCTGAGCACTTTGAGGGCAGCCACATACCCCAGGCCCGCGTTGAACATCGTGGAGAACTGAAGGGTGAAAAGGCACAGGGAGCGGAGCGAGAGCTTTCTTATAATGCCCTGCTTCACGTGGTCCTGCTTTTTTGCCGGTCCTGACGATGGGCCCCGCGCCGCGCCGACCTTCGAGCCTTCCCCTGCCGGTGGTGCCGGCGAGGTTTCCCTGCCGGGGAGCTCTTTTCTTTGAATGCCGGCCTGCCTTGCTCCCGCGTCCTCCCTGCCGGTGAGCCCTGTCGCCCTTTCCGAAGCCTTTTTTGACTCCGCCTTTCTCCTCACGGCGATCTTCCTCAGCGACTCACGGATTCTCGGATCCAGACTCACCAGGAGCTCATAGTCCTCTTTTTTCAGCAGATAGGCCGTGATATCTTCTTCGGCCCTTACGGAAGCCATGCGGACCCTCTCATCGAGGTGAGCAATCTCGCCGAAATAGCTGGGGGCCCTGAGGGTGGCGACCTTTATCTCACGGCCTTCCCCATCCTCCCTGAGGACCGACACCGACCCGGAGGTGAGGATATAAAAAGCCGAGCCGGCGCTTCCTGCCCTGATGACATAGCTTCCCTTGTCAAATGTTATCCTGATAAGCTTTTCCTCAAGGCTGAGGAGGACTCTCCCCGGGACTCCTTCAAGAAAGTCCAGTCTCTCAAGCATTTCCCTCAGATTTTCTTTTTTCACGGGCACCGCTCTTCTCCTTCGAGGCGCCTTCCCGGGGGACGCCGTTTCACCCTGGGGAACCTGCCCATCAGGCATTTGATGGAATCTTATTCATTAAAGGTGCTTCTCTCTCCTCCCTGGCCCCTCATTGACAAGAGGGCACCGCGGCAGTATAATCAGAAAGATCCGGGAATGCACAGAGAAATCCATAATCCCGGCGGCGCGCACGAGGAACGTATGGAAGACCGCTATAAGTTTTACTATGCCATCGGGCGCCTTTTCAACTCGAGCCTCAATATAAACCTGCTCCTGGATATTGTGCTCTCCAGGATCGTCGAAGAGATGAATGTCGAGGCGGGATCTTTCTGGCTCTATGACAACGAGCGCGAGATGGCCATCTGCAGCTCCTGCCAGAGCCCTGGAGGCAACGCCGTCAAAAGCTCATCGATCAGCGTGAACATCGGCGTCAAAGGTTACTGCATGCGCAACAGGAAGTCCATCATCATCGAGGACACCTCGCAGGTCCCCTGGTTCAACAACGAGTTCGAAAAGAAGATGAAGCTCAAGACGCGCAACATGCTCTGTATTCCCCTCATGCACAAGCAGGGCCTCATGGGGATCCTCGAGCTCATCAACAGCAGGCGCACCCCCATACCCTTCACGCAGGACGACATAGATCTGCTGGAGCCCCTGGCGAACACGGCGGCCATGGCCCTTCACAGCGCCCACCTCTTCACCGGCATCGCCGAAAAGGACAGGATGAAGAAGGAGCTTGAGTTCGCATCGTTCCTGCAGTCGGCCATTCTCCCCATCAAGAAGATCGCCACGCCCTTCTTCGAGATGCGCGCCAAGCTCGTGCCCTCCAAGGAGCTGGGCGGCGATTTTTATGACTGGCGCGAGCTCGACGAGGACAAGTTCCTCTTCCTTATCGCCGATGTCTCGGGGAACGGGAACCCCGCCGCCATCTTCATGGCCATCGTGAGGAGCGTCCTCTGGACAGTGAGCAATTTCTTCCACGATCCCCAGAAGATCTGTGAAAAAACCAACGAGTTCGTGCGAAAATCCACAAGGATCGATATGTTCGTCACGCTCCTTCTTCTCATAGCCGACATGAAGAAAAAGACCCTCAAGTATGTCTCGGCGGGCCACAATTCCGGCCTTCTCATCAGGAAGGACGGGGAGCGCATTCCCCTGAAGACCAAGGGCCTTCCGCTGGGAGTCATCGAAAAATCCACCTATGAGCAGAAAGAGGTCACCATCCAGGACGACGACCTCCTTATTCTTTACACCGACGGCATCACCGAGACCCTCAACGCCGACGAGGAGGAGTTCGGAGAGAAGCGCCTTGAGAAGCTCATCATGAAGTACAGGAACCTTGAGATCAAGGAGATATTGAACCTCATACTGAACAAGCTTGACAACTTCTCTGAGGGAAGCGAGATACAGGATGACCGCTGCATGCTCATGGTGAGGCTGAAGGAGGGCGCCGATGTCTCGAAGCTTGCCAGGTCCAAGCTCCGCTCCTTCAGCATGAATGTCTCTAACGAGATGAGCGAGGTGATAAAGATCCTTGAATATATAGAGAAGCTGGCCCAGAGCGCCGGGTTCTCAAGGGAGGAGATCAACGACATCCTCATCTCCACCGAGGAGACCTGCGTGAATGTGATAAGATATGGGCTCCCCCGCAAGGAGGTAACCCACTTCGAGATTGAGTCCTTTGTGGAGGGCGACAAGCTCACCATCACGGTGAAAGATCGGGGGGTCCCCTTCGATCCTACGAGATTCATCGATTCCGCATCCAACTATCCCTCCAAGCGCAGGGAGGCAGGCGGGTACGGCCTGCTGCTCATCAGGCAGCTCATGGACGAGATAAATTATCAGTATGACGAGGAAAAGGGCAACACGACGACGCTCATCAAGATCAAGAAGAAGATAAGGCTCGAGCCCGAAATGCAGAAACTCATCAAGGTTGATGCCCTCAAGGGAGCAAAATGAATACGGCGAAAGCACTTCATGTGATGCTTGTTATCGGGGACAGCGCCCTCAGGGAGCACTGCGCGGCGCAGCTCTCCCTTGAGCCCACGCTCCACCTCACCTCCCTCGAGAACAGCGATGAGGCTTTGCGGGAGCTTGCCGCCATGAGCTATGACATGGTCATCATCGAGGGGGGGGGCAGGACCGGGATACCTGGTGACTTCATCAGGAAGATAAGGACAGACTACCCTGCCCTTGGAATAATCCTCATCCTGGACGGCAGCGAGGACATGAAAACCATGCTGCCTGAGCTTGAAGAGCTGAGGGTGAACCTGGCGACAAGGGCTGAGCTCCTGGAGTTTCCCGCCCGGTTCCCCCATGTCATTGCCAACATCAAGCTCAGGAAAAAAGAGAGAATCGAGTGCGAGGAGCGCATCAGGACAATCTACGAGCGCATGAAAAGCATCTTTGACACTCTCGGGGAGCGCCATGTCGAATCCATTGCCATCATTGACTCAAGCTACAGGGTTCATTTTCACAACAGGCGCGCCGCCGAAGGGAAGGAAGCATCAAGGGATATGCCCTGCTTCAGGCTCTATTACGAGCGGTCAACGCCCTGCGAATTCTGCCTCCTTAAAAAGGTCCTCGAGAGCGACAGCCTCATGAGCACCGAGATCTCCACCGAGGAGGGCAGGGAATACTTCCTCATGATGATGCCCTTTGTTGACAGCGACGGCGAGAGGAAGGTCCTCAGGATCATGAGGGACATCACTGAGTGGAGAACCCTGAACAGGCAGATGCAGCGCCAGGTTGACGAATTCTTCAGCATCTTCAACTGCCTGGACCTCGGGATCTATATAGTCGATCCCGAGACTTACACGATACTGGCGGCAAACACCCAGGCCATCAAGCTTCTGGGCGAGAATCCCGTTGACAAGAAGTGTTTCGAGGTGCTCCTCAAAGGCCACTCGGCGCCTTGCTCACACTGCGATAACGCCCTCATCTCACGGGGGATCATCCAGTCGGGGACACTGCCCTGGGAGTTCAAATCGGCAGCCCATGACCGCTGGTACCGCTGCATCAGCAAGATAATCTCATGGCCGGGGAAAAAATTCGCCAAGATGGAAGTGATAATGGACATCACGGAATCAATGCGCACCGAGCGTGAAATCAACACCCTCAGGGTCTTTAAAGATAAAATAAGGGCACTCCCCCACCTTGCCCTCATGGAGTTTGACAGGAAGGGCAAAATCATATATGCTAACGAGGCCTCGGCGGCGATGCTGGGAAACTGTTCCGAGGAACTCATGGGCCTCTTCATATGGCAGCTCCCCGATGATTCGTGCAAGGAGGCCATCTACCGCACCATCGAAAGACCGGGAGCGACGGACAGGGAGGCACTGGAGTGCACCCTCAACGGGAAGGAGAAAAAGGTGGAAGTCCATCTTAACTTCATCCTGCACAGGGATGTGAAAGGGAGCCTCATCGACGGGTCGGTCTTCATCATTGAAAAGCCCAGAAAGATCACCAGGTTCTATTGATTCACCGCACAGGAGGTGTTTTTATGACAGCAATAATCAAGGAATCATCAATAAATCCAGACTATACCATACTGAAGCTCAAGCACAAGCTTGACACCGTTTCAGCCGAGGTGTTTGAGACGCAGATAAACGAGCTCATCACCAAAGGGAAAACCAATATCATCATAGATTTCGAGGAATCAAACTACCTGAGCAGCATGGGCCTCAGGGTCCTTTTCTCGGCATCACGCCTCCTCAATGAGCAGAACCGGCGCCTGATCCTCATCAACGTGGGTCCCACGGTGATGAAAGTCATCAATATAGCCGATTGTGCCGATCTCTTTGAGATCTTCGAGAGCGAGGAGAAAGCCCTTGCAAGTCCCGGATCCAACCCGACATGCAAAGGATGACAGGGAGGACTGCCATATGAAGCTTCAACTTTTCCCCAAGAATGTAAAGTTCTTCGATCTCTTCAAGGAGGAGAGCGACCTCGTTGAGAAGGCCGCTGAGGCCCTTAACGGGCTTTTCTCAAGCTTTGAGAATATCGAGGAGAAATGCAGCACCATCAACAGGCTTGAAAACGAGTGCCACACGCTGGTGAGAAGGATCAACAAGGAGCTTTACCGTAACTTTATCACCCCCCTGGACCGCGAAGACATCCACTCTATCAACCGCAGGCACCACGAGGTGGCTTTCATAATCAAGGCCATCTCGGTGAGGATAGGCCTTTTCAACCTCCCTTCCCTCACGGCCCCCTCGGTGGAGATCATCTCGATCTTCAACAGGATGATCAAGGAAATTAAATCCCTGATGGACGGCCTTGAGAAGATCAAGGACATTGATGAGAACATGAAGCGCATCGAGGAGATGAAAAAGCAGGCTGAAACGCTGCTTCGGCTCGCTTATGCCGAGCTCTACGAAGGCTCCCGCAAGACGCCGGAAGATGTGCTCTATATCCTCCAGTGGTCGCAGATTTATGATCTCATCCAGCAGGCCCTTGAGTCCACCGAACGGCTTGCCACTGTCATAGAGGGCATCACGCTGAAGAATGGCTGAACTTGATCCCCTTGAGCGGCATTACCGCACCTACCCGGTGTACCTGCGGAGGCGCTTCGGCGCCCCTGTTTTCCGTATCAGCATTGACGCCGGATTCAGCTGCCCCGGCAGGGACGGGGGAAAGCCCTGCATTTACTGCAACAATGAGAGCTTCAGCCCCTCACTTTCCAGGAGCACAAAGCCCGTGAGCTTCCAGATAAGGGAGGCCCTCGCCAGGAGAAGCTGGAGGGGCCGTTACGGGGGCTTCATTGCCTACTTCCAGCCCTATACGAACACCTATGCACCTGTAAAACACCTCAAGGCTCTTTACGAGGAGGCTCTCGCCGTTGATGGCTGCCTGGGGATCTCCATCGGGACAAGGCCTGATTGCGTCGATGGCGCGGTCCTTGATCTCCTCGCCGAACTTGGCAGCCGGGCCTTTATCACCGTCGAGTACGGCCTCCAGTCGCCCCATCAGGAAAGCCTCCTATGGATGAAACGGGGCCATACGCTCGAGGCATTCCAGGATGCCGTGCGGAACACCTCATTGCGGAGCATTGCCACTGGTGCCCATATCATCCTCGGCATCCCCGGCGAGACAGAGCCACAGATGCTTGAAACGGCTTCAATTATCTCGGGGCTCCCCCTCACGTTCCTCAAAATACACCAGCTCCAGGTGGTAAGGGGTACGGTGCTCGCCGAAATGCATGACAAAAATCCCTTTCCCCTCTGGAGCCTCGGGAAGTACGCCTCCTTTCTCTGCGATTTCATTGAAGAGCTGAGATACGACCTGGTGATCCAGCGCCTCTACTCCCATTCCCGCCCCGACCTTCTGATAGGTCCCCTCTGGGGCGGGGACCGGCACCATATCGAAAATTTCATTCACAGGACCATAAGGGCAACAGAGGTTCAGCAGGGAAGGAGAAGAGGCGGCCAGGAAGGGAATCCATGAAAGATAGAGAAGGCATGCCACAGCGAGGTGAGCTCCATGCAGAATGAAACACCGGTGAACGACCCTTTTCTCTCAATCGTCTCCCATGACCTCAAGGCTCCCGTCGGCCTCATCATCACCTACTCCTCGATGCTCAGGGATTCCCTCAACCTCTCTCACGACGACCATGACATCCTGGATGAGATCCTTCTTGCTGCTCATTCCCTGCAGATACAGGTGAACAACCTGGTGAACGCAACGAAAATAAACAGGGGTGACCTGCTGTACGACATGAAGACTTATCATCTCAGGAGCCTCATAGACCATGTTCTGGAGATCATCCAGCCCCAGTGCAGAACCAAGGGGATCGAGATAAAGAATTTCATTGACGAGAACCTCTGGATCAAGGGCGATTTCGAGAAGCTCCAGGAAGTCCTGATGAACCTCGTCAAAAATGCCATCCAGGCTTCGCCAAGAAAAAGCACCGTCACCGTGGCTGCACGGAAAGAGGGAGGAAATGCTGTGATCGAGGTCCAGGATGCAGGGAAAGGGATAGAACCTTCGGATCTCGAGAGGGTCTTCCTCGCCGGGGAGAGGGGGTCTGACAGGAAAACCGGCGCAGGCCTGGGTCTCTATATCGCCCGAGCCATCGTGAGAGCTCACGGGAGCGATATCAACGTGGTGAGCGAGCCCGGCAGGGGAGCCTCCTTTTCATTCAGCCTTCCGCTCTCCGACCCCGAGAAGGAGGAATAGGCTTCTCTTCCCTTCCGAAAACAGCTTCGACCTCCTGCCTGAAATCCCGGAGCAGATTCTCATGGGGCGTGCATGCAAGCCTTTCCTGGAATATCTCCAGCAGGGCGCGGTAATACCAGCACTGATCCGCCATGGAACGCTTGAAGCGATTCCAGAGCCTCTCCTTATGGGTGATATAATCACGGTGGATTGTTCTTATGTTGTCAAGCTTGTCAGCGATCTCCACAAGAAGGCACCTCTCATTCATGCTCCTCAGGCTTGCAACGGTGCTCTCCTTTCTCTCTTCCCAGGACCTGCTCTTGTCGCTCTGTGACACTGCCTCAACGAAGGCCGTGACTTCGGGACCGAATTCCGCTGCAAGGTCGGCAGCCGTTGTTCTTGTGTCCTCCAGTGTGTCATGGAGGAGCGCTGCGGCAATGACCTCATCTTCGCAGCCCGCTTCTATGAGAATAGCCGCAGCATTGAGCGGGTGGATGAGATAGGGCAGCTCCGTGCCCTTCCTGAACTGCCCCCTGTGGGCTCGCTCAGCAAAGGCCAGGGCCCTGAAGACAAGCTCTCTCTTCACATGCACCTCCTCCTCTGCCGAAAGCACCGGTACTCGCCGTACAATAAAAAAACCCCGGAAGACTGCTCCATATATTTATAGGAGTTATCCCTCATGACCCCGGTCAAGAGTTTGAAGGATTTTGGCCCAGTGTGCCTCCCGGGGCGTGAAACTCGCCCTTGTACTTCTCTCGGAAATCGAGGGCTCATTTTCATGGGCCCCCTGTATCTTTCGCCCATATTATTCTTTTATCCGGCCATGAACTCCTTCTCGCCTGATCGCCATGAATCCCAGGAATGGAGCCATTCCGTTTCATGAAAAAAGTGCCGGGAAGGACAACACTTTAAGGTTTTCCATAAATTTCCTGCATGCAAAATTATTTTTTTTTTGCCCTTTTGCATGCAAAAAAAACGGCGTCAAGCAGAGCTCTTTTTCGGCACTTTTCACTCGGTCCGCACACAGCCGAGTTGTCGGGCGAAAAACTCCATCATCTCCTGGAGGTGGATGCGCCAGAAGTTATTGGTGTGGTTCCCGGGGTATATGCGGAACTCGTTCCTGATACCCGCCTTGTCCATCGCAAGCTTCAGGTTGAAGTTATCGCGAAGCGCCCCGCGCTCCTCATCGCCCACCAGAAAGAAAAAATCGGTGTCCTTGGCACCTGAAACAAGTTTTATCACATTGAACTGGTTCTTCTTCCAGGAATTCTCATCGCCGACAAGCTTCCTGAGGGCATCGATTCTCCGGTAGCGGTAGAGATTGTATATGGCTGAGAAGCTCGCCGCCGCCCTGAAGGTACCGGGGTAGCGCGTCGCCAGGTAAAGGGAGCCGAAGCCTCCCATCGAGATGCCTCCTATCGCCCTCTGGCCGCTCACCGGATAGGCGGCCTCGGCGTAAGGGATCAGCTCCTTGATGATATAATCCTCCATCAGGGCATTTGCCGCCTTGGGGCTGTTGATATACCAGCTGGGGATCGTCTCACCCCAGACCCATACGTTCCCGTCCACCCATATCAGAATGATGCCGTACCGCTCTGCAAGCATCTTGACCGTCTCAACCTGGAGCCAGTCGGCCAGGTGCGATCCGCCGTATCCATGGAGCAGGATGAGGAGGGGAAATTTCTGATCTCCCCTGCCGCGAGGGGGCATATAAACCCTGAAAGGCCTGTCGGCGGCGAGGGCCTTGCTTTTAAAGGAGTCTATCCTGCACTCGCCTTCCAGGGCAAGATCGATGGGTATCCAGTAATTCTTCCCGTAGTTGTCATCAACGGTCCCGTCGGGATAGACGAAGGTATAGACTATCACCTCAGGCACCTTCCTCATATTGAAGGGGCCTATGGTGGTTTTGTAGCGCCCCGAGGCGCGGTCCTCTTCCATCTGCTGGACGTTCACCTCAAGGTTGGGGACGGTGTTTTTCAAATACCCCCTGGGGCAGGGATGCCAGCCGTTGACGGACCAGAGGAGCGACGCCGGCTTTTCCGAGTAAATGGTGATCTCATCACTGCAGGTGGGGCCAAGGGGTGAAAAGGTCGCATGGACAACCTTCTTCTCGGTGACCATTGCAAGGGAATTGAGGCTTCCAAGCTCATTCTGCTCGAACCGTTTTGCCTTCCAGTCATAATGCCAGTCCACGCCGTTCACAAGGAACTTGTAAGGATAAAAGCCTTCAGGGACTTCCAGCGAGTGGCGCCATAGCCGTCTTTTCTCGTCAGGCTTCATGGGCGTCACGCCCTTGTTCCAGCTGTTGAATGAGCCTACAAGAAAGACCTCATTGACGGTCTCTGGCCTGCGGGGGGAAAATTCAAACTGAACCTTCACGGCGCTCACCTCTTGCTATTTTCTATGGGCTTCAAACCATTCCATCACCAGCTCAAGGCGTGCCCTCCTGTTGGTGGGCCTGCCGCCCCTTGAAAGCTCGTGGGTCTCGTTCCTGAACCTCACGAAACGGACCTTTTTCCCCAGGTACCTGAGGGCCACGAAGAACTGTTCAGCTTCCCCGAGAGGGGTGAGGTTGTCATTCTCTGAGTGCATGATGAGCAGAGGTGTTGTCACCTTCTCGACATGAAAGAGGGGAGAATGCTTCATCATGCGGGTATAGTCCCTCCAGGGCACACCACCGAAAGCCTGCTCAAAATGGAAGGCGCCGCAGGACATCCCGAAGGTCGAGACAAGGTTGACTATGCTCCTGTGGGACGCGGCGGCGCAGTACCGGCCTGTCTGCGTCACGAGCCAGTTGGTCATATAGCCCCCGTAGGATCCTCCCGTGAGAAAGAGGTTGCTCTCGTCAATGAACCCCAGGCCCTGCACATGGTCCAGGAACTCCATCTGGTCCACCGTGTCAGGTCCTCCCCAGTACCCTTCCACCGCCGCCGTGAAAGCCGTGCCATATCCCCTGCTCCCCCGGGGATTTATGAAGAGCACGCAGTATCCCCGGGCAGCCATGAGCTGCATCTCGTGGAAAAAGGTGTACCCGTAAAGTATGTGGGGGCCTCCATGGATCTGGTGGACCAGGGGGTATTTCTTCTTTTCGTCAAAGCCGGGAGGCGTAAGGAGCCAGCCCTGGAGCTTCACCCCTTCCTTGGTGGTGAACCAGAGCTCCCGGGGCTCTGTCACTTTTGTCTCCTCCTTGAGAAACTCGTTGTACGAGGTGATCCTTTTTATCTCCCAGCGGTCCCCGCTGCGGCGGTAATGATAGATCTCGCCGGGCGACAGCATGTCGCCCCTCAGGACTGCCATGTTCTCCTTATTTCTGTCCATCGAGTAGTATGACACATCATGCTTTGCATCCTGCTCAATCCTCACAGGTACACCGCCATCTGACGGCACCTCGTAAAGATGACAGCCTCCCTGGCGGCTTGCGCAGAAGATCATTTTGCGACCGCCGTCAATAAAAAGGGGCTGCTGCACAAGGTCGTCAAACTCCCTGGTATCGCCGATGAGCATGTTGCTTACGTACCCGTCAAAATCTTTCGTGAGGAGCTCGGTCCCGCCGCCGCCGGAAGGCACCCTGTACAACCTGAGATCCTCGACGCCGCACTTGCCTTTCTCGCCGATATGCCCCGAGAAATAGATATATGAGCCGTCATCTGACCATTCCAGCCCTGCCTTTGAGCCGTACGGCGTCGCAAGGAGCGTGGCTTTCATTGTGGCGAGATCCAGGAGATAGAGGTCATTGCGCTCGTATTCATGGATGGGATCGCTCTCCCTGCCAGAGACAAAGGCCATAGTCTTCCCGTCGGGCGAGAGGGCCATCCCCCCGTCATCGCGGTCCCCCTCGGTAAGGGTTATGATTTCCTTTGTGGATATGTCGATGGAATAGAGGTGAAATTTCCCTGACGGCTTGATGTCTCCACCCTTGGTCTTGTAGGGTATATCTTCTATTATATTATAGGGGCGGTCCTCGTCCTTCTGCTTGTAGTCCGGATCATTGCTCACATGGGTAAGACGCACGGGGGAATCCTGTTCCCTGTAAGTATAGAATACCCTTGTGCTGTCATTGCTCCATATATACTCTCCCAGGCTCCCCTTTTCGGTCATAAGGGGGACTGCCTCCCCGCCGTGAGCGGGCATCATCCAGAGGCCCTTTTTCTTGTCCCTGTCAGACCTGAAAATGACATGGCTTCCGTCGGGCGACCAGAGGGGGTAGCTGTCGTTGTGCTCACCGTAAGTGAAGGGGCGCAGCGCTCCGTCGCCCAGATCGGCCAGGTAGATATTGGAGTGGTATGTGTTTTCCTTGAGATCGGTCCACTTGTAGGAGAAAAGGATCTTCCCGCCGCATGGGGATATCTCAGGCGAGTTGATGAGCTTGATACGGAAAAGGTCATCAATGGAGAGGAGGCGCTTTTCGCCCTGGCCTTCAGCCCCGGCATCGCATTTTTTTTCATTGGTGAGCGTGTTCATTGAAGTCCTCCTGGAGTGGCAAAAATTATGAGAGAATGCCATCCAGTCGAATTCTCGATACCACGCTCCCGCTCCTCCTTTTCCACAGCTTAACAGGCTTTGGGAGGAATTAAAGGAGAGTGCATGTAACTATTAAGCCATGCAAGGAAGGGTTCCAGGATACCGGGGTTCAGGGAGCGGCCTGTGCCGTATGGCATTGTTTCTTATCCTGGCCCTTTTTCCTGTCTTTTCTTCCATGGCCGCATGGCCCCAGGCTGACGGAGGTGCCTTGCCTGCCGGCTCATCACCCTCTCCTGGCGGCGCCCTCCAGGAGGAGCTGCTGCCAGGCTCTCTCGATGATGCCCTCAAGTCGCTGAGCCTGGAAAAAGGGACACTGGAGCTGGTGGTCTGCGGGAAGCCCCTGCACCTGCCCGTGGTGATCCAGAAAAAATATAACGATATTTATATGAACCTTGACGACAGGGAGGTGAAGGCCCTCTTTGCCGCACTGGCAGCAGGCCTGGAAACAGAGAGCCAGAACAGGATTATCACCGTGCAGAGAACTGGTGTGCCCAAGAGCGAAGAGATCGCCACGGTGAAGGAAGCTGAATATACCTCGGGTACCACGACGGTCCGTCTCTCGCCGCCTCCCTTTGTCGCAAGAGGCTTAACCTTTCTGGCCCTCAAGCATGTGCCGCTCCTCACGGGGGGCCTCCTCTCCCGGGACAAAAAGAAAGGCCTTTACTACCTCGATCCCACCCTTACTTCAATCACGGTCACCCCCGGGAAAAAACATTATTTCCTGAGGATGGCGGGCACGGCCTCTTTCAGGCAGGCGCCCTTCATCCTGAAAAATCCCAGGCGCTATGTCATTGACCTCGTCAATATCCATCTCTCCGAGGGCCTCCTCCAGATGCCCCAGAAAGAGATTTTTCACGAAGCCATCGGCAAGATAACTTTCAGCCAGAATGAAGTGAACCCCAACAGGGTCAGGGTCGTCATCCCCCTGGCCGAAGGGATGGAGGTGCGGCTCAATCCCCCGCAGGGAAAGAACAGTGCCGAGGTGATGCTCACCCCCAGAAGCCCCAGTTCGGTCTGCTCCAGCTTCTCGCTCCAGACCGTCTCGGCCATCAGGATGGAAGTCAAGGGAAAAGAGTCGAAGGTGCTGGTGAACGTGAGCGGGCCCGTGGAATACGAGTGGCACCGCTTCAAACCTCCGGACAACAGGTTTTTTGTTGACCTCCACAAGGCCCGGCTCCTGGGGAAAAAGCAGACCCTCAAAACCGACAACCCCCTTATCGAGGAGATCAGGATTGCCCAGTTCCAGGACAAGCCGGAGCCTGTCGTGAGGATCGCCATCGAGCTCAAGGAGCACTATCTCTGCAAGTTTGCCCCGCCTTCCCCCGGAACGAAACAGGTGGCTCTCGTCATCTCCCATGAGCTCATCAACCTTGACGATGCGGTGATGGACGGGAACGGTGTCACGTCCTATCCCAGGCCGGGAAAGAAAATCATCTGCATCGACCCTGGCCACGGAGGCTATGACTCAGGTGCCGTGAATGCCTCGCTGGGGCTCTGCGAGAAGACCGTGACGCTGGACATCGCGAAAAGGCTCTCGGCCCTCCTTGCGGAGCGCGGATGGAACGTGGTCCTTACAAGAAGCACCGACAGGGATGTCAGTTATTACGGCTCCACGGACCTGGAGGAGCTGAGCGCCCGCGTCAAGGTGGCAAAAGAAATGAAGGCCGATATCTTTATAAGCATTCACTGCGATGCCTCGTCAAATACGGCGGTGCGCGGAATATCGACACACTGGTACAAGGAGCACGACAACCCCCTTGCGGCGGCGCTGCACCAGAGGATGCTCGAAGAGCTTCAGAACAGGGACCGGAAGATCCATAAGAACCGCTTCTACGTGCTCTCTCACAGCTCAATGCCCTCAGCTCTCGTGGAGACTGCCTTCATAAGCAACGCCGGAGACGCCTCGAAGCTTAACTCGCCCGACTACCGCGGGAGAATCGCAAAAGCCCTCGCCGGGGGCATTGAGCTCTATTTCAGGCTCCATCCTAAAAAATAATTCTTCCCCGGAAGGGAAAGTCATCAGACCATGTAATTATATATAATCTCAGCAACGCAGTAATTGAGGTGGATCAATGAACTTCATCGAAGCGGTCATCCTGGGAATAGTGCAGGGGCTCACGGAATTTCTCCCCATCAGCTCTTCGGCCCATCTTCTCATTGTCCCCAAGGTGGCAGGATGGGACTACTTTGGCAAGGATTTTGACATTGCCCTCCACCTTGGCACCTTCATCGGGCTTGTGTATTATTACAGAACACAGGTGATAGACCTTATTGATAATTTCGTAAAGAGCCTGAGCTCCCTCAGGGCTATCCCGGGCGACCCCGAGCTGCGCCTTCCCTGGCTCATCCTCATAAGCTCCGTCCCTGCAGGCTTTGTGGGGTTTCTTTTCGGAGATTATATCGAGGAGAGGTTCAGCGGGATCGTCTCTATCGCCATATTTCTCATCGTATTCGGCATCGTGCTCGGCCTTGCCGAGGCCCGGGGGCGCCAGGAGAAGGACGTTGAGAATCTCACCATAATGGATGCAGTGATAGTCGGCATATTTCAGGCGGCAGCGCTCTTACCAGGTGTGTCCCGCTCGGGGATCACCATGACGAGCGGGCTTTTCCTGGGCATGAAAAAGGACAGCGCGGCAAACTACTCTTTTCTCATCTCCCTCCCCGTGATCGGGGGCGCCGCCTGCTATTCCCTTTTCAAGATAATCTCCCATCCTCAGATGGTCTCCTCATGGCCCCTCTTCATCACGGGAATCGCCGCGGCGGCTCTGAGCGGTTACGGGGTGATCCGTTTCCTTCTTGAATACCTGAAAACAGGAACCTTCCTGGTTTTCACGTATTACCGGATTGTCCTGGGGATACTGCTTCTCGTGCTCTCCTTCACCGGTGTCGTCCGCTAAAGCTCACTGCTCCAGGTTGTGCTCAACGAGCTTCTTTCTGAGCGTCTTGCGGTCCACCCCGAGAATCTCTGCGGCCTTGGTCTTGTTCCCCTTCACACTCATGAGCACCTTGTGGATATACTGGGCTGTCACCTCATCAAGGCTCATCCTGAGGTTCACTTTTTCCATTGAGAAAGTGTGCTTGTACGCGACGAGCTCAGGCACATCTATCACTGCCTTGTCGTTCTTGCCCACGATAAACTCCACGAACTGCTCAAGGTCCCTCACGTTGCCGGGCCAGTCATGGCTCTTGAGAATATCAAGGGCATTCTGGGAGAAGCGGGGTATCTGCCGGTGAATCAGCTTGGAGTAGATGGCGGCGAAATGCTCGGCAAGGAGCTCCACGTCGCCCTGACGCTCCCTGAGGGGCGGAACATTGATTGTCATGAAGTTCATTCGGAAATAGAGGTCTTCCCTGAAGAGCTTCTTTTTCACCATGCCCAGAATATCCCTTGTGCTTGAAGCTATGATGCGGAAAGGAGGCCTCACAATTTTTTCATTGCTCTCGGTAATAATCTTCTTTTCCTTCAGGAGCCTGACCAGGATTGCCTGTACAGGTGCAGTGAGGTTTGATATGTTCCTGAAAAAGAGTGTTGAGGGGGGTGTCAATGGCGCAGACGCCTCATCCTTTATCTCGGCGGCCCTGGCAAGCGCGCAGCTCACATAGGAAGCAAGGGTGCCTTCGGCAAGCTTCTCGACGATGGTGCTGCAGTTCACCGAAATAAAGGGGGCAGGAGCCTGGGAGCTCGAATAATGGATTACCCTTGCCACGAGCTCCTTCCCTGCGCCATGCTCTCCCATAATGAGCACTGGCTCTATAGCCATGGCGGCTTTGACAATATCACCATAGAGAACCCGCATATTCTCAGAGCTTCCGGTCATACCGTAACTCTCGTAGGAGGGAAGCCCCTCCTCTGTCCTGTCACCGCGGCGGGCCCTCAGGCGCTCCGCAAGGCGGTTTACCGAGGAGATAAGCTCATCGCCGGTAAAGGGCTTGGTAAGATATTCCTCTGCTCCTATCTTCACGGCCTGCACGGCACCCTCAATGGAGGGATAGCCTGTAATCACCATCACTTCAATATCACGGTAATTGCTCCGTATGTGCCTCATCAGATCGAAGCCGCTCACCTTCGGCATCTTGAGATCGGTGATGACAATGTCGAAAGGCTTGGTCTCAAGTATCTTTATCGCATCAACTACGTTGGTGGCCGTATAAACCCTGAATCCTCTCGGCGACAGTATCTTCTTGATGACATCAAGCACCACGGCTTCGTCATCTACGACAAGGATTTTTTCTTCATTTTCCGTCACGCCCTTACCTCCTTGGCTCCATTGTAGAGAGACATAACTCGGTTCACTTCGCCCGCATCGGGAAAAATATTACTGGCAGCTTCCCCTTATATCTTTCAGGATCCCTTCGTGATAGGCATGAAAGGTGCAGCCCGGTGCGAGGACAGCTCTGTGGCCCGATGTCTCTCTCTTGAACTCCCCGACTTCCTTTCTTACCATATCCATATTCGCCTCATCGGAAAGCAAACCCTGCGTTATGCCTCCCATGATGATTCTCTCCGTGAGCGCTTTTATCTCTCCGGGCGAGGGATTGGAACGATCCTTCCAGTCCCAGCTGAAGGCATCCACAGGGTAATCGAGGAGATCCCTCAGCCTGTTGGTGCCTTTGCAGACATGGAGGATCAGGAACAGGCTCTTTTCCCTCAGGCCTTTGAGAAGTTCCACGTCAAATGTCCGGCTGTACTTCTCATAAGTCTCGCGGTCCATAAGGCTACCGTCACCCCATTCGGTGGTGGCGTAAAAAAAGCCATCGCACCCTTCGCGGAGGCACTCGGTGGCATAAGCGGCAACAGACCTGAAGATAAGCTCAAGACCCTTAAATACAGTATCAGGCGAATCACCAAGGTACCGCTTCAGCACCTCGGGCCCGCCGCAAAGCCTGTGGGCATAGGAGAGAGGGTTAAAGAGCGTCATCACGAGAGGCGTGTCGGGGAGACGGCCCCGAAGTCCCTTTATGAGCCTGAGATGATCGCCCCTGACACCCTCACGGGGACCAGGCTCTTCAAGAGAGAGAAAATCCCGGACCTGCTTCACCCTGAAATCAACAAGATCCTGGTGCCTGTCATCATATTTGCGGTAACGGTTTCCCCAGTCCTCAAGAAAAAATATCGAGCTGGGGTTTATTTTTACAAAATCCCAGTGAAAAGTCTCCTGGAACATCACGGTCTTTTCCAACAGTTTTTCCCAGTGCTGCTCCTCATGGTAAAAATGTCCCCAGAACGACGCAAGGCAGCGCTCTACAGGCTCACCTCTCAGAAAAGCCTTCAGAGTTTCAAGCTTGTTCAATGCTCCTCCATCTCTTGTCTCTTGCAGTGCGTTTCTCCCCAATCAATTTGTCACGCGGGGAGAATTTCCTTCATGGGGCTCCGGGAATACTTTTATCCAGAGCCTGCTCTCAGCTCCACTTTTCGCAAGCTGTTATCTCTTCAAGCTTCTTTCTCGCCTCTACAGGCTTGAAGGCAGCACTCTCGAGGGGATAGCCGAGGGGAATGAGGGCGACGACCTTGATCTCTTCAGGGATCCCCAGAATCTCCTTTACTGCTTTATGGTCAAAAGCGCCGATCCAGCAGGTACCGAGACCCTCATTCCTCGCTGCGAGAGTGAGGTGATCGACAGCGATTGAGACATCGATAAGCACGCTGAACTCTCCCATGAACCCGCCCCTGTTCGAAGTGAGGGGAAGACCGCAGGCGACAATGAGGAGAGGTGCTTCAGCGATAAAAGCCTGTTTGTTGCATGCCGCCACGAGCTGCTGCCTCACCGCTTTATCCCTTGTGATGACAAACTTCCAGGGCTGCCTGTTGCTTCCGCTCGGAGCAATGCGCACCGCCTCGAGGACCCTTGCAAGGATTTCCTCCGGCACTGCGTCTGGCCTGTATTTTCTTATGCTTCTTCTTGTGCTCATCACTTCATAGAGTTCCATAAAACCTCCCCGATGCTGCTTCTCTCTCCCTCTCTGTTTCTCAGTTTCCCGCAAAAGTCCTCTCCACAAAAAAAGAGGCCCTCCCGGACCGGGAAGGCTTGAAACTTAAGCGCTCTGCGCCTACAAGGAGAGGTCATTCAGAGAAATAACCTTTAAGCCCGTGCATAAGCAGTAGCCATATACCCTGGAGCCTGGTAACCTCCTGATCCCTGCATCGATTGGAGCTGCTCCATCATCTCGTTGAGCATCGTCACCTGATCGGTGTTCGACGACGTGTTCTGACCGCCCTGGAGGCCGTTGAGCTGCTGCTGGATCTGCTCCATCATCTGCTTGAGCTCCTCATGCTCCTCTTTTTCATCCTCACGGTTCTCCTGCATCTGGTTGCTCATATTTCCCATCTGCATGAGCGCTGCTATCCCCAACCCTATTCCAAGTGCCGCTGCTGCCTTCATTTTGATTACCTCCTTACATATTCCCCTGTGCTTGCAATCATTTATCCTCTTCTGCTTCATATATCACCCATTTTAAAGGGATGGTAAAGTTTAAATTGTAAAAAATCAGTTAACTCTAAATTGCCAACATGTTAATATAAAGGCGAAAATGGCAATATTTTTTCGAAATAAGCCAATTTTGTTGCATATTTGTTACTATTATTGCTAATTTGTTAAATTTCTTACTTTTTCTTGCTATTTGTTAAAATTTCTCATTTACCAGGGGTGGGATGGGGAAGGAAGGGGCGGGGTGAGATGATGGGCTTCCGTCTTATGCTTCAATTGCCTTGTGACTCATCGGCAGTGCCGACAGTACTCCCTCGATCTCCTCAATATTGCTCTCTATCACTTCGCCTGCGAGGCCGATATAATCATTCCCCTCCTGCATCTTCAGGACTCCGCGCAGAAGCGCTTCCCCCTCCCCGCACCCGAGAAAACCCTCCACATCACAGAGGCCCTCCTCGAAGAGCATCGCGCCTTTCCCCAGCAGGTAGAGCATCTGGCGACAGCATTCGACGGCCTTGTTTTCCCTGAGGGCTACCTCAAACCTGTCCTGTATGGCGGGGAGCTCCTTCTCCCTGAAGAGGGAAAACCGGTCTCTTGTGCCCATGAAAGCAGAGACAACAGCATCCTGCGCCGCCTCGCCTTTCGTAAACTGCCAGGCTGCCTCAAGCAAGGGCCTTATAAGATCAGTATCATATGCACGGGCGGGGGATGGATAGTGAAGCCTCCGGCCGCCGCCGCCGTCAGTAACGTCAAAGAGCGATGTGGCAGGCCTGCCGGCGGTATCGGCCGAGAAGCGCGGGAGGGGTATCCTGCAGCGGATGCAGAATTTTATGCATGGATCATCATAGGTAATGCCGCATTTCACACACATCATAGTGTTACACCTTTTCCTTTCCCTGCCCTGGCATGCCATCCTATACCGACAAGGGGGCACTTTTTAAAGGAAAAAATGTAAAAAATCGGTAACATTTCTATTACCGATTTTATTTTTATCGTGACGATCCTGTAATAACCGCCACTTCTGTGCCTGGCTCGCCTCTCTGTTCTGAGATTTACATCACAAGCCATTCGCCAAGGCGCCGGGCCTTTTTCTCATAACAAACCACTCCCCTCTTGTATACATCGCCTGCATAGAGGGTTCCCATCACCCGGGCGTTGAGGCTTCCTACCAGGATATCCTTGATGAGGGGTGTGGCCTGATCGCACCACATCCTTAAAAGTGGCGGCACAGAGCCTGAGCTGACAATGATTATGGCATTCCTCTTTCTTGTGGACCTCGGTGCAGGGCACCCCTTGACGGGCTTCTCACCGGGGTAGGCAAAGATATAGACAATCCTCTCAAGAAAGGTCTTCATGACTGCCGTTACACTGGCCATATTTACCGGCGTGCCAAATATGAAGGCATCGGCTTTCTCAATAAGAGGGTACAGCTCCTGCATATCATCGTCAATGGCGCAGCGGGCCCTGCTCTTGCAGGGATCGTCATTCCTGCATACATTGCAGTTACGGCAATATTCTATCTTTTTTTCAATAAGGAGCACCTTTTCAGCTTTCACCGAGCCATTGAGAGCCATGGCTCCTTCAACAGCCCTGTCAATAAGTGTGTCAATTGTCTTTCCCTTTCTGTAACTCCCCGATATCGCCAGGATGTTGAAATCCTTCCCGCTTTCCCTCACTGCTTCCATTACCGCACCCCCTCACATGAATTTTTCAATTCCGTCGCACCCCGTCTCAGGCTTCGGAACAAGGCATGACAAGTGAGAGTATTCACAGGGGACACAAAGACTTCCTTCTTCTCCACCGGCCGACTTCCTGCACTCCCGCAGCCGTCAGCCGGACAGTAAAAAACGCCTTCAGCAGACAATGGAATATGTATGATATCTCACAGCCTGTGCTGCCCTGGAATGATATACTTGAGGAGAAAGGAGGTGTTCTCCCCGTGGAAAGAGAGCATACCCC
The DNA here is from genome assembly GCA_031082125.1 of Candidatus Eremiobacterota bacterium. NCBI lineage: Bacteria > Bacillati > Vulcanimicrobiota > Vulcanimicrobiota bacterium. The sequence goes on from JAVHLM010000009.1 coordinate 36,121, forward strand.
GGGAATGGCTGAGCCTGAGGAGCCAGGCATTGATATTCTGCAAGAGAGCGGGCTTATTGTGAGCTTCCTTGGAGTGGTTATGGCGAAGCCGCCGCTCGCCAGCGTGACAGTGGAACCGGCTGCATATCTCCAAGAGAGCGCCGTAAGGCTGAGAGAAGCTGATGCACTTTCGCTGAATTAATTCCCGCCATCATACACGATACCTTATATCATAGCCGGGGAGCCTGTGCATATCGCAGGCTCCCTTCACTCTGCCCTGCCGCCTCTCCGCGCAGAGTTGCCCGCCGGAGCCCTTTCTGCTACAATATCATCAAGGCCTCGCGGGGACTCCGCCCGGTGGGGATTTCTGACAACAGCGCCAAAGAGGTACATGAATGGCAGGACAATTCACCGTTAAAGACAGCACAAAGATTGCTGTTATCGGTGCAGGCCCGGCAGGCAGCCTTTTTTCCATAATGATGCTCACAGAAAGCCGCCTGAAAGGCATAAATCCCTCCGTGACCATTTTTGATTCCAAGGATTTCAAGCAGAAGGGGCCGCGGGGCTGCAACATGTGCGCCGGCGTCCTCGGGAGGGCCATTACTTCCAGGCTGGAAGGCCTTCAGATGGATCTTTCAGAGGTAGTGCAGCGCACCATACTGGGCTATTTTCTCCACACACCCTCGGGATCGCTCTTTCTCGAGAGCAGCGACAGGGAGGCCGACAGCCTCATATACACTGTATACAGGGGAGCAGGCCCCTTCATAGATGACCCCGACAAGCCCGTGGTGAGCTTTGACCAGTTCCTTCTCGAGAAAGCCATAGCGCTCGGCGCCCGCCTCATGGAGAAAAGAGTGAAAGAAGTGGCCGCACCCGGCAGGGGTCTTGAAAAAATTGAGGTAAAATGGGATGAAGGCATGGAAGCCTTTGACGTGGTGATAGGCGCCTTCGGGGTGAACAGCAACCTGCTGGGCAAATTTGCCGCCATGGGCTTCGGCTACGTGCCCCCCTCTCTCTGGCAGACCTGCCAGGCAGAAATAAGGCTTGACCCCGAGTATATAAGCAAGAGGCTTATGGACATGATCCATATTTTCGCCCTCGGCATCGAGAAAATAAACTACATGGCCTTCACACCCAAGCATCATTACCTTACGGCAACGGCCGTAGGGAAAGACGTGAAGAGGGAGAACCTTGTGAAGGTCCTGTCCCATCCCCTCTTAAAGCGGCTTCTTAACATCGAATATGACATATCGTGTCACTGCCACCCCCGCCTTCCCGTGAGCTCGGCAAGGAAGCCCTTCAGGGACAGGGTGGTGATGATAGGCGACGCAAGCTTCAGCCGGTATCTCAAGAATGGCATTGAGAGCGCTTTCCTCACCTCCTCGCTGGCCGTGAAGACGATGTTGGCAAAGGGATTCAGCGAGGATGCCTTCAGGGAGATTTATTTCCGGCAGTGCATGGAGCTTTTTCACAGAGACAATCACTATGGAAGGCTCCTTATCAATGCTGCCGACATAGTATGGAAAGTGCCCTTCTTCCACCGCATACATATGGAGGCGGCCTTTGAGGAACTCGGGAAAAGTGATAAGGTCCTCAATTCCCTTTTATGGGATGTCCTTACAGGGGAGACACCCTACAGGGACACTTTCAGGCGCCTCCACTCAGCGGGGGTCATCAAGGGCTTTGCAAGACAGTTCCTGAAGTCCCTCGAGAGAAAGCCCCGGAAAAACCAGGAAAAGCTTACTCCCTGAGCAGGGCTCCCTCTCCCCTGAAGGCTTCCATGTCGGGAGCTTCAGAAACCAGCCTGAATATCTGCCTGTAAGTATCCCTCTTTTTCAGCAGGCAGAGACTTCCGTCAGCGTTTACCAGAACCCTGTCTGGCCGGGGGAACGAGTTGGCATTGGCTGCCATGAACGAGGAGTTGTATGCCCCCGTGTCCCTGATAATCACCACATCACCTCTGGCAGGGGCCCTCTGGAAGGAGACCTTGTACCGCGACAGCATATCTCCGGAAAAGCAGAGGTTTCCTCCCACGAATGCCTCAAAGGGACTCTTATCGTGGCGCCTGTGATCACCGGCAATCATCCAGCGCCTCAGGATCAGCTCGGTGAGGGCCTCACAATGGTCAAGGACGCCCATCTCGATGAGCAGAAGATTATGATGGCCTGCCACTCTCTTCACAAGGCTCACTTTTGCGAGGGTGACACCGGCATCCTCGACGATGCTTCTTCCCGGCTCGATGATGAGGAGAGGCCTTCCCAGCCCTTTCAGGGCCTCGGTGGCCCTGAGGGATTTTCCCCTTACCTCGATGGTGCTTTGCAGGATGGCTCCGAGCATTTTCTCTTTCCCGTACGGCGTATGGAACTTCTCGCCGCGCCACCTGTCAAGATTCACCGTTCCGTCGGCCTCGCCCATGAAGCCGGCAGGGCTGTTGTGCCATACGTATATCCTGCTCATGTCACCGGAAAGAGCTTTCCTGTAACCTTCGGTCACCCTAGCGAGGACCTGGTTCCATTCACCAGCACCAAGGTAGGAGACAGGAAAGCCTCCCCCTATATTGATGACAGTGCAGGGGAAGCCATGGTCTTTCAGGAGATGGCTCATTTCCACCATTTTTCCCAGTACCGCGATATAAGGCTCCAGGTCGGCAATCTGCGATCCTATGTGGGTGTGAAAGCCGCAGAAGTTCACCGGCAGGTCCTCTCCCAGGGAACTTATAAAGGAAGGGATATCCCTGAGGGGGACACCGAATTTGGTCCATGTGCCGGCGGTGAAAACGGCGAGGGCCGTGGCTTCCTCTATGGGGTAGCCGCTTATACGCACTACCACGTCGGTTTTTTTCCCAAGCGACGAGGCAATGCCGCAGATAGTGCGGAACTCCTCGATGCTGTCTGCCACTATGAGCATCCCCTTTGAAACGGCCTCTCGGATGAGGCGATCCTCCTTGCAGTTGCCGTTGAGATCGATCATCGAGGGAGGAATGCCTGCCTCAAGGGCCATGCGGGCCTCGTTATAGGAGGCCACATCGGCCCCCGCGCCCTCCTCCCTGATCAAGGGCAGGACTGCGGCGCAGGCTTTTGCGGCAAAACAGATTTTCCCATGGGGATAATGCTCCTGGAACACTTTTCTGAAAGCCCTCACATTGGCCTTAACGGAAGGGCCGAAGAGCACATGGAGGGGAAGCTTGAAGCGCCTGGTCCACCAGCAGAGAGGGTAGCCGGCGATCAGGAGCTCATACCTGCCTTGGTTCATGGTTGTCACGCTCCTTGCCCTCAGGCATCCTTGCCGATAGGCTCGCATTCAAGGGACTTCAGGTGGCCTGTATCATTAAGGCTCACCACTACGGCCTCTCCATCATCCTCAGGGAACTGTATGATGTTGATACAGGCATTGTCCTGGCGGATCTGCCAGAAATGGCTGTTGGAGAGCCCAAGGAGGGCCAGCACCATCACCTTGGTCACTACGCGGTGGCTTACCACGCAGAGGACCTCTCCTTCAGCCTCGCCCAGCACTCGCTTAAGTCCCCGGAGAGCGCGACGCCTGAGTATGGCCAGCGATTCGCCGCCCGGTATCCTGAACTTGTGGGGAGTCTCCATCCAGCACCGGAAGCCCTCTGGAAAGAGCCTTTCCACTTCCGCCATGGGCATCCCCTCCCAGTCGCCGCAGTCCACATCGTTAAAAGCCTCCTCGGGTATCAGGGGGACCCTGTGGCGGGCGGCAAGAGGCTTGGCGGTCTGGATGGCACGCTTGAGGGGGCTTGATATTACTGCATAGAGTGGGGCATCTTTCAAAGCGCGGCCAACTGCATTGGCCTGTGCAAGGCCCCGCTCATTAAGGGCAATGTCCGCCCTGCCCCTGAAAACCTCGAATCGGTTCCACTCTGTTTCCCCATGCCGGACAAGGTAAAGAGTTTTCATGATACTCCACTCAATTCCCCTTTCATCACCCTTTTCCTGCCGGAAGCCTTGACAGGAGAGGGAAGGTGCCCTATAATTAAACTGCAACATAAAAATGTAACCAGTTTTTACTGGATATTAAAGGTGCGGAGCACCGGGAGGGGAACGCCATGGATCGCGTAACCACGGGGACAACGTCCGAAGCCCAGCCTTACCAGGGTGTACAGCAGGGAAGGGTGAACCGGCAGGCAGAGAGGGACTCACAGGCAGCGGCGGCTGCGCTCCCTCCCGTGGAGCAGCCCTCTTCACCGCAGGTCTCCTCGCTCCACTCTTTTTTCAACAAGGTCCTTGACACCATTGACCGCCTGCGCCATCCCGGAGGCCTCCCCGACATCCAGCGCCAGGGAGAGGAAGCCCAGAGCAGGCAGCGGAATGCCCCGGCCCAGTCAGCCGCTGCCCCTGCCGATGCGGAGGGCGGGAGAGCTGCTGACGAGGTGACCCTTCCTTACGGGGGCGGCACTGTCACCCTCAAGGGGATGAAAATGATAGACCTTGCCTATACCAAGAGACCTGATGCAGAGCACAAGGAGCTCCGTAAGCAATTTGACGGCCATGTGCGCAAGCAGTTCCTCAGGAGCCTTGCTGCCGATCCCGCCAAGGAAGCCGGCCTCAGGAAAGCGGGGCTCAAGGACAGCGATATCCAGATGCTCCGTGATGGCAAGGTGCCGCCGGGTTTCCAGGTCCACCACAAGGTCCCTCTCGATGATATGGGCACCAATGACTTTGACAACCTCGTGCTTATCCACAACAAACCTGAGCATACGTCAATCACCAGTTACCAGAACCGCATGACGGCGGGAATGGTTGATGGGGACACGAAACAGATGAAATGGCCCGTGCCCCTTGGCTTCGTCTATCCGCCCGACACCGGCATGGTGAGCGAGCACTGAGCAAGAGCGAGAAGACATTATGAGATGACAAAGGGAGAAGCGGAATCCGCTTCTCCCTTGCTTTCCGGGATATCCTGTCGCCTCCAGGCTCAGCTTACCGTGCCGGCGCCAAGTATGGCCTTGAGATCATCATCGGCAGTCGTAGTGGGCATTATATTGAACTTCTCCACAAGCATCTTCAGCCCGTCAGGCGTAATGAATGCCGGAAGCGTGGGCCCGAGCCTTATATTCCTTATCCCGAGCGAGAGAAGGGAAAGGAGCACCACGACGGCCTTCTGCTCATACCATGAGATGATGAGCGAGAGGGGCAGGTCGTTGACCCCCACGTTGAAGGCTTTCGAGAGGGCGAGGGCGATCTGAACCGCCGAGTATGAGTCGTTGCACTGCCCGATGTCAAGAAGCCTCGGGATGCCGCCGATATCGCCATAGTCTTTCTTGTTGAAGCGGTATTTTCCGCAGGCAAGAGTGAGTATCACCGAGTCCTTGGGTACCTTCTCAGCGAACTCCGTGAAGTAGTTCCTCCCCGGCTTTGCGCCGTCACAGCCGCCTATGAGGAAGAAATGCCTGATTTTTCCTGCTTTCACGGCATCAATCACTGCGCCTGCCACGCCCATCACTGCATTGTGCCCGAAGCCCACGGTGATCTCTGCGGCAGGTCCGTCTTCTGCAAAGCCTTCTGCCTTGAGGGCGGCCTCTATGACGGGAGCAAAATTCCTGTCCGATATGTGGGTTACGCCGGGCCACGCCACGAGGCCTGTGGTGAAGATCCTTCCCTTGTAGGAATCCTTGGGCTTCTGGATGCAGTTGGTTGTCATCAGAATGGCGCCGGGGAAACGGTCAAACTCCTCGCGCTGGTTCTGCCAGGCGCTCCCATAGTTCCCTGCCAGGTGGCGGTATTTCTTGAGGCCGGGGTACCCATGGGCGGGAAGCATCTCCCCGTGGGTATAGACATTGATTCCTTTCCCTTCCGTCTGCTTGAGAAGCTCCTCCAGATCGAGGAGATCATGGCCCGAAATCAGTATGGCCTTTCCTTTCAGCGGCTCAACCCTCACCTTGGTAGGCACGGGGTGGCCGTAAGCACCGGTGTTTGCCTTGTCCAGGAGCTCCATGACCCTGAGGTTCACCTCGCCGCACCTCAGGCACAGGCCCACAAGCGCATCGGGCGCCTGCTCCTTTCTGGCAAGGTAATCGAGGGCCTCATGGACAAAGGCGTAGACGGCTTCGTCCTCCTGCCCGAGGATCTGGGCGTGATCGGCATAGGCGCAGAGCCCCTTGATACCGTAGGTGAGGAGCTCCTGAAGGCTTGAGATCTCCTTGCCGAGTTGCTCCATCCTCCTGGTAATACTGACCTCTTTTCCCTGCTCCACAAGGCCTTCAAGTGCAGCGGCAGGGTTCCATTCCGCGGGGCCGCCAAGGGCCTCAGGGGTCTTTCCTTCTCTCCTGCAGGCTTCCTGATAAAGCTTCCTGGCCTTGTCGCGGAGCGCCGACGCTTTCCTGAGGAGCGCCTCATGCCTCAGGGGATCGAAGTTCACGTTGGTAATAGTAGAGAACATTCCCTCAAGGGTAAATACATTCACCTCCCTGTCGCTCACGCCAAATGAGCGCATTCTGTGGGCATACATCGAGAGCCCCTTGAGTGAATGGATGAGGAGATCAATGAGATCGGCCGTCTGCTCATCCTTTCCGCACACGCCCTGGACGGTGCACCCCGTCCCTTTTGCTGTCTGCTCGCACTGAAAACAGAACATACCACATACCTCCTTTATTTTATTTGATATCTTAAAGAAACCTTAAGCTCAGTAACGCTCACGGGCCTTCCCCGCATGCTCCTCTATCCTGGCGCGGAAGAGGCCGGCAAGGTCCGCCAGGTGGGTCCTCTCGAAATAATCTCTCACAAGTCCATCAATCTGCACAAGGAGCGATCCCATGAGACACTTGTCACCGCAGGACCGTTTCTCAGAGAGCAGGCAGGCCGACATGTCCATGGGGCCTTCAATGGCTTCATAGACGTGAAGGAGCGTGACCTTCCTGGTGTCCTTCCCAATCCTGTATCCTCCCGAAGGGCCGCGCTCCGCCTTCACAAGGCCTGCCTTTGCAAGGCGCTGCATCACCTTGGAGAGATGGTTCTCCGAAACCTCGAGCATCTGAGAAATCTGGTGAGCCGTGAAAAGCTTCTGAGGGTCGGCGGCCATGAGCACCATGGTATGGAATGCAATTGACGCAGCTTCTGAAACCCTCAAAATGTGTGACATCAAGACTCCTTTGTAGAATTCTGGTATTTATTTACTTGATTACCATAATAACAGATATCCCCACCTTTGTCAAGGAGAAATAAAGAACATCCAAAAACGCTGGAACTCAAGGCCGGGCACTCAGTCGGCCGGCAGCAGGATTTTTGTCACCATAGAAGAGAAGACCATGATGATCTCAGATCCTTGCTCCTGCAGGGGAAACAAGGAGGCACGATGGGCTCCGGGAAATTCAGGGGATTTTCCATAAAGACACAGGATTTCTTTGCAGGCCTAAAAGAGCATACGGAGCGCGCGCGCTCCCGCAATCTCGAGCTTTACCGTGATGACGATCTGCCCGTTTACTGACCTGAGAGGGGGCTTCAGGACTCTATCGCTCCTCAGAGCTTCACGCCCTCTCTGGACAGGAGGCTCAGCTTGGTGAAAACTCCGCCGTAGGCAGAGAAACCTCCAGGACTTTTCCCCGAAGATATGACCCGGTGGCAGGGAATCACCAGGGGAAGGGGGTTCTTTGCCATCGCCTGCCCTACAGCTCTCGCCGCACGGGGATTACCGCACTGCCTGGCAAGCTGACTGTAAGTGATGACCGTCCCCGGCGGTACCTTCTTCAGTCTCTGATAAACTTTCCGGTGAAATGGGGGCACTCCGGCAAGATCGAGGGGGATCCCGGTGAAATCGGTTTTCCCTGTTGAAAGAAGTGTCCTTATCGCTGTCACCGCCCTATTTATCCATTGAGGAGCATCCTGAAGGGAGGTAATGGCAGCAGCGCGGGCAAGATCCCCTGCCACCTCCCGGGGATCTGCCCCGGGGAGCATGAGGCTCACGAGGCCCGCGGGGCTCCATGCCAGTCCGCAGACACCAATGTCGGTCTCAATAAGAATGCCCCTCATCTCGCCCCTTCTCCCTTGAGCTCTCTTCATTTCTTTTCCCTGTCCTTTCCTGATGGCAATTTTCTTAAACGGCAGAGCCGTGAGGTGAAACTCCGTACTCATTCTCCATTCTGTATCCTCCTGAAGCATACCTTTTCCTGAAGTGCACCGGTGATGAAGGGGGCAGGCCGCGGTATTTCATCTATTGGAATAGAATTATTTTTCTGGTAAAATAATAAGAGGTGTTACGAAGAAAATTGTGAATATATATATTTGCGCCATGCAGGTCAGGACATGAGGGCAGGCTTCTCTCTGTCCTCTCACCTGCCCGCCAGAGAGGGCTCATAGCGATGCGGCTTGTAACGCGCTCGGACTTTGACGGACTGATATGCGCCGTGCTCCTCAAGGAAGCCGGCGTCATTGACCATTACAAGTTTGTCCATCCCAAGGATATCCAGGACGGGATCGTGCCCATAAGCGAGAATGACGTGCTTACCAACATCCCTTACTGGCCCGGCTGCGGCCTCTGGTTTGACCACCACTCCTCCGAGGATGATGTGACCTCCCTTTTCGCCGCCGACTTCAAGGGTGCCTCGAGGCCCGAGAAGAGCTGTGCCCGTATCGTCTATGATTATTTCGGCGGGAAAAAGAAATTCAAGAAGTTTGCCAAGATGATTGAAGCCGTGGACAAGAGCGATTCGGGAGATCTCACTTCAGAGGAGATCAAGAATCCTTCCGGGTGGATCCTGCTTTCCTTCATCATGGATCCCAGGACAGGCCTTGGAAAATACAAGGATTACCGCATCAGCAACTACCAGCTGATGCAGGATCTCATTGAATACTGCCGCACCCTTCCCATAGAAGAAATCCTGGCCCACCCCGATGTCCAGGAGCGCATCAGCCGCTACAGGACCGACCAGGAGCACTACATTGACATGCTCAAGGGGTGCTCAAAGCTCTATGGCAGCTGCCTGGTAATTGATTTACGCCCGGTGAAGACCACTCCGGCGGGAAACCGCTTCATTGAATACATGCTTTTCCCTGAATGCAATGTCTCCATGAGAGTGATCTGGGGTCTCACGAAAAACATTGTGGTGTTATGCATGGGACACAGCATTCTCAACAAGAGCTGCACCATTGACGTCGGCAACATTGCGAAACAGTACGGCGGAGGCGGCCATTTCAAGGTGGCCACGTGCCAGATCCCGGAAAGCAATGCTGACGATATACTTGATGAGGTCATCGACTACATGGTGAAACATGGACCGCCTGCCACGGTTCAGTGACCCTGCGCATTCCATGGCTCCATGAAAAGGCACGGCAGGATTCACGCAAAGGCAGAGTCTCCGCCAAAACAGGAGTAAGAATCTCAGCACACGGGAGGAACAAGGCATGTGGCCCTTTGTGAAAAAAAAGGAGCAGTCCGCGCAGGAGAAACAGGAAAACCCAGAAGACCGGAGGAGACTGGCCAGGATCGACATGATCCTCACTGTCAACTGCCACCTGCCAGGCGAACAGGAGCTCTTCAGGATCTCCACTGAAAACGTCAATGTCCTGGGGATCAAGTTCGTCTCACCCGTGGAGCTGAAAGAGCTCCAGGATCTGGATATGAAGATTCTCCTCCAGTCGAATTTCCCCACGATCAACGTGAAAGGGCGGGTCGTCTGGGTAATCAAGAAGGCCACAGACAAAAAAACAATCTATATAGGCGGTATAGAGTTCTTCCCTTATGACGAGGAGGAAAAAAAGTTCTTCCAGAAGTTTATCGACAAGCACGTTACCGGAGAATTTGAAATTCCTCCGCAGAAACGGCCTTAAGAGGGTCCTTTGGGCCATCCCTCAGGGCTTGCAATGGCCTGCTTTCCCGGCAGGCCATTCTTCCATGCGGCCAGTTCCTCTCCCGAAAACCTTGCAGGCTTATTCCTTCCACCGGACGGCATGAAGGAAGCCTTGAAACAAGGTCGAAGCAAGTATGGCATGCCGGGAGAAAGGGGAATTCTTTCATGCGGGCGATGTCAGTTATATTGAAAGTTCTGGCCTTTATCCTCCTGGGTGCTCTTCTCGCCGGACTTGGCTTTGCCGCGGGAATGGGCACCGGCATCTACCTGTCTCTCAAACCTTCAGGCACAGGGCCTCCGGTGAGGCTTGAAATCCCCAAGGGCGCCACGGCCGGAGAGGTTGCTGCAGCTCTCGAGCGTGAAGGCGTGATTGAAAACAGGCTCCTCTTCCGCCTCACCATGAAACTTGCCGGGGCCGAGGCCTCACTCAAGCCCGGCTGCTACCTTGTGGACCCCCGCGAGAACATGATGGAAATCGTCAACCAGTTCCGCAAGGGAAGCTTCAGGCTCCGCCTCGTGACAATTCCCGAGGGCCTCACGCTCAAGGAAGTGGCTCAGATCCTGGAAAAAAACGGCGTGGCAAAAGCCTCTGAGGTGCTCAGGACCGCCAAGGAGAGTGAATTCTCCCTGGGAGGGAAGAAGCTCCCGGACATCGAGGGCTATCTTCTCCCCAACACCTATGATATCCCCGATTTCTTCACCACCAAAGAAGTGCTTGAGACCATGCTCAAGGCCTTTGAGACCAGTGTGCTTCCCCTTTACGAGCGGAACAGGGGAAAGCTCCCCTACAAGCTCACCCTCAGGCAGGTAGTCATTCTGGCATCAATGGTTGAAAGGGAGGCCCAGGTCCCCTCTGAGCGCCCCGTCATCGCCATGGTCTATTACAACAGGCTCAGGCGGGGCATGAGGATGGAGTGCGACGCCACAATTCAGTTCGCCCTCGGGAAGCCCAGGGCAATCCTGAAGCTGAGCGACCTCAAGCTTCAGTCGCCTTACAATACCTACCTCCATGACGGCCTCCCCCCGGGACCCATTGCCAACCCGGGAATCGACTGCATCAGGGCCGCCATCGAGCCTGCCCGCAATGACTACCTTTACTACGTGCGCAATGACGTGAAAAATGACGGAAGCCATGTCTTTTCGCGGACATTTGCCGAGCACAACGAAGCCATCAGCAAATATCAGCGCTGAGACAGGGCCCATGAAAAGCAAAAAGCCGTGCCAGGGCACGGCCGATAAGCCATTAGAGTGAGCAGGCAGGCTAGCCCATCATGCCGGAGGCTTCACGGGAAAAAGATGAGCTGTCATTCGAGCTGCTCCCTGCTGTCAGAAATGCCTGCTGGCGCTGCATGTTCTGGGCAAACCTCGATGCCGACGCCTGCTGCACCGACTGCATGTACTCGGAGAATCCTTCCTTGTTTGCCTTTATTATGGCCTGTATCCCTTCGGTCAGTCCCTTTTCTCCATCTTCAGCCATGATATGCCCCCCTCGTCCGATTGGTTTTTGTCCTTCACCATGGATATCTCGCATGGTCCTCAAATCACCCTGAAAAGAGCTTCAAAAAAAGCTGAAATTGTTACCAGGGAGAGAATATTCTGTAAACAATTTCAGGAGCCTCTCTTACAGAATCCCCTGCTCTTTCGCCCACTTGACGAAATCCTGAACCTGCATCCTCAGGAGCTTCTCTGCATCGGCTTTCTTGTAGCCTTCAGGCATGGGATCATAGAAGACGGCTGCATTCAGTGTGCCTTCCTTAAGAAAGCCCTGGCGCACCGACTCGGCAAAAGCCTTATAATTCACCTCGGTGACCAGTCCTTTATCAATCTTGTCAATCTTTTCATATTCCCTTGCCGGGACATATTCATAGGCAAGATTGTGCTTTGTGTCAAGGCCGTCAGCCACGAGGGGAACTTTTTCCTTTCCCGCTGCCCCTTCTACAACAGCCCCGCCGACTGCCACCTTGTGCCTGTCAAAGCTCACTCCGCTTTTCCTGAGCTCATTCTCGATGATATTCCTGGCTTCATCCTCGGTGAGCGTGGTAAGAGGCCTTGCCGCTATCCCTCCCGATGATCCCCTTCCTTCCCCGCGGGCAAATAAGGGTGCCACCAGCACTCCTTTTTCCGCCGCGGCGAGCAGAAAAGTCCAGGCATCCCCTGTCCCCTGGCGGCCACAGCCTTCTTTACCGGCAATGGCAGAGGGCGGCTTCATTATCGAAGAGATAACGTCCTGAGCAGCGGCACCTTCCCATGCAAGGGCGGAGAAGGCGAGAGCCGCACCGGCTACCAGCGCTTTCCTCCTCCAGGAGACCGGGAGAGGTGAAAAGCGGGCCCCGGGGCCTCCCTCAAGCCGGGGATAGCGCGCCTCGTCATATGAATTCACAGGCCTGACATTCATGAAAGAGCCCCCCTTCTTCTCTGCATTCTCTCATCAGGTACCTATTAAATTTTTCTCCCTGTACAATATTGTCCTGCTTTTCCCCGTTATTATCCAAAAGCAGGCAGGGAGGTGCTCAATGATGAAAAAAGCCCCGTTTTTTCTGGTTCTTGTGCTCTGCGTCATTATTATCACATGCTGCATCACCATTGCAGATAACGAGAAAAAGACCCATGCTCCGGGGATTTCCCCGTCATCGGAAGACAGGGGGGCGCCGCAGGGGCCGGGCGGCGAATTTCATGCGGTCATGCAGGAAATCCAGATCCTGAACCTGGTCAACGGGCTCTATCTCAAGGAGGAACAGATCACCAGGCTCCTCCCCCTTATCAAGGAGTATTCCTGCGTCTCACTTGAGGAGCGCACTCATTTCAGTAACAATGAACAAGAGCATATAGGGGTAATGAAAAAGGTAAGAGATGAGCTGATGGCGGGCGAAGACCTCACTGCCGCGACGGCACGGTCCCTGGGACAGATCGAAAGGAGCGCCCAGGAGGCAAGGTACAGCTTTGTACAGAGAAAAGAGGAGCTTGCCGGGAAAGCCCTCGCCATCCTCACCGAGAACCAGAAGGTGCTTGTGGGCCAGTACCGGCCATGCATCGCCCCCCAGAGAAGCACAACGAATCCCGAAAGGATTGGCCAGTCAGGTTCGGGAGAGTTCCTTGAAAAGGTCCTCAACGATGCCAGGTCTATCCCCGAAGAGGAGTATCCCCGCTTCAGGGAGCATTTCCTGGCCGAGACAAAGAGAATGATAATCCTCCATGAGGGTGAGGAGAAGGCCGGGGAAGAGACACAGAAGCTGGGGGAGACGCTTGACAGGGCAAGGAAGCTGAATGACAAGGAATTTGAGCTCAAGAAGCCTGAGCTCATGGCAGGCATCGGACCGGGCAAAGGCACCGTGACATCCTCAGACGGCGAAAAGGCACTCCGTGAGAACCTTGAACACTTTATCCTTTCAGAAAGAGCATATGGAATCTTGAAAATCCGGGCACAGGGAGCGGCACGCCATTAAATCAGCCTGCATGAAGGTCCTTCACCGCCGGGATTACGAGGAGAGAGCCTCTTCAACCTCACCGGCAAGCTGGTAGGTCTCCTCATCAGTGAGGATGAGGTTTGTTTCAAGGCGCTGGATGCTTTCATTGACGGAAGGGGAGCGCTCGCGGAGATCCTGAAGCCTCCTGTTCTGCTCCCTTATCTCGATATCAACTTCGCCGTAATCAATTTCAAGCTTGAAGCGCCGCTGGAAGAACTGGAGAAGGGACTTTTCGGCTCTCGGATCGCCCACGTTGGCGAGATAAAAGGGAATGGTGACCCAGAGGTTCACACCCGGTATTGATCGCTGCTGGGCAGCCCATATAAGAAAGGAGCTGAGAGTGGGGCGCTGATCAGAATCCTGCTGATAGTCCACGTCTTTGCTTACGCCGAATACATCAAGCTTTTTCTTGATGTCCTGGGAGGTGAATATCCCGAAAATCTCACGGGGCGTGGTATGGGCGCTCACCGAGACCATGCGCCCGACAGTATAAAGCTCCTGCACTTTGCAGCGCTCCTCTGCCACGTCAAGAACGGTGGTAAGAAAGCGGTACCATTCGTACTGGGGAGGCTGCGACTCAAAAAGCACCACTTCACCGCTGCCGGCGTAGAAGACGCTTTCTGGTATATGGGCGACATCATCCCGTACATGCACGTTATCCAGGGGGAAAAAGCCCACAGGGTCGAGCTTGCAGAAAGGCATGCCTCCTATGGCTTTTCTGAGAGCCTTGACGACCATGGAAAGGCTCCGCGCATCCTCGTTCCAGAAGGCGCACACCGACGAGGCCTGAATGTCAGTATTGCTGAGAATCTTATAGGGCCCCTTCTTCATCGCCTGTTCCTCCCTGCTTGAAGAACCTTTCTATCTCTTCTATGGCTTTCCTGGCGTCATCACCGGTAAACTGCCCGTCGGAGGGCTTGGGGGTCTTGAGCTGTTCAAGGCCCTCGGTGACTCCTTTCCTTATCTGCGTGGGGAGAGACTTGCTGAATTCCTCCATCAGCTCCTCAACTCTCTCATGGATCTTCAGGGCCCACTGGTCAAGAGGGCCGTAATCCACCTCCAGGCCTGTCATCAGGGAAAGCACCTCCAGCACGGATTTCGATGCCTGAGGATAGGGAAGCATGAGACCCTGGAGATAGACCGGTATCTCGCCCATAAGGCAGAAGGCTTCCATCTCCTGCTCCTTTGCTACACCGAGAAGGAGCCCGTTGAGGCCCGAAATAGCCCCCTGCCTCTTTCTCCCGTGCACATCTGACATAAGAATCGTGTTGGGGAGATGCCTCACCTCTTTAAGAAGCCCTTCCTGATTAGTCACGGCCCACACACGGGGCTGCGTCGTATGATGTACCAGTGACACGGCAGCCCCCGAGGTGAATACTCTCCGGCAGCCGAGCTTTTTAGCGATTTCCATGACAATATGAGCCATGTCATAGGCTTTTCTTCCGCCCGCATAGCGCCTGATGCCTTCGTTTGGCTGCTCTTCGCCCACAAAGAACACAATGTCCCTCTCCTTGAACCTCTTGTAGTAGAATATGCTTGAAGGGAAATTGAGCTTCTCCAGGATTCCCGCCTTCACGGAGATACCCCTGGGATAAAAGAAGTCCCATGGCTCAATTTCAGCACAGGCTTTGGCATCAAGCTGCTTTCTTGCGTAGTCAACGGCTATCAGGCCTATATTCCCTATGCCGGGCCAGCTCGCCACAAGCACAGGGTCCCGGAGCTTCGGCCTTCCTAACATTCTGTAGCTCATCACTCATCTCCGTTCATTATGGCAGGTTGGATTTCCCGATTGAATTCCTTTCTATTGTAGCATATTTATTTTTAAAACACAAAGAGAAAGGCGAGGTCGTTCACATTAGTGCCCGTAGGGCCTGTTACCATGAGATCTCCAGCCTCTGCAAGGTAGCGGTAAGAGTCATTGGCCTGGAGACAGTCGGCGATTTCAAGCCCCAGTGCCTTTCCCCGGAGCGCTGTCTCGCCGTCAACAAGGCCCCCTGCAGCATCAGTGGGGCCATCGCTTCCATCGGTTGCGCAGCTCACCAGGACGACATTCCCAAGGCCTTCAAGGCCTTCCGCCGCGGCAAGGGCAAGCTCCTGGTTCCTTCCCCCCATACCCCTCCCCACCACCCTCACCGTCGTTTCCCCTCCTGCCGCTATAAAGGCAGGTGCTGGCAGAGGATTTCCCGATGAGCATATTTCGCGGGCAATTGCCACCATCACATGCGCCACCTCTCTTGCCTCACCTTCAATGAAAGACGTGAGCATCAATGTGTTGAAGCCCAGAGCCGATGCCTTTTCTGCGGCTGCGGAGAGGGCCTGCCTGTTGTCGCCGATAATGACATTCTGGACGTGGGCAAAAATCGGGTCCTGCTGCCGCGGGTTTTCAGGAACTTCACCTTTGCGCCCTTTCGTAAGGTGATCTACGACAGCTTGAGGCAGCATATCTTTTATACCATAGAGCCTGATAATATCAAGGGCGTTTTCAAATGAGCTCTCATCGGGAAATGTCGGCCCCGATGCTATCACCTCAAGGGGATTCCCTACGACATCGGAGAGGATCAGGGATATAAGCGGCGATGGAGAGGCATGCCTGGCCAGTTTACCGCCTTTGACCCTGCAGAGGTGCTTTCTCACGCAGTTGATGTCACTGATAGGGGCGCCACATCTCAGGAGCGTGGAGGAGACTGCCTGGAGATCCTCAATAGTGAGGCCTTCTTCTGGAAAGGTGAGCAGGGCCGAGGCGCCCCCCGAGAGGAGGCAGATGAGCAGGTCCCGCTCCGTGGAGCCGTCAAGGAGAGAGAGAATTTTCTTCGTGCCCCAGGCGGAATTCTCATCAGGCAGAGGATGCCCTCCCCTGCAGAGTGTCACATTGCCACAGGGTGTGGAAGCCATATCCTTTACCATAACGAGGCCGACCGTTATCCTGTCTCCCAGGATCTCGACGAGGGCTTCGGTCATCTGCGCTCCCGCCTTCCCTCCCCCCACGACGATGACTCTTTCATACTTTGTGAGGTCATAGGGCTTCTCATCGACGAAGAGAGAGGCGCCTTCCATCCTGACATGGCTCAGAAGAGCCCTGCGGGGCGATGCGGCCCGAAGGGCCTCCGATACCACCTCAAGGGCAGTCCTGCGCTCCTTTTCATTCCTTCTTCCCCGGTAGAGCCCTTCCGCTATCTGTCCGTAAACAGGAGCCTCCTCCGGCGGAACTGCCGCCGTGCCTGAAATTTTAGTGCCTGCTTTTATTATTTTGACCGCTCCATGAAAATCCTCCCCATACCGGCAGGATACCCCCATATGTTACAATCCTGTAATAAAAGCCATGATTCCCAATTCCACGTGCTTCCAATGCCTGAAACCTTATCTTTCCCTTTCCTTATAACATTCAAATGCACCCTGGAATGGTGAAAAGCACCATGATTACTTTACTTTTCAGTGATTTTATGGGATAATAAAAGTGGATTGATCTACCTTGTTTCCTCATGGCTTTAATCCTTACGGAGTCCAGGCTCACAAGGAGGGGGATGGCAATGAAAAAATTATTGAAGAAAAAGGGCCTCGCCCTCGCTTCGATAATGCTGGTGATGCTGGTTCTCTCCCTGCTGGCCGTCTCGGTCGTAGGCCTTACCACCAACCAGTACAGGTACTCTCTGAAAAAACAGAATGATACCCTCGCCATGCAGGCGGCCCTGACGGGCCTCGATGCCGCGGAGAAAGCACTGGACAGGGAACTGACCTCGCCCTCCGAGGTGAAAAACTGGGACCTGCTTGCTCCGGGATCGTCCCTGGTGCCCCGCACCCGGGTGGGTGAAAAAAGCCTCTACTACAAGATCGATATCATGGAATCCTCACCCGACACCTGCTCTGTCATAACGACGTCCACGCTTGAAAACTCCGGCGGGAGCATTGATAAGCAAAAGAGACTGAAAGCCACCTTCAAGAAAAACTGCTTCCTCTATGCCGCTTACGGCTGCGCGAAAGACGATGTGGGGGTGGCCTTAAAAGATGATTCCATCATCAGGGGCGACGTGGGGAGCAGCAGGACTTCAGGAAAAGCCGTGGCGATAGGACAGGATACCTCGCCCGTGACGGCCGACGTCACCAGTGTGTCCGTCAGCACCACTACGCATGTGCAGCTCCAGCAGAATAGTCCCACAAGCAATACCCACGTGAATGTAAACCAGACAACCACCACCTTTGTCAACTCTTCCGATGGCGATCTTCTGGCTTCAAATCTCCAGCAGAACTCCACCTCAATGTCCACTCCCTATAAGCCTCCATCGGCCTCCTCAATGCTTTCTATGAGCGTCTCGCAGAGCATGACTGTCGAAGAATTTGTTCCCCCCATAAAGATAAGCCAGAACACCTCAATTTCGGTCACTTCACCTTTAAGTGTCTTTGCCAATGCGATCACCACTTATTCCCTCAGCGTCCTTAATAAACCCAATAAGAAGGAGCTTTCACTGAAGACCGATGAGCCTGCGGCAGCGCTCACCCGGCAGATCCTGGCACCCCAGGATTATTTTGGAAACAGCGCGGAGGAAATAAAAGGTGACATGGCATCCAGGGGCGGCCATGGGAGTTCATCTTCCTCAGGCTGGTCCGGTCCTCCCATACAATATCCGCCGCAACCTGCCTCCACTCCGTCCCCTGCCTCCACTCCGACTCCTTCCCCCAGCTTTACTCCCACTTCCAGCGATATGCTGTACACCACCTCGCAGCACTGGTCCATCAGCAACGACCAGTCCAGCAGCGAAGACCAGTCCAAGATAGTCGGCGATATCTATCTCACCCCGGCCGGCCAGGTGGAAAGGCTGATTGGCGGCAGCATCAACTCGCTGGAAGGGAGCGAAAACAAAACTTACCTCGACAAGCTCACCGGCAAAACGATCCCTGTTCCCGCCTATCTGGAGCCAGCGGGCTCCTCGACCACCTCAGCCATTCCCGATACTCTCACCGGCGGCACCTATATATACGACACCTTTGAAGCCACAGGAAGAACCATTACCATCGACGCAAGCAAGGGGCCCATCATCCTTTACGTGAGGCAGTCATTCATCATGGACAACTCAAAAATCAACTTCACCACATCCGGCACAGCCTGCGATCCCAGGAACCTCATCGTCTATGCAAGCCCAAGCTGCTCTGTATCAATAAAGAACGGCTCAAGATGCTCCCTGCTGATGGCGGCGCCTTCCACCGATATTGATGTGCAGGGCGGTGTGAAGGGCAGCTCCCTGGTGGTAGGCTCGCTTCTCGGCAACAAGGTGAACTGCAGCGCCTCGGTAATTGAATACCCCAAAGGGCGCCTCAAGGATATGAGAGACCGGGCTCTCCTGGTGTCCTGGGAAGAGCTCCCGTAGGTCATGGAGTTATAAACCCCACAAGGAGGGAGACGAGTATGCAGAAATTCTGGAAGAAAAAGGGCCTCGCCCTCGCGTCGATCATGGTGGTGATGCTGGTTCTCTCCCTGCTGGCTGTCTCGGTCGTAGGCCTTACCACCAACCAGTACAGGTACTCCCTGAAAAAACAGAATGAAACCCTCACCATGCAGGCGGCCCTGGCAGGACTCGACGCTGCGGAGAAAGCACTGGACAGGGACCCATTATTGCCCGACAAAGTGAACAACTGGGACCAGCTCGCTCCCAATTCCAATCTGGTGGGCTGGACCAGGGTGGGAGAGAAAAACCTCTCCTACAGGGTGGATCTCGTGGACTCCACTGCCGACACCTGCACTGTCATCTCAACAGCCAGGCTTGAGGGCCCCCGCGGGAGCATTGACAAGGAAAAGAAAGTAAAGGCCACCTTCAAGAAGAACTGCTTCCTCTACGCCGCTTACGGCAACGGAAAAAATGCCCCGGGCGTAACGGCAGAATATAATTCCAAGATAATCGGCGACGTGGGAAGCAGCAGGGCCGATACCGCCAATGCAGGCAAGAAAGTGAATGCCGTCACCATAGGGCAGCTGGCCTCCGATGAGACGAGCAATACCGTCACCCAGGTGGCCGTTACCACCAATACGCAGGTGCAGCTCCAGCAGAGTCCTTCCACAAGCACCCCCCAGGTGAGCGTGAATCAGATGACGAGCACCGTGGTGAACTCCTCGGGAGGAGGCTCCTCGGCCTCGCAGATGAGCGAGAACTCAACGCAGTTTTCAACCTCCTCCAAGCCTCCCCCCTCGGCGTCGCCCTCGGCCCTTCTCTCAATAAGCCTTTCGCAGAGCATGACGCTCAATAATTTCGTTCCTCCCATCAAGATAAGCCAGAGCACCTCAATCAATATCTCGAATACCCTGAATCCCATCTCCTTTGCCACCACTTCTTACTCCCTCAGCCAGAACAAGAGAGAGCTCGACCTGGAAGCCCGCTCTTCCAGGTGCCATTCATCTTCCAGCAAGCCGAACAGCAATAGCGTGAGCGTCTCCTATTCCTGCCTTTCTGTCTCAGTGACCTTCATGAAACCTCCCGCTTATTACTCGCCGTTGTCCTATTATTGGGCGCCGCCGCCAAAGCCCCAGGTGACGATACCCCAGGTAAAACCGCCACAGGTGACGACGCCACAGGTGACAATGCCCCAGGTAAAACCGCCCCAGGTGACGACGCCACAGGTGACATCACCACAGGTGACATCGCCACAGGTGACATCGCCGCAGGCGACTGCGCCAGAAGGCGAAACGGAGCCGCAATCCTCCATTTCGCCTTCGACAGGCCCATCCGCTTATCTGACCCAACAAACGCCATTCGATTATTCTGCATGGTATACCACCATGCAGTCCTGGTCCATCAACGGAGAGTCCGCCGCTATGACCGACACGTCCCAGATCATAGGTGAAATCTATGTCACCCCCGACGGCGAGGTGAAACAGGAGGCTTCCGAAGGGCACCTGGGGACTATCAACAGGACCTATGTTGAAAAGCTCACAAGCTGGATTATTCCAGTTCCCAGGTATCAGGAGCCTGATGGCCTCGCTGTCTCGTCTGCCGTTCCCGGCACCATAAAGAGCGGCAGCTATGTTTATGATACCTTCGAGGTCACAGGGAGCACCATCACCATCGACGCAAGCAAGGGGCCCATCATCCTCTACGTGAGAAGTAAATTTGCCCTGAGCGGCTCGACAATAAACTTCGCCTCCGGCACACCCTGCGATCCCAGGAATCTCATTGTGTACTGCAGTTCATACTGCTCTGTGAGCATCAAGGATCAATCAAAGTGCTCCCTTCTCCTGGCGGCATCTTCCGCCGATATTGACGTGCAGGGTAAATCCTACGTGATAGGCTCACTGCTGGGCAACAAGGTGAAATGCACCGCTTCGGTGATTGAATACCCCAAGGGGCGCCTGAAGGATATGAGAGACCGGGCTCTCCTGGTGGCTTGGGAAGAGCTCCCGTAGGTTGTTGAAGCCCCCCATATATTACGATACTGTAACATATGGCGATAATGGCATAATTATTGCGTTGCAGGCTTTCTGAGCCGATCAATCCCCTTCCTTAAAGATCTTCCGGCCATGAGAGCACCTTGAAGAGGCTCATGATTCCTTTACTTTTCGGGGATTTTATGTGATAATAATAGTGGATTACCTTACCTTGGCTGTTTTATGCTTTGAAACCTTCAGAGAGTCAAAAGCTCGCAAGGAGGATGATGGGTATGCAGAAATTCTGGAAGAAAAAGGGCCTCGCCCTCGCGTCGATAATGCTGGTGATGCTGGTTCTCTCCCTGCTGGCCGTTTCGGTCGTTGGCCTTACCACCAACCAGTACAGGTACTCCCTGAAGAAGCAGAGTGATACCCTCACCATGCAGGCGGCCCTGGCAGGACTCAACGCCGCGGAGAAAGAGCTGGACAGGGAAGCAACCTGGCCCCTCTCAGTGAGAAACTGGGACCAGCTCGCTCCCAATTCCAATCTGGTGGGCTGGACCAGGGTGGGAGAGAAAAACCTCTCCTACAGGGTGGATCTCGTGGACTCCACTGCCGACACCTGCACTGTCATCTCAACAGCCAGGCTTGAGGGCCCCGGCGGCAGCATTGACAAGGAAAAGAAAGTGAAAGCCACCTTCAAGAAGAACTGTTTCCTCTACGCCGCTTACGGCAATACGAAAAACGACGCGGGAGTGACGGCGCTCTACAATTCAAAGATTATCGGTGACATAGGCAGCAGCAGAACCAGTGCTGCCGCTACCGGAAAAGTGGATTCCGTAATCATAGGGCACCAGGCTGAAGAAGAATCCGAGGTCACGCATGTCGCGGTGAACACCAGCACGATGGTGAATATGCTGCAGGAAAGCCCTTCAAGCGCTACCCAGGTGAATGTGAGCCAAACGACCAGCACGACAATAAACTCTTCAGGCGGAGGTTTTCTGGCTCAGCAGAACCAGACTTACACCTCCCTCAGCAAGCCCCCCCCTTCGTCTTCGTCGCCTTCGGCTATGCTTTCTCTGAGTCTCTCCACGAGCATGACCACCCAGAATTTTGTACCGCCCATTACCATAAATCAAAGCACCTCGCTGAACGTGTCATCTCCCTTGAATCCCTTCTCCTATGCCAATACCACCTATTCGCTCAATTTCAACAAGAAAGAGGTCCCGCTGAAGGCTGATGAGCCCGCCATGCTATCTCGTGGCGGCCACGGCGGCGGCTGGGGCGGCGGCGGCGGCGGCGGCGGCGGATTGATAATTTATGTCCAGTTTAATGTGATGTCTCCTAATAAATACAATTACAATAGCTCCAGCAACAGCAGCAATTACAATTACAACTACAATAACAACAATGTTAATGTAAACCTCAGTGTAAATAGCAGCAACAATTACCAGTCACAGAGCCAGTCACAGAGCCAGACTACTGTGGTCTCCACACCGCACACACCCACTGTGACGCCTACACAACAGACGCCTTTTGCGGTATCTACACCGCACACACCCACTGTGACGCCTACGCAGCAGACGCCTATAGGGCAGACGCCTACGCAGCAGACGCCCATAGGGCAGACGCCTGCTGCGACGCCTGCGCCGCAGAGCTCTCTCAGCAGCACAGATCAGGGCGATCTTTTATATTCAAGCTCTTCCGCTACTCCTTCCACTTCATCCTCGTCTAATTACCTGCCGCCGAACAAGCCTTTCAGCTACACCGCCTGGTACAACACCATGCAGACATGGTCCATCAACAATGGATCATTTTTGGATGACACATCCCAGATTATAGGCGACATCTATGTCACTCCCCATGGCAATGTGGAAATGATAGCCACCGAGGGGCACTACGGGGCGATAAATAACATCTATGTCGATAAACTCACAAACTGGAAAGTTCCCGTCCCTTCCTACAATGAGCCTGTGGGCCTCACGGCCACATCAGCCATTGCCGACACCATTACAGGAGGCACCTACCTCTATGACAGCTTCGACGCCACAGGAAGAACCATTACCATAGATGCAAGCAAAGGCCCCGTCATCCTCTACGTGAGGCAGAGATTTTCCCTGAGCGGCTCAACAATAAACTTCGCCTCAGGTGCACCCTGCGATCCCAGGAATCTCATCGTGTACTGCAGTTCATACTGCTCTGTGAGCATAAAGGATGAATCAAAGTGCTCCCTTCTGCTGGCGGCGCCTTCCACCGATATTGACGTGCAGGGTAAATCCTACGTGGTGGGCTCACTGCTGGGCAACAAGGTAAAATGCCATGCCTCGGTGATTGAATACCCCAAAGGGCGCCTGAAGGACATGAGAGACAGAGCGCTCCTGGTAGCCTGGGAGGAGCTCCCGTAATTTTCTCCTGTCACCCTGGAAGGGTACGGGCCTGCGAAGGTGAATAGTGTAAAGGTGAGCAGCATAACCTCTCCTTCGAGAAGGGCCGGCTGGCCTCTCCCTTCAAGCGGGAAAGGCTTGTCTCTGATTGAGCTTATCATTGCCATGGTGCTCCTCCTCCTCATCCTCTTCTCGGTGGGAATCCTTATACCCTATTCCCAGGTGAGAATGCGCAACTCCGCTTACAGGGACTCGGCCACGACACTCGCCGAGAATTTGATGGAGAGGATAAGGACAACGCGGTCCACCAACATTCCTTCAACGGCCGTCACTTACGACGGCCTTGCCTTTCCCTCACCGACACCTTCACCGGTCACCGTGGGAGGAGTGCAGGTTTTCCCGCCCACCCCTTACCCCAGGACCACCTATCAGGACTTTTCAGGCGCTCAGGTCAAGCCCGGCGGCCCCACCCAGGAACTTAGAAGCTCTGTGGAATTCATTTATGTGGTCCGCTCCGATCCGGTCAGCTATACTCCCCTCACCCTTATAGACATCTCTGTTTACTGGGATGAAACATCGGGTGCATCAGGAGGCCACCGTCGCAAAAACCATATCACAGTCTCTTCAATGTTTTTGAGGAGGTAGCATGGCGCTCAGCAAAGCGAAAAAACCAGGTATCACCCTCTCGGAGCTCATCGTGGCGATGGCGCTCCTGACAGTGATACTCGCTCTATGCACCAACCTCTTTGTTTCCTCATTCCACAGGCTCCAGATGACAAACGCCATGCAGGACGCCCAGAATAATGCCATAGTGGGGCTTGACCGCTTCACACGGGATTTCCGCGAGACTACCAAGCAAAGCGTGGTTTATTATAAAGACTCGAGCCACCAGTACATATACTTCCCCTCGCCCCGGGACAGGAACGGTGTCTTTCACCAGGCGCCTAACGGCTTTATTGAGTGGTCAACATGGATCGCCTATTACATGATAAGGGATCCCAATTTTGCCTCCCAGGGCCAGCAGGGTGAGCCCACCTACCTCCTGGCACGCAGGCAGCAGGACATCCTGGACAAAAAGCTCACCAACACGCCGGCATTTGACTGGAACTCCATAAACGGCGCCGAGATAGCGGCGAAAAACGCAGTGCAGTTCAACATCACTTCAGTTCAGCTTTCAGAATACATGGTCACCTACGAAGTCTCGCTCCATACGAAAAGGGAATATAAAGGCAAGGCTTATACCTATCAGGCCGAGAGGTTCATATCCATCCGGGACCGGCTCCAGCCGATTTACCTGGACTATTGACGCTCTTAAAGGGTTATGGAACTTCCGCGAAGAAATGCTTTCATCATGAATACCAAGCCCCTCCCCCTCTCCTCCATTGAGCTCTATGACCTCATCGCCAGGGAGATCCCCTCCCTTACGGCGCTCCGCCGGAAACTCCATGAGCACCCGGACCTCATGTTCGAAGAGACCTTTGCCCAGGGGCTCATCGCGGAAGAACTCTCGGCACTTGGCATCCCCTTTGAAAAGGGGATTGCAGGCACCGGCATCGCAGGGATCATCGAGACGCCCGGCGCTCCTGAAAACAGCCCCGCCACAGGGCTCCGCGCCGACATGGACGCCCTCCCGCTCCAGGAAGAGACAGGCGCTCCGTGGGCTTCCAGGGAGCCGGGGAAAATGCATGCCTGCGGCCATGACGGCCACGTGACAATGCTGATAGGTGCCGCCCGTGTCCTCTCGGCAGCGAGGGAAAAGCTCCCGCGCCCCGTAAAACTGATATTTCAGCCTGGCGAAGAAGGGGGTATGGGAGCACTGAAAATGCTTGAGGAGGGAGTTCTCACAGAAAAGGTATGCCGCCACCCCGTGGACACCATGTTTGCCCTCCACGGCTACCCTTACGGCGATGCAGGACACCTCTATATAAAGCCGGGATCGATGTTCGCCGCCGTCGATGATTACGAAGTCACCTTTCATGGCAGGGGGGGCCACGGGAGCATGCCCCATAACACTGTTGATCCCGTAGTGGCGATAGCCCAGGCCGTAGTCTCGCTCCAGACCATCGTGAGCAGAAACGTGGACCCTCTTCACCCGGCAGTCATCACCGTAGGGCACCTGGCGGCGGGACAGAAGTCCAACATAATCCCCGGGTCAGCAGTCCTCTCGGCCACCATAAGAACCTTTGCGCCACAGATAAGAGAGCTTGTCACGAAAAGGTTCCACGAGGTCATGGAGCATACGGCGCAGGCATTCGGCTGTAGCACCTCCATAGAGCATACAGTTTTCTGCCCTGTCACAAACAACAGCGAAGACATAACCCGCCATGTGATGGCTTTTGCCCGCGGACTGCTCGGCAGTGAAAAAGTGCACCTGATGGAGGCACCCTGCACAGGCTCAGAGGATTTTGCCTTCTTCTGCAACAATGTGCCGTCGGCCATAGCATTTCTGGGACTCAGGCCTGAAGATGCCGCAACCTTCCCGGACCTCCACAACCCGCATTTTGATTTCAATGACCACGTGCTTGCCCATGGCATCGGTCTTCTCTGCGCCTTTGCCCTCAGCGGACACTGACCTGAACCAGCCGGCCTCAGGACTTGCGGGACTTTACAATCTCCTCCACGGTCCCCTTTATTTCTTCGAGCCTCTTCATGATACCCTCATATTGGTGCACATCAATGACAGGAGCCGGGATGCCATGGCTTTCCGTAAAGGTGGTAGTGAACGACAGGGAGTCGCCGCTTATTGTGAAAGAGACAAGGCTGTCAAGCAGCGCTTCAGGAGGGAGATCATCAACGTTCTGTGAGCATTTCTCATTGCCGGGAAAGTACCGCCTGCAGACGCGGGGCCTTGCCTCATAGATGCTACACCCCGGGAGGCCGTCACCATGGGTGCCCAGGAAAACACACCGCTCCCCCTCCCTGCCCCTGCCTTCAGGAACTTTTTTCAGATCGGCATTATGCTCGTTCCACGAGAATATATCGGGGACAAGATAGCGCTTCCATGTCTCTTCAACAGGTATCCCCAGGTGCAATGCGATTCTCTCTATATCGTACGGTGATATCTCCGCCACGAAATGCCTGCAGCACTTGCCGCAGCGGCGGCACAGAAAACTCATGGACCTGAGAGCCCCGGCTGCCTCTCCGCTCAAGGTCCCCGGAAGCTCTCTCAGCAGAGCTTTCATTGCCTTCCCGATTTCTTCCTCCTCGCCGTCCCTGAGCTCTGCCTTGCGAAATACCGTGCCATCCCTGCAGAATACAAGAAGGGAGTCTTTCAACAGCACGATTGAGAATATTTCAAACTCCGCGGAGTCTGTCCGAAGTGATGGAAGTACCGGTGGAGCATCGGCTGTGCCATAAAGGGACCGCTCCATTTCCAGTAACGCCGGGCCTGCCTTAAAATCCTCTGCCTTGACGGTTACAGGCCTGCCGGGGCGCCTGTTCTCCCTCGACGCCGCCGGGGAGAGCACCCCGCGCAGGTGCTGCAAAAGCTGGAGGGCCAGGGGATTTTCAAGCTTCACCTCGAGGATTCTCCCTGAACGGGTCACTATTATGGCCGCAGTCCCCTCAAAGGTGATCCTCTCAAGATGACAGATGAGCTTCCCCAGGCTTTTGCGGCATATGGGCATATCAGGCTTCACGAGCGATGAGCATACATAGGGGCGCACCGGGTAGATGGCGCAGTGCCGTGTCCCGCCTGCACAGTCCCGGAGAAAAACGCAGCGGCCTGTCTGCTCCCTGATGACCCACTGCTCGCCGCCGCCGGGAGGCTTTCTGAAGAAGAAGCGCTCAAGGAGCTCTTTTACAGGGACTGCAAGAAAGGCCGCGATGGCTTCAATCTCCTCATGGCTTGCCGCCACCGCAGCGCCGGTGCAGCAGCTGCCGCACTCCCCGCACAGGTCGCTGAAAAGCCGGTCGCCGAAATCTGTGACCAGCACGTTGACAAGCTTTCTGACCAGGTCACGCACCGCCGGCATCTCCACGAACCTTGCCGTTCTCTCATGGACAGCGGCTCCCGGGCTCATGGACCTCACGGTGAACTGCGAGTCGGTGCACTCTATGACAAGATGGCCTGGTGGCTCCACGGAAGGCTTTTGCCTCACTTCAAGTCAATTCCCAGAAGGATCCTGAGGCGCTGCAGGTGATCCTTGAGAGAAGTCTCCTCGTCCTGAAAGCCCTTGTGCCTGTCTTTCCCCTCAAGGAACTCCTGGATCAGGCGCACATCGCCGTTTGTCGCATCCTTGGTCCGGGCGCTCCCGCCTTTGTACTTCACTACAAGGTAAAGGTGAGGCTCGCTCACCTTGGGGCTGCATTTCCTGCAGAGCTGAGATTCATCAAGCGTGACCGACAGCTCAGTGATATCCTTCACCGATCTCCTCATCAGGCCGGCATTTTTTACAAGCCATTCAGCCTGGTTCACGGTGAATCCCGGCAGGGTGCCGGCAGCATATACCGTCTTTGCCCCGCATGCGGGGCATGTATATTGAACGCTTTTGGGCTCGAGCCTGGGCGCATAGCACATGGCGCCCATCTGACATTTCTGGGGCGGCGGGCTGTCTTTGAGCCTCGTGAGACGCTCTTCGAGCTCTTTTCTCGTGAGAGCGCTCTCTGCGGTACCCTGGGACGGCTCTGCCCGGGAAGGTGCCTCAAAGGCAAGGGAGGCTCTGCAGGGCACCTCCCGTGCCTGGATCCCCCCTGTGGCTTTCACCGCAGAGAAAAGGAGCATAAGAAAAAGGACAAGGATCACCGCAAAAGACAAAAGGTATGCCATCAGATCACCCCCTCTGGATGTGATTATTTTCAACATGGCCGGCTTACTTTCCTGGAAATCCTCACCTGCCGCAGAAAATCCCTGACTCTTTACTCCTGCGGCCTCTTAAGGTATAATAAGAGTAACAGGCGCTCATCGGAGTATCGGATATTCCATCGGCCAGATGCTCCAGGGGAGGCGGGAGACCGCCTCCCTGGCGTTTTCCCGGCAGCCTGAAGCAAACCCTTGCCTGAAGGAGCGCAGGCGCCATGTATTTCGTCATATATACCACTGAGCAGTGCAACCTCAGGTGCCGTTACTGCGAGCCCCGGCAGGTCCCTGACGATTTCCACGGGCACACCACTTATGACTTCAGTGATCTGCTCAAGTATGTGTCACAGTATGAAAATGTCGGCATCCAGCTTTACGGAGGCGAGCCCCTTCTCAACATGCCTCTCGTGGAGCGGATAATAGAGGAGCTTCCTTACCGCCACCTCGTGCTCCAGACCAACGGGCTCTTCCTGGAGAGGCTCAAAGCCCGCCACCTTGAAAGAATCGATGTTATCTCCCTCTCACTTGACGGCCCTTCCCCGGTGACCGACCGCTTCAGGGGCGAGGGCTGCCACCGCAGGGTGATGGACCAGGCCGCCCTTGTCCGATCCAGGGGGTACAGGGGCCTCTTCAGGGCTCGAATGACCGTCTCCCCTGGAATGGATATTTACAGCGCCGTCATGCATTTCCTGGACAGGTGCCCCTTTCACTTCGATCACGTGCACTGGCAGCTCAACGCGCTCTTTGAGAGAAAGGACTGGAGGCGGAAAAAAACCATAGCCCGCTGGTTTGGGGAGCGTTATAACCCTGGAGTGAGCCGCCTCGTGGAATACTGGGCTGCCGCGGCCCTGGAGCGGCACAGGGTTCTCCATATCCTTCCTTTCACCGGCATTGCCCATACGCTCCTCACAGGGGAAGGGGTGGCAGGGCCCCGTTGCGGCGCAGGCTATCAGATGCTCGCGGTAAATTACCGCGGAGAGCTTTACTCATGCCCCGTCATGCGCCTTCATGAGAAATACAGGGTGGGCACCCTCTCGGGGGCAAGGATATCACCAGAGGACCTGGCAGTCACGCCAGGCGCTCCATGCGACCGCTGCAGCGATTATGCCGTCTGCGGGGGCCGCTGCCTTTACGCGAACCTGGAGAATCTCTGGGGGCGCGAAGGATATGAGCTTGTATGCGCTTCCGTCAGGCACCTCATCGGTGAGATCAGGCGGTTTCTCCCCGCTTTTGAGGGCCTTCTCGCAAAGGGCTGCCTCGCGCTCCAGGATTTCCGCAGCGATTATTTCCTGCAGACCGAGGTGATTCCCTAGCTCCCCGGTCCACGGGAGCCGCCCGGGAATTTTTTCTTGAAGAGGGTGCGGATTTCCATCAGGATACCGTCATAGCGGCCATCCCTGAAATCAGGGAAAGACCACTCAAGGGGGGAGAATCTCCCTTTCCCGTAAATAAGGGTAAGATCGGCGTAGATCCCCTGACCCACATATATCTTGTGGGGTCCGTACTTGGCCGATGCAAGCACGACCTTGCGGTAGTCAAGATAGCCGGGATCTATATTGACTGCTCTTCTCCCCCGGTCTGACAGGGTATCCTCGATGGAATTGGTGTGAAGCTTTACGGAGGCGAGGGAGCCGGGATCCATGAGGCGTTCAAAGGAGAGAAAGCGGCGCATAAGGCCCCTTCCCATCTCCTCCTCATAATAATCAGTGGGGTCAAATGCGAGAGGAGAGCCCACATAATCGGCAGGCCCGAAAGCCTCCTCCAGGGCTTGCCGGGCATGGGAGAAGAATGCCTCGTCCCTGTAAAGGACACCGGCAAAGAGTTTCACCGGCGGGACAGACGTTATGCCTGCCATATATCCTCCTTCATGGCATCGGCGGCGCCGGGAGGCCCCCCGTGAGGGAAAGGGCGTGCCGGGCCATCTCCGGTGCCATCCCCAGCCTCGCCAGCACCTGGAAAAACTCCTGCCCCGTGAGACGCTTCCGGAGCCTCACTGCACCGCCAGTCTCATGGAGCATTGAATCCCTGAGGTAGATATGCCTGCCGTCACGGTATGTGTTTATTACGATATGATCCATCATCTCGAATTCAAAGCTGGCCTTCCACGCGTCAAAGAAGGTCCCTTCATCGGCGGCACTGCTCTTTATGCGGTAGCGGAATTTCTCATGGCCTGAATCGGACAGAGAATGAATGTCAAAGGCCCTGCCGCCCTCCACCGGAGTGATCCTGAGGCGGTATGGGCCGCTCCTGAATTGCTGAGACGCTCCTTCAGGGAGAGGGACGGGAGTAAACACCAGGTACCCCGGATCGGCGAGATAAACGCTGCCGGCACACATTACAAAGAGGGCGCAGTGGGTGTCAGTCCCGTAGGCCCTGTCGGCAAGTACCAGGTGAGAGCTGAAACCGAGGTAATCCAGCAGCGCCTTGAAAAGGTAGACGAGGGAGAAACAGGTGCCGCCGAGCCGATGCTCGAGATGATCGGCCACGACTCTCTCCGGGGTGCGGAAGGCATCTGCCCGGGTGCTCCCCACGGCGATGATCTTGGAAAGGTTCTCGTAGGGAACCTGTGCAAAGGCAGCCAGGAGTTCTTTCAGCCCCTCAAGATCAGGGCCTCTGCCGCCGGCATTGCAGAAGGTAAGAAATTTCTCGATAGAGGCGTCATATTTCCCCATGATGCTCCTCATATCATCACAATGCCGTGACTGCGGCCCTTCCTCACCACCGCTCTGAGAAGATCCCTTATGTGGTCACGGGCGTCAAGGAGACTTTCGGCACGGTAATCGGCAAAGCTGAAATCCTGAAGCGCCGTATACTCGCTGGGCACCGCAATAAGATAACAGCCGGCCCTCTTGCCGGCCAGGGCACCGTTGGACGAATCCTCAAGAACGATGCACTCCCCGGGATCAACAGCAAGTCTCTCGGCAGTGAGAAGGTATATGGCCGGGTCAGGCTTCCCCGCCTTCACGCCTTCACTTGTCTGGATCAGATCAAAGCACTGCCTGACAGAAAGGCTCTCCATGGCAATATCCACAAGAACCGCAGGCGATCCAGTGGCCACAGCCAGCTTGAGACGGCCGTGGAACTCTCCTATTATCTCGTGGAGGCCTTTCATCGGTTTCGTGTCGTGCTTGAGGTTCTCCGCCATCCGCTGCTCCCTCATGGCTGCGAGCTCTTCCGGAGGAACCCCGATGCCAAGATCCCTTGCAAAGACACCCATTGATTCAACAGGTGAGCGGCCCATCATGTCCCAGAGCGTGCCATCCTGTACCGCATGACCGAAGGAACGGGCGAGCTCGCGCTCTGTCTGAAAATAAAGGCGCTCGCTGTCAATCATCAGGCCGTCCATGTCAAAAATGAGAGCCCTTATATTCTTTTGCATGACGCCTGTACCTTATACTCACAGGATATTGCTGACGACACCATTATACCGGACAGGGTAATAAGCGTCAATATATCATACTCCCCGGAAAATGGCAATGCTCACTGTGCCCCGCGGCACTGACACCACGGGCATACCGAGGTATCATGGAATCAGAATACTTCTCCTCAGGCACCACGCCTGGAGCCCAAAAGGACAAAAGGAGGTAAGGCATATGTTTTTCAGAAGGATCACGGCCCTTCCATGCGAGTCTCTGCTCACCATAAAGAGCGGCAAAGCCACCTGTCACGGCAACGGCGCGAGCACCGTAATATTTCCCTGGGACAGTTATGCCCTCGTTCCCACGACGGCCATAGAGCATACCTTCCAGATGCACCAGGAAAGTTTCGACGGCATCACCTTGAGGTTCAAGGGGATAATCATCTACAGGATCGTCGATGTGGCACTGGCGGCATCCCTCTTTCCCTTTACTGTCTCAGGGGGAGTCGAGCACATCTCACAGGCCATAGGCGACATCTGCATGGGCGAGCTCAGGGCTATCGTGGCGCAGATGACAATGGACGAATGCATCAGGGAGCGGAAGACCGGCATCACGGAGAAGCTCAAGGACGGCGTGATACCGCTCATAGAAGGCTACAGCGACATCAAGGGGTGGGGCATAAAAATCGATGTGCTCCAGGTAGCCCAGGTCTTCTGCCCCGACGAGAGGCTCCTGGCCCAGCTCCAGGCCGACGCCCGCGACAAGATAAGGAAAACGGCGCAGTTTTCGACAATTGAGACCAACAGGCAGATAGAGATGACAGAGAGGGAAACCCGGAAGCAGCTCGAGATGTCCAGGATACATGCCGATATCGAGCTGTCGTCGCAGACCAACGAGCTGGAGAAAGTCAAGCTCGAGAGAAAAAGGGAATACGAGGCCAAGAAAAACGCCGTGGACGACGAGCTGAGGCTTGCAGAGCTGGAGTCAAACAGAGTATTCGACGAAAAAAGGATTGCCGCCGAGAGCAAGCTCAAGCTCCAGGAGCTTGAAATGAAGATGGAGATCGCGGAAAAACAGCTCAGGCTCAAAGAGATGGAGACAAGGCTCAATCAGCTCGACGTGGAGAGCACAGCCCTCCGGGAAAAGACCATGATGGAGATCCGGAAGGAGATCCTGCCCATAGAGCAGCTTCCCCGCATAAGCGAGAATCTGTCGGGGCTCTTCAAGAATTCCAACCTCACCTTCTACGGGGACCAGAGCATGATGCTCTTCAACTCACTGGGGGAGATCCTGGGAACAATGCTCACGCCCCCTAAGAAAAACGGCCACAAGGAGGAGGAGGCCATTCCGAGGAACTGACGGGCTCAGGGAGCGGTAGCGGCGAAGACCCCGCTACCGTATCCTCTTGATGCTTTTCAGGAAGGCGTTGATGTCGTCTATGTTATTCTTGGCCGCCCCGGGGGCGCCGTAATAGAAGAAGAGCGTGTAAAGCTTCTTCTGCGCAGGAACGATTGAGAGGGTAAAGACCACAGGTATCTCGTTGACCTTGGCAGTTCCGTCAACTGCAACGCCTTCCAGGCCGTTGATGTTGACATTTCTGGTCTCCCCCTTTTTTATGGACTGCATGTAGCGAAGGAGCGACGCTTCTGATCCGATGAGGGCGCTCTGGGTGTCCTCTGCCTTGATCACCTCGAAACAGAGGATTATGTCTCCCCTCGGAGACGAGAGAACCAGAGGATTGGCATTCATCACCGGCCACGTATCGGCCACATCAAACTGGATGTTGCCGTCCCTGTTGTTGTAATGCGCCGCCTGGAGAGGCATCATTGCCGCGAGCATAAATACCAGGAGAAAACAGCAGGCTATCCAATTCTTCATTAAGGTGGCACCTCTTTCTTCCTTGATACTCTCTCTACCTTGCGGGAAGCTTTCTATTCCCGGGGTCTGGAGTATAAGATACCACAGGAAAGAGCTGATCCCTCCTGGAGATGCCGGCAGGATTTGGCCGCCCTTTGTCCAAGGTATACTGACGCACATTATACTCTCATGGATAATGATGTCGTCAGCTATGCTCTGGAGTAAAGAAAAAACCTCTGGTAATCTGAAAGTCACAAGGAGGAGCCAATGGACTCCACAGGCACATGTCACGGCGAGATCCGCCATATTCTTTCGGCAGTCAACGAGATAAACGAGTTTCTGATAAGCTCGGACTTTAACCTTGAAGCGGTCCTCGAGGTGATCATACAGAAGGCCCTCCAGGTGAGCGCGGCAAAATACGGGCAGATACTCCTCTACAATGGCCAGGATCTTACTATTGCGGCCACGACGGGCGTCGTGGAAAAAGGAGTGAAGCTTCTCCCCGGAAAATGCGCCTGCGGCGTCGTGCTGGAAAAGGGGGAGCCCCTGCTCATCGCTGACGTGGAAAAAGCCGAGCGTTACCACCGCTTTTTCGACGATGCGAAGAGCGAGCTCGCCGTACCCCTCGCCGAATGTGGAAAAATGCTGGGTGTGCTCAACGTTGAAAGCCCCGAGAAGGGGGCCTTCAATGGCAGCCACCAGGAGATGCTCACCACTCTCGCCCTCCAGGCCTCCCATGCCATCAAGATAGCCAGGATGTATGAACAGCAGCGGGCCCTCGCCGAGATTGACAGGGCCCTGGCCCGCGCCACCAATGAACCCGAGGCCGTGTACGAAATGATCATAGAAAAGAGCCTGAACCTCATCGGCGGGCGCTCGGGGCAGCTTCTGCTGCTGGAAGGAGAAGAGCTTGTCATCGCGGCCACGACAGGCCAGGAAAAACCGATGGAGACGAGGGTGTGCATCGAAAGCTCAATAAGCGGCATCGCGGTGAAGAGCAAGAAGCCCCTCAACATCGGCGATGTGACAAAAGAGCCTTACAGCAGGCTCTACAGGTCATACCTGGGAACAATGAAAAGCGAGCTCGTCATTCCGCTCATTGAGGGAGAGACTGTCATAGGTGCCCTCAACTTTGAAAACCCCCTGGAGAATTACTTCGACGGGGAGCATGTCAGAATACTCATCTCCATGGCTGATCATGCCACGGTGGGGATCAGGAACCTCCAGATATACCAGAAGTTCCATTCGGGCCTCCACGAGGTAAAGGGACTCCTTTCCGACCTTGAGGAGTTCCCCGACAAGATGAAGAGAGCCCTTTCAAGCTTTCACAGGATCACCCGGTTCTTCGAGGAGAGAGAGCGGCCGGAAGCGCCTCTCATTCTCCCCCCTACAGGCGATTACTGAGTGCAATGTCCCTAAAACCTGTCCTCCTGGCCCCTGGTAAGGTTCTTTTCTATCCAGTCGCCCTTGGCGGCAAGGTCAAGGATCACCTTTCTCGTCGCCCCGATGGTGTCATAGGATATCAC
The DNA here is from genome assembly GCA_031082125.1 of Candidatus Eremiobacterota bacterium. Taxonomy (NCBI): domain Bacteria; kingdom Bacillati; phylum Vulcanimicrobiota; species Vulcanimicrobiota bacterium. The sequence goes on from JAVHLM010000009.1 coordinate 70,638, forward strand.
TGAAGAGTAGCTCATCGTGAAAAACTCCTTTCCCTCGACCTGCCGGAGCGCGATTCCTCCGTACGTCATCTTCGCGTTGGCAGTGAGGGCCCACTTGTAAAGAGGGGGGGAAGCAGCTCCGCAGGTGGTGTAGAGCACGATAAGCTCGCTCTTATCCCTCTCATCCTCTTTAAAGGTCACATATATTCTCTGCTTTCTTCCTCCCTCGAGAGGCACCGTGAGAAGGAACCCATGGGGCGACTTCTCCTGCCTTATGCCGGTGCCCTCGATGAGCCTCTCCATATAGGTCTCTATGGAGAATGGATGCTCTTTTGCCGGAGGTGCGACACTGGCAGGCAGAGGAACAGGCGACGGCACGGTCGGTTCTGAAAGCCGGGGAGGCGCTGAAGGTGCCGGGGAAGAGGTCGGCGGCTGCACGGGGTCCGGTGGGGATTCCTTCAGTTCATTGAGAGAGCGCTCTGCAAAGTACCTCACTATCCATGACTCATCGTTCAGGGCCCTTTCTATCGCTTCCAGTGCGGCAGAGCCGCCAATCTTCCCCAGGGCAATCACGGCGCTTTTCCTCACCTCAAGATCGCTGTCGCCGGTGAGGGGCACGAGATCCTGCACAAGCGACCGGTCGTGGATGTTCCCCAGCGCGAGAACTGCTTCGCGGCGAAGATACGTATCGCTGTGATATACAAGGCTCCTCAGCACATCCATGGACTGGGCTCCGAGATTCTGCTCCATCTTGTTGATTATCTCGATCTTCTCAAAGAGGCTCACCATGGGATCGTCAAGCTTCTTTCTAATTTCTTCGACTGCCTGCATAAGCGGCACCCCCTTCGTGATGACTTAAAGATCTTAATTCTCCACAGGCAGGTGATGGCCTCCATAGGGAGGGGAAAAAAAATTAGTAAACTGTCCCTTTTTTCTGTCCCACTTTTCCCTTTTTGTGGTATAATTAATCTGAATTTTCCTCATAAAAAACGATATAATACCTTATCTCGAACCACAGGGGGAGCCCATGGGAATTACTTTTGGAACCGACGGATGGCGGGGAATAGTCGCTGACGATTTTACCTTTGAGAATATAAGGCGCGTTGCAAGGGCTATCGCACGCTTTCTTTACTGGCAGGGGAGGAAAGACCTTGATATCTACAAGCCCAAAAAGGGAGCGACTTACCAGTGCCCTTACCGGCACCCCAGGGAAGGCATTGTGGTGGGCTATGACACGCGCTTCATGTCAAGAACTTTCGCCGAAGTGGCAGCAGGAGAGTTCATAAAGGCCGGGATACCGGTCTACCTCTCTTCCGGACCCTCATCATCACCGTCCATCTCAACCTCCGTCGATGACCTGAAAGCCTGCGGCGCCGTCATCATCACGGCAAGCCATAACTCCCCCGAGTACAACGGGATAAAATTCAAGCCGGAATACGGCGGCTCAGGGACTCCCGAAGTGACGCACGCCATTGAAAAAAGAATAAATGGAGCCGAGGAATTCACCCTTCCGGAAGCCGAAGGGGAGGCCGCTATCAAGGAATTCTCTCCCCACGAGCGCTATACGGAACGCGTGGTGAGCCTCATCGATCTTGAGCGCATCGCCAGCTCCCGCTTTAAAATCATAAGCGATCCCATCTACGGCGCAAGCAGGGGACTTCTCGAGCAGGCTCTGGGAGGCATAGGCACTTACGTTGAAGAGATCCGCGGGGAGATAAACCCCATATTCGGGGGCTACAATCCCGAGCCCATAGGGAAAAACCTCGCCCCTCTCGTGGAGAGAATCCTCAGGAACAAGGCCGACATAGGCTTTGCCTATGACGGTGACGGCGACCGCCTTGGCGCCGTGGACTCGCGGGGACGCTTCATGAACTCCCATGAGGTCTTTGCCCTTATCCTCTGGCACCTCGTGGAGAACAGGAAATGGTCCGGCGGCGTGGCCAGAACATTTTCCACCTCCCATATCATCGATGTCATGGCCGGACGCTACGGCCTCCCCCTTTACGAGACGCCCATCGGCTTTAAGTACATTGCCCACCTGATGCTGGAAAAGGACATCCTGCTGGGCGGCGAGGAGAGCGGCGGCATCGGCGTCAAAAACCATATTCCCGAGAAGGATGCCATATTGATCAGCCTCCTGCTGCTGGAGGCAATGGCTTACAAGGGGGAAGGAATCGGAAGCCTGCTGGAGCAGCTGATGCGGGACCACGGCTTCTTCTATTTCCACAGGACCGATATAAGAATTACCAACAACGACGAGAAGGAATCCATCATTTCACGGCTTCTCAACTCGCCTCCCGCCCGGTTTATTGACGGAAAAATCGAAGATATCAGGACCCTTGACGGTATCAAGTATATCCTGCCGGGCAACAACTGGATTCTTTTCAGGCCATCGGGGACAGAGCCGGTGCTCCGTATCTACGTGGAGGCCCGGTCCCATGAACTGGCGCAGAAAATACTGAGAGAAGGCGAAGAATTAGTACAGAACCGGCAATACAGCCCTTCATAGATAATCCTGCCGGTACGTCCCAGATCAAGATATTGAAAGGAGAGAACCTCAATGGTCTGCTATAAATGCAAGCTGGACAACCTGCCAGGCCAGACTTACTGCGAAGCCTGCGGGACTAATCTCAGTGAGCCGCCGCCTGCCGCAGAGGCCCCTGCCGCGCCTGCCGCGGAAAACAGTCACCACTTCGAAGAGATAAAGACACAGCTCAGGGAGACCTTCAAGGTGGATTCCGAAGAGGTGAAGAAACACCTCCAGGACCTCAGGAAAAACCTGAAGCTCGGGAAGGCCGACATCGCCTCGTGGTACAGAAAACTCCTTGCCGACATCAGGGAGGGGCGCATCAAGGTCATCCCCAAAAACAAGGCACGGTTCGCCATCAATGAGGGGGGGAACATCGTCACCTGGATCGTCTTCAGAATGATGCCGCCCTCACCAAGCCGTATAGTAGAGTTTTTCAAGAGCTACTGGGGGCTCGCGACCATGCTGAGCCTGGGCTATTTCCAGAGCCTCAAGGAAGACGAGACGGAAAGGCAGTACGAGGAGCTCATGCTCCATGATCAGGAGAATCTCCCGGAAACAAAGGAGTGAGAGATATGTCACTGCACCGCGAAATAAGAGCTCCCCGCGGCACGGCCATCTCCTGCAAAGGCTGGCCCCAGGAGGCAGCGCTGCGTATGCTGATGAACAACCTGGACCGCGAGGTGGCGGAAAAGCCTGAGGACCTCGTGGTGTATGGCGGCACGGGAAAAGCTGCAAGAAACTGGGAGTGTTTTGACGCGATAGTGAAGGCTCTCAGAGACCTTGAAGGCGATGAAACCCTTTTAGTCCAGTCAGGAAAGCCTGTGGGAATCCTCAGAACCAATCAGCTTGCTCCCCGCGTCCTCATTGCCAATTCCAACCTGGTGCCCCACTGGGCCACATGGGAGGAGTTCCGGCGCCTGGAAAAGCTCGGGCTCATCATGTACGGCCAGATGACTGCAGGAAGCTGGATATATATAGGCACCCAGGGCATCCTCCAGGGCACCTACGAGACCCTCTCGGCCTGTGCAAGAAAGCACTTCGGTTCAAGCCTCAAGGGAAGAATCACCCTCACGGCGGGTCTTGGCGGAATGGGAGGCGCCCAGCCTCTTGCGGTGACCATGAACGACGGCATCTGCATAGCTGTGGAAGTAGACAGGGAGCGCGTAAGAAAGCGCATTGACACCGCTTACTGCCAGCGCGCCACCGACTCCCTCGATGAGGCAATTGCCCTGGCGCTTGAGGCGAAGAAGGAGGGAAAGCCCCTCTCAATAGCCCTGGTGGGAAACGCCGCCGAGACTCATCATGAATTTCTGAAAAAAGGCTTCATCCCCGACATAGTGACGGACCAGACCTCGGCCCACGACGCCCTTAACGGCTATGTCCCCGCCGGCATGCCCTACGATGAGGCGCTGAAGCTCCGAAAAGAGAACCCCCGGGAGTACATCAAGAGATCCCTGGAATCAATGGCACGCCACGTGGAGGCCATGCTCTCCTTCCAGAAAGCAGGCTCCGTGGTCTTTGACTACGGGAACAATATCCGCCAGCAGGCCCTTTCAGCGGGAGTGACCGGCGCCTTTGACTTCCCCGGCTTCGTGCCCGCCTATATCCGCCCCCTCTTCTGCGAGGGGAAAGGCCCCTTCAGGTGGGCGGCCCTCTCAGGCGACCCTGAAGATATTTACACCACTGACGAGATCATCCTGAGGGAGTTTCCCGGGAACGAGCCCCTCAGGCGCTGGATAGAAAAAGCCCGCACGGAAGTGAAGTTCCAGGGCCTTCCTGCCCGCATCTGCTGGCTCGGGTACGGCGAGCGCGCCCGCATCGGGAATCTTTTCAACGAGCACGTGAAGTCCGGGAAATTAAAGGCCCCCATTGTGATAGGAAGAGATCACCTTGACTCGGGAAGCGTGGCGTCGCCCAACAGGGAGACGGAATCAATGAAGGACGGGAGCGATGCCATTGCCGACTGGCCCATACTCAACGCCCTAGTGAACACGGCGGCAGGCGCCCACTGGGTTTCGTTCCACCATGGCGGCGGCGTGGGGATAGGCTTCTCGCTCCACGCGGGTATGGTCGTCGTTGCCGACGGCAGCGACGAGGCATCTCTGAGGCTGGAAAGGGTTCTCACCACGGACCCTGGCATGGGAGTGATCCGCCATGTCGATGCAGGCTATGATGAAGCAATCGCCACGGCTAAGGAAAAAGGCGTGAAAATACCGATGTGATCTTCGCCATCACTTCCCCAGCCCTTATAGAGTCCATACAGCGGGGCTCCTTCTCGCAATTTCCCCTGTAACAGGGTGCGCAGGGGAAGTCGGAAACGACCTTCTCCCCCCTCCCGTAGAGATATATCTCCGAGTGGCATGTGGGCCCGAAAAGGGCCACCACGGGGACCTTCAGAGCGATGGCCATGTGCAGCGCCGTCGTGTCGGCGCTCACTACCAGGTGACAGCGGCGGATAAAGGAGGCAAACTGCTTCAGGGTGTTGTTGTTTCCCGTATTATGGACAGGGAAAGAAATCTTCTCCTCTATGAGCCTGTTCCGCTCCGTTTCTGCAGGCCCGCCCAGCAGAAGGATCTCAGCACCCAGTTCCCTGCGGGCTGTTTCTGCAAGGGCCACGAAACCCTCGAGGGCCCACTTTTTGGTGGCGAAAATGTCCCCGCAGCCGGTGTTGAGGCCTATAAGAGGGAACCTGTCCGCGATGCCCCTTGAAAAGATATAGGCTTCACCGAATGAGAGCTCCTGCGGCGAAAGGGAAAGCTCGTACTCCTCACCCTGGAAGGGGAGGCCTGCCATGGAGAAGATTATCTCCTGGTAACTGAGCTTGTTCCTTTTGAACTTGAGATCATCAAAGAGGCCGAGATCATAGGCATATGCCGATTCACTGTTGTATATCGAGAGCTTCCCCTCGCCGGTGAGAGAAAAGCCCTCCTTCCTGTCGGCTTTCATGGCCGCAGCGAATCCGCATGCCTCGGGAGCCTTGTCAAAGTTCAGCAGGAGGTGAAAGTGCTCGGCCTGGAGCACTATAAAGGATGCAAAATTGAGCCTCATCAGGCGGGAAATCCCCGGGATTCCCTCAAGAAGGGGATAGGAGGCATCATCGGTGACCCAGGTGACGGTGAGCTCACCATGCCTCTTTTTCAGGGCGGCGAGCACCGGGGTGGTGCGCAGGGCATCACCGATAGCTCCCAGCTTGAGTATCAAGACTCTGGCACCCATGGGAATATAAGCGCTGCAGCCGTCACACTGGCTTTGCTGCCTGCAGGGCTTGTATCCTGTAAAAAATCTGCAGTCCTGACGGTACATGGCATCCCTCCTGTGGGATTATCTCGAAGCCTCCAAAGGCATTGCTCTCTTCGTATTTCTTTTACCGCTCCCTCCACTCCTTCTTGAGGGCCCTCACAGGGGCCCGAGAAGGAATTTTCCCCCGGAAAAAGAAGATGGGTGCCAAGGCCATGAATAATGAACCGCCAGAAAGCCAAGGGTTATCGAAAAAACTCCCCCTCCTTTCACTTTCCCTCATTCTTGTCATTGCACTGGCAGCGAGGCTCCCGGGCCTCGGGTCCCACAGTCTTTCTATTGATGAGGCCGTCACCTGGTTCACGGCCTTGAGGCCTCTTCCCGCCATTCTGCCGCACATGACCTCCACATGCGAGGTCCACCCGCCTCTCTATTTCTATGGGGCCCATGTATGGATGCTCCTTGGAACATCGGAATGGATAATGCGCCTTTCCTCGGTCATAGCCGGGCTTTTAAGCATAGTGATATCCTGGCTCCTCGGAAGAGAGCTTTTTGGCGGGCGCACGGCCATCCTGGGCACTCTCCTTCTCTCACTTTCATCGTTTCACATACTACTCTCCCAGGAATTCAGGATGTACCCCCTTATCGCGGCCCTCTTCACCCTCTCGCTCTTTCTTTTCATCAGGTGGAAGCGGGGAGGATCACCGGGGTACCTGGTCCTCCTCACCATAGTGAACACCGCAGGGCTCTATACTCATTACCTCCTCTTCTTCCCCCTTGTAATCGAAAATTGCTGCCTCATCGCCGATTTCGGGCCGTCACGAAAACTGTTGAGGGGATGGATTGTCTCTCAATGCGCCACGGCCTTTCTTTACCTTCCCTGGATACTCTATTATCTGAGAAACAACAAGGGCCAGGACCTGACCCTGCGCGATGCGCCGGGCTTCTGGCACATCGCCACGCTCTTCTCCCAGATGACCTGGGGCCCGGGCTTCCCTGCCTTTCTCCCCGAAAGGGCAGGCGATGGCCTTCTTGTAGGGGGGATATTCACCCTGCTGCTGTCACTCTATGCCCTCAGGCATGCAGGCAGAGAGGCAGGGATACTCTGCGCGTCGGGACTTCTCATCCCTCTGTCTGCGGCAGTTCTGCTGTCGCGCTTTACTCCCTTCAGGATCTTTGAGTTCAAATATTTCCTCATCATAGCGCCCCTCTTTTTCCTTTTGATTGCCCTGCTGGTCTGCAGCATGAAAGTGAAAGCCATTGCGGCTCTGTTCCTGGCGCTTTTCTTGATCACCAATGCCATCTCATGGGCACGCTGCGCCTGGGATCCGCGTTACCAGGGCCAGAACTGGCGCGGAGCCTCCGCCATCCTCCAGAAGTTCTCCAGTGATGACGAGGTAATTGTCGTCCACCCCTCGATGATGTCCCAGGGAATATTCTACTATTACGGGGGAAAGAGCTTATTGTATCCCGTGGACTCACCAGACAGGGGGGCTCTGCTGAAAGAGCTGGAAAAATTCAAGCGCGTATGGCTCTGCTTCACTCCCCACCATCCCTATGTCGTCAGGACAGGCCTTGCACGCTGGATGGACAGGGTTCTCGAGGAAAAAAACTATGCCCTTATCCCCGGGGAGACTTTCATACCCTCAAGCGTCATCATGCTCAAGCTCTATGAGGTGCCTTCCCATAAGGAGCAGGATCACGGAAACCCGCCGCCGGGAGAGGGGAGTCCTTGATGAAAAGCCTCGTGCTGGCTCTTGAGAAGCAGCTTGCCAGGGTTCTGGGAAAAAGCTTCCTCGTGAAAGGGAAGTGCCGGCGGTGTGGACGATGCTGCAGGCAGATGGCCCTTACCCTCGGGGGAAGAAAGATCGGGACAGAAGAGGATTTTGACACGCTCAAAAAACTCTTCCCCGCCTATCAGAGGTTTGTGATACAGGGGACCGCGCCAGGCGGCGCCCTTGTATTCTCCTGCACAAGGCTCGGCAGCGAAAACCTCTGCGGTGACTACCGCCGCAGGCCTTCTTTCTGCAGGCAGTTCCCCGATGTCCAGAGCTTCGATCTCCTCCACCTCCTCCCCGAAGGGTGCGGCTATTCTCTTATTCCCCTGAGGGAATTCAATGAGTTCCTCCGCGATGAGATGAAATAAGCCTCTGCAGGTGGCCGCCCTGTTTCGACATCTTGCCGCCATGCTCTATCTTTTCAAGCTGAGATAAGCTACCATGGGGGAAGGAAGAAGGGCTGTCCCTATATTTGTTAACAAAATATTAACATGAGAAAAGGGAAAACCCGTTTTCAAACCATGGGCAATACAGTATAATGGAACATGGTATTTTGCGTGATAATGCATTCTCCTCACCAGCGCGGTGGGAATAACGATGTGAAAGGATGAGGCAGCCGTGATAAGTAATGTAGGACCATTGACACCCGATCTTCAGAGCGCTCAGGGATTGAGAGGACCTGCCGCAAACCTTGGAAGTGCTTCACCGGAGATAGCCTTGCAGGCAGACGGCACGGTGTTCTCATCGCCTGGCGAAGATGACATCGCAGCCCAGAAAGCAAAGCTGGACGCGATGAAAGGCGCCACGCAGCAGGCAGGAGGAGCGGCACAGCCCCCAAAGCTTGTGGCAGTGGAAGAGCCCTTTGAAAAATCAAAGACCTATATTCCTTCAGCAAAAGCGAAGCTCATTGAGACTGAGACAACGGTGAGCAACCTCAAAAGGCTTGCCATAGGCATCAAGCTCAAGGAAAACGTCCTCATGGAAGGCCCCACGGGCGCGGGCAAGACGGCCCTCGTGAAAAACCTCGCCCACCTCACGAGAAATGAGCTCCGGCGCATCAACCTGAGTGACATGACCGATATCACCGAGATCATAGGCGGCTTCAAACCGACAACAGACGCAGAGACCGGGAAGCAGAAATTTGAGTGGCGCGACGGCATCGTCGTCGAGGCCATGCGCAAAGGCCAGTGGCTCCTCCTTGACGAGATCAACCTCGCCAATCCTGACATTCTTGAGCGAATGAACTCCCTCTTCGATGATGACCGCTACCTGGTGCTCTCAGAGAAGCCTGACAACGAGATGGTGAAGCCCGATCCCAATTTCATGATTTTCTGTACCATGAACCCGGCTTCCTATTCAGGCAGAAAAGAGCTCTCCGACGCGATGAAGAACAGGCTCCACATGATGTGGGTCGATTCCCTTCCCCCTGCTGAGAACGTGGAGATAATGAAGGCCATCTCCAAGACCAAGCTCCCCGACGAGACCTTGCTCAAGATGGCCATGTTCAACCAGACCATCGCCGACCTTGCCGAGCACCGCCAGCTGGGAAAGCGCGACGGCCCTTATCCCTTCACGCTGAGGGATGTCATCAAGTGGCTCGGCAGGATTGAAGAGCACAAGGGCGATTACGGCGACATCAACCAGGTCATTTACCAGGAAGGGCAGCGTGTCTATGTGGACCGCTTCCAGACCAAGGAGGACCGCGACCTTGTCGAGGATACCCTGAAGGCCGTTTTCGGGAAGGCCGCCATGCCGACCCAGAGGAACAAGGAGATCAAGGACCTGGGCAATGGCAATGTGCAGATAGGCAATGCAGTCATTGAGAAAAACCCTCTCGGCGGCGAGTTCGTGCCCGGTGAAGACTCAAAGCTCATCCTCACCGGTACCGGCATGGACCAGATGGAGAAAATCGCGGGCTGCGTGCAGAACGACGAGATGGTCCTGCTCGTGGGGCCCACTGCCTCCGGAAAGACGTCGTACGTGAGATACCTCGCGAACATTGCCAATACCAACATAAGGCGCTATAACCTGAGCCAGCAGACCGACACCACCGACTTCATCGGCGGCTTCGTGCCCACGGGGCAGCCCGGGCAATTCGCCTGGCGCGACGGCATCCTCGTCGAATCGATGAAGCCCAAGTGCATCCGCGACACCCAGCTTATGACAAAGGCCGGCGCAGGCGACAACGTCAGGAGCCTTCCGGCGGGGACAAGACTCAACTATTATATGACCAAGGACATCAACGGAGAAAAGTGGAGCTTCGTGGAATGCTCCGACGGCCAGAAGGGCTGGGTCAAGGACAACAACCTGAAGTCCGACTGGATAATCTTCGACGAGATCAACCTCGCCGAGCCGTCAATCCTCGAGAGGATCAACTCCCTTCTCGACGACGACCGCTCGCTGGTCCTCACGGAAAAGAACAACGAGCGCATCCAGGCTCATCCCTCGTTCAAGATATTCGCCACCATGAACCCGGCGACAGGGCGCTACGCGGGAAGAAAAGAGCTCTCCCTCGCGATGCGCAACAGATTCACCGAGATATGGCATGACGAGCTCAAGAACCCCGCGGAGATAAAGACCATCGTGCAGTTCTTCATGCGCAAGGTGCCTGAAGGCAAGGAACTGGGCTCCAAGATGGTGGACTTCCAGACCGAGCTCAAGGACAAGGTGATGAAAAAGGAGATCGGAGCCAAGCAGCGCGGCGGCTACGTCTATACCCTCAGAAACCTCAAGTACTGGAGCAATTACTGCAAGTCACTCTACACAGATGAGCTGGAGAGCCAGATCCAGGCAAAAATCCAGGACAACCTCGTGGCCAAGGGGATGGACAAGGACAAGGCCCAGAGGGCTGCCATGAAGAAGGTCATGACGATGGCAAACGGCCTCGGCAAGGGAGAAACGGTCTGGACAGCCGCCGAGACCAAGCTCAAGGCCGAGCTTGATGCCGAGAAGATTGACATCAAGGCCCTCAAGGCGGAGGCCCTCAAGAAAGCATTCATTGAAGGCGCCGTGCACTGCTACTCCGACGAGATGCCCGACAAGAAGGACAGGGAAGCAGTGCTCGAGCTCGCGAAAAAGCACTTTGAAGGGACGGGAAAGCCTTCCGACCAGATCTATGAGGAATGGAAGAAGGCGGGCATACTCTAAAAAGAGCCGTAATGCAAAGGAGCGCTTCACATGGGTATCATTGACAGAATAAAATCAAGCTTCACGGGGAGCTCATCAAAGCCTCCCCAGAACACACCGCCTGCCGGGAAAGAGCAGGAGGCTCCGCCAGTCCAGGGCGACACCGTGAACATCTCGGGAAAAAGCGGGAAAGAAGCGCCGCTGAAAGCTGCCGATTCCTCCCAGGGAGAGGCCAGCGCACCGCCATCTCCTGCACCGCCATCCCAGGGCGATGCAAAGGCCCGGGAATCGCGGGTCCCCGACAGGATATTCATGGATCCGAACCAGGATCCATCCGCACAGGGCACCGCAAGTGCACAGGGCCCTGCCGCTGCGCAGAAAGACGAGCCCTCCGAGACAGAGAAGACCCAGAGGATAAAAAATATCATTCACCGCATGTCGGGCCTTGCCAAGGCCTTGGGTGGCGATTTCGCAATGGACGTTCGCGAGGGCCCCATGTGGGCTTATGATTTTGAGCGCAACTGCATCTATTATCCTGCCGAGGAGCTCGCGAAACGCTCTGATGACTATGCCCTCGGCGTCATCTTCCACGAATCGGGCCACAGGCGTTATTCACGCTGGTTCGTCGAGGATTCAATGAAACAGAACGAGCCCTTCCTCTTCCTCAACAATGCCGTGGAGGACCCGAGGATCAACAACGTCATTGGCTCGCGTTTTGAAGGCATCAAGGACTATTTCAAGTCAGTATATGAAGAGGACCTTTTTACCCCCGAGTTCGCCACGCAGATGAAGGAGAAGATCGTGGACAAGATGGTGAAGGAGGCCAAGGGGAGGCTCACCGAGGACGAGGCGAGGAAGGTAGTCGATGGCATGCCTTTCCCCATTCCCCGCAACGTCCAGTACGGCATGGGAGTAATCTATGACTGGTACACCGGAGGGAAAATGGATCCCAGGATCAAGGATCCTATGGTTCAGCAGGCAATAAAGGACACGGCTGCCGACTTCCATGAAGCCTTCAATCTCAAGCGCCCCACGCTCACGAAAGATCTCACTCCCAGGGAGGTTGACAAGCAGGCCCGTGAAGCTTACAAGATAGTGAAGGAAAAACTGTGGCCCGTAGTCCAGAAGCTTGTTGATGAAGACAAGAAAGACATGGCCAACCAGCTTCAGAACCAGCAGGGGCAGCAGGGGCAGCAGTCCGGCCAGGGCCAGCAGGGGCAGCAGTCCGGCCAGGGACAGCAGTCGGGCCAGGGCCAGCAGTCAGGCCAGGGTCAGCAGGGCCAGCAGTCGGGCCAGGGACAGCAGTCAGGCCAGGGTCAGCAGGGGCAGCAGGGGCAGCAGTCGGGCCAGGGACAGCAGTCAGGCCAGGGTCAGCAGGGGCAGCAGTCGGGCCAGGGGCAGCAGTCAGGCCAGGGAGACCAGGCGGGCAAGAAGCCCGAAGAGACAGGCCAGGGCGGCGGCGGCAAGATGACCGAGCAGGAAGCGAAAGACCTCGCTGATAAGGTCATCAATGAGATCGCCAAGGATATGAACAAGAACCTGGAGTCCAAGGATCCCAACAATGCACGCCCCGGCCAGGGGAACCAGCAGGGAAACCAGCAGGGACAGCAGGGAAACCAGGCAGGACAGCAGGGCAATCAGCAGGGCCAGCAGGGAAACCAGCAGGGACAGCAGGGAAACCAGCAGGGACAGCAGGGAAACCAGGCAGGACAGCAGGGCAATC
>JAVHLM010000009.1:83110-125644 GCA_031082125.1 Candidatus Eremiobacterota bacterium
AGCAGGGACAGCAGGGAAACCAGGCGGGACAGAACCAGCAGGGACAGCAGAACCAGCAGGGACAGAACCAGCAGGGACAGCCGAACAACAGCCAGGGAAGCGGCAATGGAGGCTCGACAAGCACCATCGACCTTCCCACCCTTGAGGAGCTTCTCAAGAAAAAAATGGAGCTCGAGGCAAAGACAGAGTCTCTCAAAAGCCCTTATGAGCGCCTCCTCTGGGACGTGGTGTCCTACTCCGAGGAGATGGCCGGAGAGCTGAAAAACATACTTCATGAGGATTCGAGGCCCCGCCTCATCGGGAATTTCCGGTCAGGCAAGAAGCTGAGCGTCAGGAAGGCAATGCAGAGCGAAGCCCGCTACCAGCAGACGGGCATCTATGACGACGAGGTATGGCTCCGCAGGACCAATCCCACATCGAGGGGTCACGAGTTCTTTTTCGTGCTCGACGAAAGCGGCAGCATGAGAGGCGGCGATAAATGGGAGAACGCCCTCAAGGCGCTGGTGATGACCGGAGAAGCACTCGATCAGATCAACACCAATTTCGCCGTCATAGGGTTCAGTGACACCCCCCAGGTTCACAAGAATCTGGAAGATAAATACGACACCACCTTCCGCGAGGAGATGCTCGCCAGGGTCGAGGGAAGCCAGTCGGGCGGCACCAATGATGCCGATGCCATACAGGTGGCCCTCAACATGATAAAAGAAAAGGGCAACCCCGACACCATGAAGACCATCATCGTCATTTCCGACGGCGAGGGCAAGGAAGCGGAAGTGAAAAAGCTCGTGGAAGAGGCCGAAAAAGAAGGCATCAAGATCATCGGCGTGGGCATAGACCAGGGCATGGCCCACGTAGAAGAGGTTTACCCAGAACATGCCAGGGTTGATGACATCTCAATGCTCCCTGTGGCCCTCAGCGAGATAGTAAGGAAGCAGATTGAAGAAGAAGGGGCGGAGGGCTAGCATGAGCACCAAGCGAGAAGAACAGCTTCGCCGCCTTCAGGACTTCCTCACCGCGCTGGGGAAAGTGAAAGAGAGCGGGATAATCTTTTCCTCGACGGTCCTCAAGAGAGATGTGGTGAGAACCGTCAGGGAGCACTTTGACGGGAAAAAGCTCATCACTCTCGAAGAGACGCTGGGCATCAAGGAAAAGATAGATGAGACATTCAAGGAAAGCCTCCGTGCGGGTAATCCTCTCTTTATCACCGTTTCAGCAGGCACACCTGCGGTCGTTGCCCGCCGCCTGGAGCAGCTCCTGAAAGAGGGCTACCTTCAGGATGCCACTCCCCAGGGCATGAAGAAGCTCTCTCCCGCTGAGGGATGGTATGCCCTCGTGTGGGTTGATGCCTCCGCACTGCAGGACAGGGACTTCGCCCTGAAAGAGCTCTTCGGTTATAAGCTCGTGCTGTAAAGACAGAAAAAAAGCCGGCTGATGAGCCGGCCTTTTTATTTGTCATGAGAAACCCTTCCTAATCTTCATCGTCCTCATTTTTCTGACCTTTCTGTTCACGCTCCACCGAGATACCCTTCACCGAGCTGTACTGGGGGTAATTCTCCTTTACCGAAACGTTTTCATGATTTTTGCCAGAGCAGTATACCGTGTAGGTTTTCTTGTCCTTTGAGACCTCATAGCCGTCGGTATAGGTGTCCTTCGTCACCGAGGGGCACGTGGGAATGAATTCCAGGTAATTGGGATTGGGCGATATGATATTGAGTTTCTTGGGGACCAGCTTGTTGTTGTCGGCGGCATAAAGCCTTATGGCCATGGCAATCTTCTTGAGGTTTTCCTTGCAGATGTCAAAGGCCCCCTCTTCAGGAGTGGTGGCGACACCGGCATCGGTAAGCCTTCTCTTGAGAGCGCCTATCTCCTCGATGTTCTTCTTGATATCCTCGTTCATCTTGGCGTTGTCCTTCTCAAGCAGGTCAATTTTGGACTTCTGTTCGCCGTTCTCTTTCTGGAGCTTGGCTATCTCCGTCTGGGCCTGGTCGAGGGCCTTCTTGTCGCCGCAGCCCCCCGTGAAGACCACCAGTACAATGCTGAGGGCTACCAGGCAGCAAGCGGCGAACTTACGGTATTTATCCGGTGAAAATCCCATTTCCGTTCCTCCTCGAGAGTAGAAAGTGATATCTGCTTCACAGCATTACTGACGACATCATTATACTCGAGTGTATGATGATGTCGTCAGTAATATTTCTTTGTTTCCCGGCAAATTCCTCTCTTGTGAAGCCTCTCTCCCTATTCCCCGTATTTCTGGAGCATGGTTTTCACCTGGGGCACATATTCGCTCTGGGGATAGTCTTTCAGGAACTTCCTGCCTGCGTCCTTCACTTTTGCCACGACACCGCGCTTCTCCCAGCACTTCATGATCCTGAACTGGGCGTCATCGGCAAGGGTGGAGGCGGGGTATTTTGCGAGGAGTCCGGTATAGCCTTCCATGGCCTTGTCCAGCTTCTTCTGCTCCTCGAGGGCAAAGGACTGGGTATAGATCTTGAGAGGCCTGTAGCCGTTGTCGGAATTCTTTTCTATGAAGGCAATTCTCTGCTGGGCCCTCTCCTTGTAACCTGAATAGACATTGGTGTTCCCCCCCGCGATCTGGGTCACCTTCTGATAATTCCGCTGTGCTCCCGAAAAATCACCCTGAGTGAACTCCTTGATCACCGCGTTGTTGAAGAGCGACTGCACTGCCACCTGGCTCTCGGGGAAGCGCTTCGCCACGTCGCCGTATGCCAGGACTGCCTTGTTGTAATCACAGAGGTATTTCTCATAGATCTCGCCCACTTTATACATGGCCTGTGCAACATAGCTGTTATTGGGATTCTTTGAGATAAAGCCCTTGAATGTCTCTATGGCCTGGGAATAATCACCCTTTTCCATCTGGCAGTACCCCACCCAGAAGGGCGTATCGCCAAAGCGCGTTGAAGGATATTTCCTGATGAGTGTGCTGAAGCTCTCCAGGGCCTTGTCCCACTGCTGCTGCATGCAGTAACTGTTCCCCTGCACGTAAAGGTCTTCCTCCTCGCCGGCATTTGCTCCTGAGGGCGCAATGCAGAAGAATACCAGGATAAGCATCACGAGCACCATTATTTTACTTGCGCTTTTCATAAATCTACCCCCTTGCATTGTTTTGCCATCAGCCCTTACCCTTGTCTCCTTTCACATATCCACCTTCTCCGGGCTGCCCGGTCACCGGTCATTCCTTCCCAGTCCCCTATATCTTCATCGACTGGGTCTTTTCCAGGAGGCCGCTCCTCTGCACCTGGGTCTTGAGAAGCTTGAGATCCTCCTGGTAATTTTCATCGCTTCCATTGATTATCCTGATGGAGAGGATCTCCATGGCCTTGGCATGGCTGAGAAGCTCCGGATTTTCCTTGAAGAGGCTCATGGTGGACTCTATCTGCTCCTTGAGGCCGGAGCGCACCACTTCATCCTTGAGAAGGGAATAATTCTCTTTCTTTTCCGGCATTGCCACCAGCTTGATGAGCACAATCTCCGAGTTGCTGAGATAGTTCTTTATGCGGGCTTCCTGGTCAGGCACGGTGATGTAGACATTTGAATATTCAGAGAGGCTCCCCGTGTCAAGGGAGGCGGGAACGGCGGTGACATGGGAGAGCTCCGGCACCTTGATCCCGGGAGTCTCTCCCCCCTTCTGAATCATCATCCTTGGAAGAAATCCTATGAAAAGCGCCACCACGATAATGGTAACGCCCATGGCGAGCTTGAAAGAGAAGCCTCCAAGCCATCCCCACGCATTACGCTTCTTTATCTCCTCGGAAAATATCCGCTCATGGATTCTGGGAACCAGGTTGATAAAGTACTGATCGGAAGGCTTTGAAAAATCATGATTCCTCACCAAGGTATCAACACCCTTCATCTCTTCTATATAGCTGCTACAGGCCCGGCAATGAAGCACGTGGTCCTCCAGGGCCTTTTTATCGGCCTGCAGGAGTTCCCCGTCAATATAGCGGCCTGACAACTCCTCTACTTTTCTGCACTTCATGGCCTGCACCTCGCCCTCTTATATCTTTGCCCTTTCAGGGCCCGCGCCTGAAGTATCGGCCAGGTAGCCCGAGAGAAGGATTTTCATCTTCTCCCTTGACCTGGAAAGGCGTGACATCACTGTCCCCAGTGAGATATTCAGTATCTGGGCAATCTCGTTATAAGTCCTCTCGTCGAAAATCCTCAGGGTGAATACAGCCCTCATAGCAGGCGGGAGTTTCAGGAGCGCCCTGTTCACCTCATCGTAAAGCTCCCTGTTGCTCAGAGCCTGCTCCGGGCTGGAAAGATCGGTGGGCATCGCAGAGAGCTTCACATCGCTGTCCACCTGGAGCTCCTCGCCATCTATCGAGACCTTGGCCTCCCTCTTGTTCTTCCTGAGATGGTTTATGGTCAGGTTTACTGCTATCCGGTAAAGCCAGGGATAAAAGGGAAACTGCTCCTTATAAGTATTTATCGAATAATAGAGCCTAATAAAGGTCTCCTGCAGTATATCGTCGGTGATCTTATGATCTCTTGCCATCCGGAAAATCACCCCATAAAGCCTGGATCCATACTTTTTCACTATGGCGTTGAATGCTTCAACATCGCCATTTTTGAAATTTCTGACCAGTACGCTGTCTTCTTGTTCAGTTTTCTCGAGAGTCATGACGGTGTTCATCTTCTTCTCATCATATTATACCTGCCCGGAAAAAAATTATTCCATCCCGGCTTATAATTTCTTCACAATCTGGTAGCGCTCAATCGCGTAGCCCATGGCCTTGGCAGTGCCCACTGTCCTTGCATTGTCAACGGCGACACTTCCCGTGATATACCTGAATCCCCTCCGGCTTGTCTCCTCCTCGGCTCTCCTGATGAGCCTGTGGACCACGTACTTCCCCCAGTAGGACTTTTTCACCGCCAGGTCCTGAATAAAGGTCTGCTTCTCCCCCGTGGAGCTCTCAACCTCATCAAGAATAAGGGTTACATAGCCCACCCTGCAGTTCTTATCGGAATCTTCGGCAAGGAGGACCAGAATTTTCTCCTGTGTTTCATAGAGGTTTGCGAGATTTTTATAGGCCCGGCCCATGGTATCCCTCAGCTCCTGGCCCTTTACCTCCCGTATCGTCGGGATGCCGTATTCCACCGACTCTCTTGCAAGCTCCTCGATAAAGGCGAAATCATCTTTTGTGGCTGGCCTTACCATGATTTTCGTCATAATGGTTCACCTCTTTATTGCCTCTGCTGACCAGGGCTCCCTTCTCCGGGGCCTTTGAGCTTTTCCGTATCCAGGTAATCACGGAGCTCCCATATTTTCTCCCCCTCAAACTCCAGCACCGTCACGCCACGGTTTTCATAGGGCCCCCCTCTTCTTGTCTTTCCCCTGTTTATCCATTCAATGATGGCCACCTTCCCGGATTCTGCAATGTGAAGGATGGTGAAAGCAAGGTCTGGCACGGCAATGTGCATCCTTCTGAAATATTTCCTCACCGCCTCTTTCCCCTTATAAGTCCCTGACAGAGGGGCGGTTCCGGGGAAGACAAGCGACCCCTTCTCATCAAAATGCTCCATCGCCCTGTCAAAGTCCCCTTTGCTTATGGCATCAAAAAGACTGACTGCCGCTTCTTCCTTGCTGCTCCTCATAGGTGCCTCCTTGTTTTCATCTCTCATATAATTATATACCACACGGCGTCACTCCTCTGCAGGAAAGGCGCCATGAGAAATCAGCCATGGATAAAAACTTTGGAGAAAAAAGGGAATACCGAGTCTTACCAAGAAAATCATGGTGAGAGAAATCCTAGAAATACAGAGATTTTCACATGCTTCAAGAGAAGATGTGTGAACTTCGTTTCTTTTGAAAAGAACCGAAAGATTTTCGAAAAGCTCATTTCCTTTTGACCGGCACGACATTAATCCGCAGAGGGGAAGATAGCCATGAAGGATTACTACAAGACACTCGGCGTCGCTCCGACAGACTCCAGGGAAAAAGTCCAGGAAGTATACAGAAATATCTCCAAGAAGTACCGCGGGGCAATCAAGGCTGAGCTGAGAGACATGTCAGACAGGGATATGAAACTGGTCATTGAAGCCTACAATGTGATCAATGATGAGGGAAAAAGGAAGGACTACGACGCCCAGCCCCAGTTCCAGGTGAGAAAATCGGCTCAGAAGCTCATTGCCGCCTCGGGGAAAAAAGACAAGGACTCCGACGAGAAAAAACCGTTCAAGTGGGGAATTCCCCTCATGGATATCATCATGATGTCCTTCAGGCAGGGCCAGGGGGAAAAGAGAAACGAGACACCTGAGGAAAAAGCCCAGATGCACTTCACCCAGGGAGTGCTCATGGCGGATGACAAGAGCCTTTATGAGCAGGCCAGGAACGAGTTCACCTTCTCGCTGAAATTTGTCCCTGAATTCAGGGAGGCAATTTACAATGTAGGGCTCATGAACTACAAAATGGGAAACTTCCAGGAGGCACTGAATCAATTCAGGAAATGCCTTGAGCTGGAAAGCAGGGATCTCCACGCGAAAAAGATGATCGAGCTCCTGGAATAATGGCCCTCCTCCCTCCCGCAGCCCCGGGAGAGGGCTTCCATCTCATTGGACCTTATTCCCCGATTCAAGATTTGCTATGCGCAGAACATGCACGGAAAGCCGCGCATTCGCTTGATATGATGCCACTCACGCTGCTGGATAAACAGCATGGACTATCACAGGAAAACCTGAGAAAGGCGGGTCACCATGGAAACACGGCACGGCGATACTGAGACAGATGAGGGAAAAATGATGGATTATCTCTTCTCTGAAGAGCTCCACGAGCTCGATGACGATGTCTCGAAAGTCATCGCCCTTGAGGATGAGCGGCAGTTCAGGAAAATAATCCTCATTGCCTCCGAGAGCATGTGCCCCCTCCCTGTAAGGATGGCTCTGGCCACAAGCTTTGTGAACATCTATGCCGAGGGCTATCCCTCCAACAGGCTCATAAGAGAGACCACAGACAGGCTGCCAGACATGGCTCTTCAGCTCTCCTACCTGAGAAGATACTCCGACAGGCGTTATTACAAGGGCGTGGAGTACGTTGACTTCATCGAGGCTCTGGCGCAGAGGAGAGCGGCCCGCGTTTTCGCTACCGAAAAGACCAGGGCCGAGGATATCTTCGTCAACGTGCAGCCCCTTTCCGGCGCCGCTGCCAATAATGCAGTCTATGAAGCCTTTCTGAAGCCGGGCGACACTGTCATGGGCATGGACCTCACCCATGGCGGCCACCTCACCCACGGCAGCCATGCAAACCGCTCAGGCAAAAATTATACCATCATCCCCTACCATGCGAACTATGAAACGGGGGAGATCGATTATGGAGAGCTTTCATCGCAGGCCCTGAAGCACTGCCCCAAAATGATCATAGCAGGCTACAGCGCTTATCCCAGGGTTATTGACTGGGCAAGATTGAAGGAGATCGCGGGTTCTGTGGGAGCCATTCTTCTTGCCGATATTGCCCACCCTGCAGGGCTCGTCGTGGCAGGCTCCTTCCCCAGCCCTGTGGATTACGCCGATGTCATATCCTTCACCACCCACAAGACACTGTGCGGCCCCCGCGGCGCAGCCATTATCACCACCTGCGAGGAGTACGCCCAGAAAGTTGACAACGCCGTATTCCCCGGAGAACAGGGAGGCCCTCACGTCAACAGCATTGCGGCAAAAGCGGTCCTTTTCAAGATCGCTGCCACGGAAAAATTCAGGAGCCTCCAGAGGCAGGTCCTGGAGAACTCAAGGAAAATGGCCGGGACCTTCAAGGCCCTCGGGGCAAAGCTGGCTTATGGCGGCACAGACTCCCACATGTGCCTGCTGGACTTGAGAGACATAAAAGGCCCTTATGGCTTCAACCTGAGAGGCGAAGTCGCCTCCCGGATCCTTGACATGTGCGGCATCACGTGCAACAAGAACACCATCCCCGGGGACACAAACGCAGTTCACCCGGGAGCGCTCCGCTTCGGCACCACGTGGATCACCCAGAGAGGATTCAAGGAAAATGACGTGGAGAGGCTCGCCACCCTTATCTATGAGGCGATCTCGGCGATGAAGCCCTTCAGGTACATTGAGACCCAGGGCGATGTGGCCAGGGCCAAGGTGCCCCTCAAGGTCATGGAAGAGACTGCCAGGGGGGTCCAGGACCTCATCAGGAGCGTCAACGGTGACTCTTCGCTCCCCCGCCGCCATTATCCCTATTACTCTCCCCTTGATGGGAGGGCCTGGGAATGGGAAACGCCTCTTCTTGGCCTCCACAGGGCAGAGAAGGCCAGAATCGAGTCTTTCAACGGCTGCGCGCTGCCCCTCTATTACAAGGATCCCGGCGAGGCAGCAGGCTGGAACGACAGGACTTCCCTCATAGACGGCAGTGACTCTCTCCTCATTGAAATCCAGGGCGAGAGAAGCACTTTTTTCCTGGAAGAGCTCACTACAGGCACCATTGTCACCCTGGCGCCCTTCCAGTCCATCCAGACCCTGCTCCTGGAAAGTGAAGGCGCCGTCACAGACGATGTGACTGTCACAAGGCTTCCGGGAGAGGGTGAGGAGACACGGTACATTGTCAAAACCAACGCAGTGAACAGCAAAAAGGTCCTCACGCTCCTGCGGGCTCTCTCCGACGGCTATATCATCTATGACAGCAAGGAACTGTACGGCAAGATCCAGGGCCCCGTTGTCGTTGAGAGCCTCAGGGACTGCAATGAAAGCTCAAAGCACCTCATGGTGCTGAGCCTGCTGGGCAGCGACGCACTGAAAGCGCTTGAGAGCTGCGGGCTTGCAGCGGTTTTCCCCGAGGGCAGGCACTGCGTAGAGGTGCAGGCTGGATCATTCAAGGTGCTGGTAAATAAGATCCAGGCAGGCGGCACCCTTGCCGGATGCGACCTGCTGGTCCATCCCCGCCATGCGGAGAGCCTCTGGAAGCTCATCATTGAAAAAGGAGGGAAGATTGGGCCCGCCGGCCTTGTCGTGAGGGAAAAGGCCAGGGCGGAGCATGGCCTTCCTGATTACCGCGCCGCCGTAAAGGCCCAGGATCTTTATCAGTCGGTGCTGAAAGAGAGCTTCACCATCACCAAGCCTTATTTCGTGGGCCAGAAGCACCTTGCAGCAGGCCTGGACCTCGCCTCCTCAAAAACACACTTTGAGTTCAGCGGCGGGGAGAGCGGCAGTCCCCTCCAGCGTACGAGCCTTTACGATGAGCATAAGAAGCTCACTAAAAAGATCGTCCCCTTTGCCGGCTACGAGATGCCCGTGTGGTACACCAGCATCAACGAGGAGCACAGGGCGGTGAGGGAAACGGCGGGCCTTTTTGATGTGGCCCACATGGGAGTCCTGGAGATAAGCGGCCCCAATGCCACGAGGTTCCTGGATCTCGTCACCACCAATTACGTCCCCAAGCTCCTCCCCGGCCAGTCCCATTACTCCTATGTCCTTGACTCCAGGGGAGACATCCTTGACGACGTCATGCTCTACCGGCGTGGACAGGACCTCTATATGCTCATTGTAAACGCCGTGAACGCGGCGAAGATTGATGCCTGGCTCACAGGCATCATAGAGGGGAAGTATATCCTTGACGACGAAATCCCCGTCAAGTCCCTCAACTTCGGGGTATCGCTCAGGAACCTCAAGGACCCCGGGCACGGCGATGCATGCCGCGTGGACATGGCTCTCCAGGGCCCCAATTCCCTCCTCACCATCCTCCAGCTTGTGAACGATGAGAGGGACAGGAAAAGGCTGAAAAGGCTCAAGAGAAACGAGTTCATAGAGACAGCCATCGATGGCATGCCAGTCATGATATCCAGAACGGGCTACACCGGCGAGGAGCTGGGCTTTGAGTTCTACCTCCATCCAGATAACGCGCCGCGGCTCTGGAATATGATCCTCAAGGAGGGGAGGGACTACGGGGTAATGCCTGCAGGGCTCGGCGCCCGTGATTCCACCAGGACCGAGGCGGGACTTCCCCTTTACGGCCATGAGCTTGCCGGCTCCAACAACATCACTCCTCACGAGGCCGGCTACGGCTCCTTCGTGAAGTTCCACAAGCCCTTCTTCGTGGGAAGGGCGGCGATAATTGAAAAAGAGGCAAAGAGAGAGAGGGAGATCATCAGGTTCCGGATGCAGGGGAAGGGCCTGAAGATTGTGAAGCCTGGCGACCTCGTCGTCACGAAGAGAGGTGATGCCATCGGTGCCGTAACAAGCTGCGTCATTATCGAGGGCGTCCAGATTGGCCTGGCATCGGTGAAGAAGCGCTATGCCCAGCCGAACACCAGGGTGGCCGTCTTTATCCTTCCCCGTGACAAGGCAGAGGAAAAGCAGAAGCATGAGATCCAGCCCGGCGACAAAGTGCTCCTCCATGAAGAAGCCCTTATCCTCACAAGATTCCCGGCCCAGGGGGAGCTCGATAGAGATGAGGCCCTCTCGGACAGGGAATAAAGGCAGAGCCTCAGGGCATGCGCCTTTTTCACTGCATTTCGCCTTGCCGTGAAGCCTTGCTTACTCCCAGGCGTAAAGGTTCATCGAGTGGGAGTTCACCAGGCTGGGGTTATAGGGAAGGATCCTCACCTTGAAGCCGAACTTTCCCGTCCTGGAACAGGGGATCTCGCCGACAAAGAGGTGCTTCCCATTGCCGAGATCCTTTGCGTGGTTTGTCCTCACTATCTCTCTCTCCTTCATCTCTCCCGATGAATCCAGCTCACCGCAGTAGAGGTCAACCGTCACGTGCTTTTGAGAGATTCTTCCGAGGAACACGGTGATCTTCACCTTGAGGGCCGAGTGGGCCGGCACATCCTGGAGCTTCCCTGATTCCACCTCCAGAATCCTGAGATCATCCCAGGCCTGCTCCATCATCTCCTCCCATTCCACAAGCTCCCTGACAAGCTTTCCATCGTCCTTGACGAGCTTTTTATAGTCTTTCCCGGCCTTCTCATAGAACCTGGAAGTGTATTCTATGAGCATCCTGTGGGTGTTGAAGAAGGGACAGAGAATTTTCATCGCCTTTTTCATCATGGCAATCCACCGCGCAGGCATGTTGTCAGAGGCCCTGTCATAGAATATGGGGACTATCTGCTTCTCAAGGGTGTTGTAGATTGCATTGCCCTCCACCATGTCCTGGTACGCCTCGTCCTCGTAATCCTCTCCCTCTCCGATGGCCCAGCCGACACCAGGCTGGTAGCCTTCAACCCACCAGCCGTCGATGGTGCTGAAGTTAAGGCCGCCGTTCGCAATGACTTTCATGCCGCTTGTGCCCGAGGCTTCCTGGGGCCTGCGGGGATTGTTGAGCCACAGGTCTACGCCCTGCACCAGGTACCGGGCCATATTGATGTCATAGTCCTCAAGGAACACCACGTTACCCCTGAAGCGCTCATCGCGGATGGTCTGCACGATGTGCTGGATGACCTGCTTTCCCTGCTGGTCGTGGGGATGGGCTTTCCCTGCAAAGATCAGCTGCACGGGCCGCTTCGGGTTGCCAAGAATGCGGGCCAATCTCTCAAGGTCGCGGAAAATGAGGTTTCCCCTCTTGTACGTTGCGAAGCGCCTCGCAAAACCGATAGTAAGCGCATTAGGGTTAAGGACCGTTGCCGCCTTGTCAAGATCGGACTGCCACGCGCCGCGCCTTGTGAGCTGTTCATGGAGGCGCTTTCTGGCGAAAGCCACCAGGCGCTCCCTTCTTCTCTCATGGGTGCGCCAGAGCTCCCCGTCGGGGATATTCTCCACCCTTTCCCATACCTTTTCGTTATCGGGATCCTCTATCCACCGGGGGCCGAGATAACGATCAAAGAGAGATGCCATCTCGGCGGAGATCCAGGAGGGGATATGGATTCCATTGGTCACCGAGGTAATAGGGACATCGACGGGCTCAATGCCTTTCCACACGCCCGCCCAGAGCTTTCTTGAGACTACGCCGTTGAGGGCGCTTACGCCGTTGATATAGGCTGCCATCCTGATTGCCAGTACCGCCATGCAGAAATTGCTGTTCTGCATGCCAAGGCTCATCAGGTAGTCAAGCGATATGCCGATTTTCTTCACATAGTCGCCGAAATAGGCGGCCACGAGCTTTGTGTCAAAGCGGTCAATCCCCGCTGCAACAGTGGTATGGGTAGTAAAGACACTGCTTGACCAGACGATCTGCTGGGCCTGGTCAAAGGAGAGGCCCCTGTCCTCCATGAGCATCCTGATCCTCTCAAGGCAGGCAAAGGCGGAATGGCCCTCGTTCATATGGAAGACCTCGGGGATTATATCGAGGGTTTTAAGGACCCTCACTCCCCCGATGCCGAGGACTATCTCCTGCCTGATCCTCATCTCGCTGTCGCCGGCATAAAGCTGGGAAGTAATCAGACGCGCATCATGG
This sequence comes from Candidatus Eremiobacterota bacterium, assembly GCA_031082125.1. NCBI lineage: Bacteria > Bacillati > Vulcanimicrobiota > Vulcanimicrobiota bacterium. The sequence continues at coordinate 95,454 of JAVHLM010000009.1, forward strand.
GAGTTGTTCAGCATGTTGGTATCAAGCAGATAGAGCGTGATACGGCCGACCTGCATTTTCCATACCCTTATCGTCACTCTCTCGCCCTTCAAGTCCACCGTCACAGTGACGGGCTTCGATTTCTCATCGCGGATCAGCCTCAGGGGCATATTGTTGAAATCATTCTCGGGATAATTCTCCCGCTGCCATCCCTGGCTGTCAAGATACTGGTGGAAATAGCCCTTCTGATAGGCAAGGCCTACTGCCACGATGGGGATATTGAGATCGCTCGCACTCTTGAGGTGATCCCCCGAGAGCACGCCCATGCCGCCTGAGTAAATGGACGCGCAGTCAGCAACGCCGTATTCCATGGAGAAGTAGGCAATTTTATAATCTTTCGGTGCCTCGGCGTTGCTTTTGTAATATTCCTTCTTGTTCATATAGCGGAAATAATCTATATAGACAGTGTCCATCTGGGTGATGAAGCCCTCGTCATGGGTGAGCTCGTTAAGGCGCTCCTGCGATACTCTCCCCAGGAGCAGCACAGGGTTGTGGCGCGATTCATCCCACAGATTCCTGTCAACTCTCTGGAAGAGCTTCACCGACTCGGGGTGCCAGGTAAAGCTGAGGTTATAAGCCATTTCTCCAAGCTGCTTCAATTCTTCAGGTAATGAAGGTACCACGTTAAAAATCTGCATAAAATTTCTTCCTCGCTCTGTACTGTAATAGGGTGACGAAATAAGTATTTCCATTTCAACGAATCTTGGATTCTTCCTCCTGCCTTCCCTTTTGAAGGTATCACCTCCCTTCACGTAAAATAAGATAGGGAGGAATGACACAGAGAAAAGTGCGAGGGAAGGGCACCGATGAGACAGACCTCTTTTAAGAGCATAATTTTCGGCCTTGTGATCCTCATAGGAGTTCTTCAGGTATATTTTATCTTCATGTCAAAATATACCAGGCAGGCTCCCACCATGGGAGTCCGGCAGCGCAACAGGGGAGATGCCTTTAATTACAATGAATCGAGATGGCAGCCTTCAGAACAGATTCACGGCAGCAGTGAGCCCCTTGCTCTGCGGACAATGGTTGCAGGAGTAATTCTCCTTGAGGACGATCCCTACCATTCCCTCACGCCGGAGCAGGCACGGAAGCTTTATCCCCTTCTTGCCTCCATCAAGGACGACACTCTGGAGCTTGACAGGTCCCTGAGAAAAGTGAAGATGACTTTCACCGAGGAGCAGAAAAACTACCTGAAGATGACACGGGCCAGCCAGTCACAGGCACTTACGGGGATGTACCTTGTGAAGGATACGGAGGAGTCCCTTCATAATGCGATAATGATGCTGAAAGGGAATCTCCCGCAAGGTCCATCCGGGCCTGAGCCAGAACCCGAGCCCATTGAAGAGCAGCAATGAGGTAAAGATGAAAAAGCGCATGATCTTTAAAATCGCCGCTCCCCTTATACTCACGGTATTGGTCCTGGGGCTGCTGATAGGCAGAAGCCTTGGCCAGCAGCCCATGGGCGGTTCCGAGGGTCCCGGAATGCAGGGCGGGGGCATGATGGAGCCAGGCGGCCAGGGAGGCGGTGCGATAGGGCCCGACGACCAGGGAGTTCCCTTCCCCGCCGCTGATGAGTCATCTGTCACCGCGATAATGGACAGGGAGATCAAGATACTGATCGGCGACATATTCACCCTTCAGAACAATCCCCGATTCCGCTTCACGGACCAGCAGAATGAGGCCGTCACAAGTGAGCTGGAAAGAATTACCCTTCTTCACGGGAAAATCAGGCAGAAGAGCGGCGAGCTCGAAGGGATATTCGACACTTCCCAGAGTAATTACCTCAGGGGAATCTCTTCCTCTGACCTTGACAAGGTGGCCCGGTCTCTTGCAGCAACAGACGGATCAAGGGAAAAGGCTCTTTTTAATAAAGCCCTGGAAATTCTCAGGAAGAAAATTGAGGAGAAGCAATAGCCGGTCAGAGCGTGCCCTGCACGCCGTCCCTTTCCCTGTTGTCCCTGTTTATCTTCATCGCTTCGTTGATTTTGAGGTTCCCCTGATTTATCATCTCCATGCCGGCGGAAAAGTGCTCCGGGTTCATATCCTCCACATAGAGGTAAATCTCCTGGAGCCCCTGCTCATAGAGGGTCATCCCCTCGTAGCCGATCTCCACCTCATCAGGGGAGATATCCCTATAGCCTGCGGAATCCACGATCTCCTGGATCTCTCCCGAGATTCGGGTGAGCTCTTCATAGGTGACTGTCACAAACTCCGAGAACTCTTCCGGGGTTATCTCGGTCTTCTGTATCATTTCACAGTGGGTCTGTATTTTTTTCACACGGCCCGTCACTATGGTGGGCTCAAAAACCTGGAAAAGCTCAAGCCTAGGAAGAGGGGAGAAACACTGGTCGCAATAGTTTGAGCCTACAGCGTTTTCATAACCGCACTTGATACAGATCAATACCTATCACCCTTCTCTGGCCGCCCTCGTAATTCAGGAAGGCATGTACACCCTATATAATTATATGCCTTTCACAAACAACCTTTTTTGCCCGGAAAATTTTCCTCACGCCCCCCTTTTGAAACGCTTGAAACCAGCCACATCAAGGCATTCAAGCGTGACAGAAAAACGCCGCTCAATCTCGTCAAGCATCAGGTTCACTCCCAGGGAATCGCTTGCGTGATGGCCTGCCACGATGACCGTCATATGGTGCCTGTAAGCCTCTTCCAGGTTGAGCTCGGGAATATGCATATTGATGAGAGTGCCCACGCCATACTTTCCCAGGAACTCGTACATCACCTCGGGACCTGCCGTACCGCCTGCCATATCCACAAAATACTTGGTAACAGGGGGGTCGCAGCCGAGCCTGCTGTGGACCTGGGGCTTGATCTTCCTGTTGTTGCGATAATATTCAAACTCGGGGAGAATCAGAAAAAGATCGACAATATCCCTCGCGGTCCTTATCTGCTCCTTCCTGAACATCTCTACCAGGTACCATTCGGTAAGATTGTCACAGGGTGTATGGATGCAGATAAGAGGCACTCCCTCAAGCCTTGCGTGGGAAAGGGTGTGCTCCAGGTTTTCCGTCGTGAGCTTTCTCGTGATAATATCCTTTCTCGCCGCAATGATGCTGAGCCCCATCTCCAGGGGGATGCCAAACTCTTTCTCCCATATATAGGGCTGCTTGTCCAGTATGAGGGGAAGGCGCTGCGCTGCATAGGACTGGGGATGGTGAGCGATAAGCAGGGCGCCTTCCTGCTTTGCCAGCGCCACATCGGCCGGCGTGATGTCGATGCCCACGAGCACCTTTTTTACCTCCGCCGACGGTTCACCGAAGAGAATCCTCGTATCATAATAAGGATGCTTCAGATCATCAAGGGTAAAGGAGATTATATCCAGAAGCTCCCCGCACTTTCTGGCCTTCTCGAGCCTGGTGAGGCGGCTGTCATCCTTGATGGCGCAGTAATGCTTATAGGCTTCATCATAGATCCTCTCAAACTCCTGCTGCGCTCCCTCAAGATCATCAGCCTCGCAGCGGAAGGCAAAGCCGGCCTTTTCACAGAGCTCCCTGAGGCTCTTTGCATGAGAGAGAAGGGTCTCCCTTATCACCTGCGCGCCGCGGTAATCCTTTTCCATACCGAATTGATAAGCGGTCCTGTATATATCCCCGATTGTGAGTGTCATGGTGCTCTCCTCCTTGGTATCTGTTGAAATAATATCCACTCCCCTAGCTCCCCGCCCGGGCGATGATGAGCACTTTTTCCGCTTTTCCCGCTTTTTCAAGCTCTGTCCTTGCCAGGGCCATTATCTGCTCCTCCTCGACGACACTCGAGAGGTCAAGGAGACGCTGACCGTGGAGCATGAATATGGCAGGGGGCGTTGAGCCGGCATCACCGTATTCCCTGTTCTCCTCAATGACTTTCCTGAGGGCTTCCGGTGCGACTGCGCCCTCGCAGGAATAGAACTTCCCCCGGGGAACCTGGAGCCTTATGGTCCCCTTGCCATCAAGGACCGCCATCACGGTCTTTACCGTCCTGAGCAGGTTGAAAAGGCGTTTTTCCTCCTTTTTCACCTCATATACCGAGAGGTATTCCGTGCTCCCCCTGAGCGCTATCATGTCAGTCCCTGTGGCAAATGTCTCGGCAATGACCTTTCTCCGCCCCTCGTCGCCGATGTCAGCCTGCATGAGATCCTGGCTCTTGAACTCTATGGAGCCTGTGGCGATTGCCCTTACAATGTTCTTCTGCCCGTCAACCTCCATGTGGACCTCCACCGAGTCAGGCGCGGCACCCATCGTGATGACGGACCGCTCCGCCTCACGCCTTATGGCTTCGATATCTTCGGGCTTAGGGTTGAATATGTTCCTCTCTATGGTATCCCTCACCATTGCCAATGCCGCGCCGATTGCGGAGATCACCTCAGCGTTTCGGGCGATTTCATAGTCAACATTCATTTTTTTCGCCACGTAAGGCACGATGGAATAGGATCCCCCCCCGCCTCCGATAAGCCTTATGGCCTTCTCCCTCAAATCATATTCCTTTACGAGGGTCTCCAGGGTAGGGATGACCTTCTGCGCCGCCTTTTCCATGATCTCCTCGGCGACGGCGCGGGGACTCTTCCCGAAATGCCCTGCAAGGGCCTCGAAGACCCCCTCGAGGGACCGGGTGTTCCCGAAGGCATATTCCCCCTCCCTGATGAATCCCAGGTAATTTGCCGCGCACGTGGTGGTGACTGCAAAAGACTTCCCTTCCCCGCTGGTCACGACAAGATAGGGCGGATCGTCGGCAAGAGGTGTCACCGTTGAGACTGCGAGAGGAGGAGGCAGGTCCTCGACAGAGGTGAAGCTTACGTAAGGAAGGCCGGCTATATGGGCGCTCCTGGGGCCCACGTCGGCAATGGCGCCGTCTTTCACCTGCACCATGGAGCCCCCGGCAATGCCAAGGGTCCTGCTGTCGAGGGTCTTCATATAGGTGATATGGCCGCCAATCTGCGCGGAACGGATCACTGCCTTGCCGTTCCTTATCACCGTGATATCGGTGCTGGTTCCCCCCGCTTCGAGGAAGATGGCATCGGTAGCCCTTATGTAGGTGAGAGCGGCGGCGATTCCTGCAGCCGGGCCTGAGAGCAGCGTGAGCAGGGGCCTGCGCTTCATCTCTTCAAGAGACATGACACCGCCGTCGCTCCTCATGATCATAAGAGGGGCTTCCACTGATGAGCGGGAGAGACTCTGGCCGGTAAGGGTGGCCGTCTCCATCATCTTGGGCAGGATGCTCGCGTTTATGACGGCCGTCCTGGTTCTCACGCGAAGGCCATATAGACCTGACATCTCGTGGGTGCCGCATGCGGGAAGGCCGATCCGCGACGCCGCCTCCTTGATCGCGAGCTCCCGTGAGGGATCATCAACGCTGAAGGGCTCAGCAGCCACGATGCTTTTTGCACCTGCGCCCTTGAGAGCGCCGAGCGGGGCCGCCAGGCCGTCATCCCAGCCCTTTGCCGTGTCAAGGTAAGTGAAGAATGTCCTTATGAATTTCCCACTGGTGACCTCTATGTCAGGGACATTGGCATCCATTTTCGCCTTCATGCCCTCCATGCCCGAGCCGACAGCCAGGATGCCCACGGGTGCCACGTCGCCTTCCAGCAGCGCATTGGTAGCCTGCGTGGTGCTGTGAGCGACAAAGACAATATCCCCGCCCGTCACTCCCTTGTCCTTCACACGATCCAGGAGGTCATGAAATACCGTGATGACCCCCCTGGCAACGCCCTCTTCGGCACGGTGGGTCGTTGGTGTCACTGCAAATCCCAGGATATCGAGTCCTCTATTGTCTATCGCCACGGCATGGGTGAAAGTACCCCCCACATCGATGCCCACACGTATCTTGCTCATACGACTCCCCTGTGAATACGATAGTGCCCCCCCACTCCCCGGGGAGGCCGCAAACCACTTTATATTCTTCAAGAACAACAAAACTCCTTGAGAGTACTTTTTCCGGCAGGAAAAAGGAAAGAAGCGGGTAATACCTGTAGAGGCGACTGAGATAAACCGGAGAAAATCTACCCGGTCGCTCATCCTCCTCTATGGCAAAAGAGCTATCAGACAAACCGGCACAGACGGAAGGCCAGCTCTTTGATCTGGTCTACCGTGACGATCTTACGGGCCTCCTCAACAGGAGATTCTTCAGGGAGCAGATTGATAAAGACAGCCAGGCTCTCAAGGAAAAGCCCGGTGATTATTCATTTCTCATGTTCGACATAGACCACTTCAAGAGCATCAACGACGGCTACAGCCATCAGGAGGGCGACGTGGTGCTCAAGGAGGTGGCAGAGCTCTTCAGGGACTCCATAGGCGAGAAAGGGCTTGCCATAAGGTATGCCGGCGACGAGTTCGTGGCCCTTCTCCCGGGGCTCCCGAAACCGGAAGCGAAAGACCTCGCCCTGGAATTGAAAAACATTGTCTCTTCACATTCCATTCATCTCCCCTCGGTGAACGAATCCCTGAGAGTCACCCTCAGCATCGGTGTGGCCCACTGCCCCGATGACACGGCACACGCACAGGAGCTTGTACAGCTTGCCGACGAAGCGGCCTACATAAGCAAGAAGAAGGGCAGGAACTCTGTCTCGACAATAGACGAGAAGAGAACGGAGGATATCGAGGTCCGGTTCCTTCACCGCTACTTTCCCTGCAAGAAATTCGTGGGCCGCGAGGAACTGGTGCAGCGCCTCAAGAGGCTCGCCCTCCCCACATCGTCGGAAAGCAAGCCCATCGTGATGATAGAAGGCCCCCACGGCATAGGAAAATCAAGGCTGCTCTCCGAAATTGCCCAGGCTTTCGACCCCGTGAGGAATCTCCACCTCCGCTGCCATTGCCAGCACATCACGGCGGCCCAGCCCTTCTGGGAGGTCACCGACACCCTCAACAGGAAGCTTACCGAAGCCCAGGAGCTTGCGTCTACAGTGGCAAACCGCCTCAGCAGGCAGAAGCTCCGAGAGATAGTTCCCCTTATGCCGGTTTTTGCCCCTTACTATGTGCAGCCGGCGGAAGGACCGGAAATATCGGCACAGCAGCGCAAGGAGATTCTGCTGGAGGCCATTGAAGAGGTCTTTCTCACTATCAGCGAGAATAAACCCCTCGCCATAAGCATTGATGATTTCCAGTGGTCCAACCTGGGGACCCAGATGCTCATCGAGCGCCTCAAATCCAACCCGAAAGCCGACAGGATCCCCATCTTCATCTCCCTCAACAGTGATGAGCTTCTTGCGTCAAAAGACACTGATCTCCTTGAATACCTGAGGCGCCTCGAGGAGAAATCGGTCATGACGCGCTACAGGCTTGAAATGCTTGAAAAAGATGAAATCGAGAAGCTTGTGGCATCCATCATACCAGGCCTTGAAGTGAACAAGGATGTGGTAAAAATAATAAGGGAGCGTTCAAAAGGCCTTCCGCTCCTCGTGGAAGACATCATCAAGCTCCTGATATACAGGAATATCATCCATACCCGCGAGGGTGTCCTTATCGTCGAGCCCTTTGAGGCAGATTCGATCCCCGTCAATATCGAGGAAGCCTTCAACCCAGGGATACAGCAGCTTGACGAGGAGGTGAAGGGGCTCCTCTGCAGGGCCTCCGTGATAGGGGAGCGCTTCAATATCGATCTTCTCAAGCAGGTGGACGGCAGGAGCGAGGCCTTTGTGCAGGACATCCTGGAGAAAGCCCAGAAGGCGGCCCTTATCACCAACGATCCCATCAATGAGCCGGACACTTTTATTTTTTCCAGCAATAAGACCCATTCCAGCGTCTATGAAAGCATCACAGACGATGAGAAAAAGGTATACCACAAGCAGCTCGCCGAGATAGAGTGGCAGATCCACAAGGAAGAGATCGAGACAGTCCTCTCGAAAATCGCCTATCACTTCAAGCAGTCCGGCGACGAGGCGAAAGCCCAGCAGTATTTCAACCAGCTCCTTGGGAACTACGAGAACTTCCTGTCGCCGAAAGTCATCGAGCTCTATGTGGGAAGAGCCCCCGTGAAGAAGGAATGGGAGAGCGAGAAGGAGCTCACCGAGGAGGAAGAAGCCCTCGCTTTCCAGTTTCTCAAGCTCATCCAGATCACCCTCGGCAACCTGCAGAACTTCCCGATCGAGAGCGAGATTGTGAAAGGCTCCTTTGAGAGCACATACTGGGAGCTCAAAAAGCTTTTCGAAAAGATTGAAATCGTCACCTTTTCCGACGGCGACGGCGAGCTGCTCATCAACAGCAAGCGCCCTTCATCATCGGACAAAGACAGGACGAGCGAGGAAAAGTTCCTGCAGGCAATCAGCAAGGCCGGCCTCAAGGGGATCACCATCAAAAAGGAGATCACCAAGGAGCAGTTCCTCAGGTTTCTGAGAATGGTCATCATTGAAAAACATGACGACATTGAGCAGAAGGGGGGCTGGACAGAAGTCCTTACCCGTGAGGGCATCACTTCTGTCATTACCAACGAGCGCATATTCATCTCCGTTGCCGAGCGCGATCTCTTCGACCCGAAGCGGCTCAAAGAAGAGGTTGTCGTTATCAAGAAGATAGAGACGGAAGACAATGCACCGCCCTCTCCCCTCACCGAAGGAGAACGGCGGGAACAGGCTTCGACCATTGCAGGAAATATTTACGAGCAGCTTCAGCAAATCAAGGAAGGGGTCCTCAAGGATGAGAGCCTTGGTGAGGATGTTGAGAAAATAAGGGATCTTCTGGAAAGGATTTTCGAAAAGCACGTAGGCATAGAAAAGCTCATAGAGAGCATCATGCCCCGTCTTGGGCAGGAGGAGGCCCCGGGCCTGTCAGCGCCTGGGAAAGTCCCTTACTCCCAGACCTATGAGCCGCATTCGGAGACCATGGGAGAGCTTTCAATACTTGTCAGGAAGCTTGACATTCTCACCTTTGCCAAGTTCCGCGTGGAGCCTGAATTCCTGGTCAAAGACCTCGAGTCAGGCGATGATGAGATCTCGTCCTCATCGGCCGTCGCGCTGGGCAAGAAGGGACAGGAATCCATCCCCGCCATTATAAGCTTCTTGAAGGCCACTGAGAGCCCCCTGGGAAGAAAGCGGGCCTTCCACCTTCTCAAGAGACTTGCACCCAGGGCCGAACAGCTCCTCATAGACGATCTCATGGGCGCCACCTCAGCCGAGGAAAAGAAGCATATAATAGAAGTGCTCCACGACTCGGCAGGCATCGATATTCTCGGGGCGCTCAGGTATTACCTGCGGAGCCCCCAGAATGAAGTGCGCCAGGCGGTGATAAACCTTCTCTGCTCCCGCCCCACGGACAAGACAGAGGACCTGCTCCTGGAAATACTCAATGACCCTGTCACCGAAGAGAACCTTCCCATTGTGCGCGATGTGATAGAAGCCATGGGAAGGATGAAGATGACAAGGGCCGTAGAGCCTCTCTCAAAGATGCTCAGGAAGAGGGATATTCTGCTCTATGACGTGTCCCATGAGGTCCAGGAAGCGGCCTGCCTGGCACTTGGAAAGATTGGAAGCCCCGAGTCACTTCCTCATCTGATAAGAGCTGTCAAGAAAAGCCCCTTCTATTTCCTCATGCGCCTTAAGGCTGCAAGGGTGAGAGCCGCCGCAGCGTTCGCCCTCAGCGCCTTTCCTTCCCAGGAAGTGAAAGCCCTCCTCAGGGAAACGGCAAAGGACCCCCTCCCTGACGTGCGCTCGGCGGCTAGCCTGGCCCTTCATAACATAGAGATGGAAGGGGCTCTGCCGAAGCTCGACAAGCCCATCCTTGCAGAGGAGCCACCTGATAAGCCTGACAAGGGAAAAAGAGGCTGACGCTACTTTTTGCCCTTCTTTGCTTTCTTCTCCAGTGACGCCCTGGATGGCTCGTCAATCCCCTCGCCTTCGGGAACAGATGCTTTCTCCCCGGCTTCCTTGGGCTCTGCTGTCTCTTCAGCAGCCTTTTCCGGCAGTTCCTCGGGCTCCGGCTCGGGGAGTTCTATCTTGAAGACAATCATACCCAGGGGCGGGATGCGGAGGTTGAGAGAAAACTCGCGGTGATGGACGGGCACTGGCTCTGCCCAAAGGCCGCCGGCATTCCCGATGTTGCTCCCCCAGTATCGGCCAGAGTCGCTGTTGAAAACCTCCTGCCAGAAGCCCGAGGAAGGAACGCCTATACGGTAGTTACGGTGCGGCACGGGAGTGAAGTTGAAGACAAAGAGGAGAAGCTTTCTCTGGGACTTGTCTTTCCTCACAAAGGACACGATGCTGTGTGCCGCATCGTTGAAGTCTATCCACTCAAATCCGGTATAATGGCAGTCAAGCTCATAGAGTGAGGGCTCGTTCCGGTAAAGGCGGAGCAGGTCCTGCATGAAAGTATGGAGGCCCTCATGGGGCTCATAGCTCAGCAGATGCCAGTCAAGGCTTGAGTCATGGTTCCATTCCCTTACCTGCCCGAAATCACTGCCCATGAAGAGGAGCTTTTTCCCGGGGTGGGCGAACATGTAGCCGTAAAGGAGCCGGAGGTTCGCGAACTTCTGCCATACATCGCCGGGCATCTTGCCTATGAGGGAGCCCTTCCCGTGCACCACCTCGTCATGGGAAAGGGGGAGCACGAAATTCTCGGAGAAGGCGTAGAGAATGCTGAAGGTGAGCATGTTCTGGTGGAACTTCCTGAAGATGGAATCCTTGGACATGTAGGAGAGCATGTCATTCATCCATCCCATGTTCCACTTGAAGCCGAACCCGAGGCCGCCGAGATAGACCGGCGCCGAGACCTGGGGCCATGCCGTTGATTCCTCGGCGATCATGGTGACTCCGGGATAATAGGAATATATCACCTCGTTGAGCTTCCTGATGAACTCGATGGCCTCGATGTTCTCCTTGCCCCCGTACTTGTTGGGAATCCACTGGCCCGGCTGCCGGGAGTAGTCCAGGTAGAGCATTGAGGCCACGGCGTCGATGCGCAGGCCGTCCAGGTGGTACTTGTCAATCCAGAAGAGCGCGTTTGCGAGGAGGAAGTTCTTTACCTCGTTTCTCCCGTAATTGAAGATCAGCGTGCCCCAGTCCTGGTGCTCTCCCTTGCGGGGGTCCGCATGCTCATAAAGGCCCGTGCCGTCATACCAGGCAAGGGCATGGGCATCCTTGGGGAAATGGGCCGGCACCCAGTCCAGCAGGATGCCCACGTCATTCTGATGGCAGTAGTCAACAAAGTACATGAAATCCTCGGGGGTCCCGTATCGGCTTGTGGGCGAGAAATAGCCCGAGACCTGGTATCCCCAGGAGCCGCCGAAGGGATGCTCCGCGATGGGAAGAAGCTCTATATGAGTATAGCCCATCTCCTTGACATACTCCACGAGCTTGTGGGCAAGCTCCCTGTAAGTGAGCACCCTGTTATCATCCTCAGGAATCCTCATCCATGAGCCGAGATGGACCTCGTAAATGGACATGGGCTCATTGTGGTAGTCCTTTTTCTTCCTTGCCTCTATCCATTTGCCGTCATGCCATTTATGCTTTTCAATGTCATAGACGTAGGAGGCCGTGTTGGGAACCAGTTCCGTGCAGAAGGCGTAGGGGTCCATCTTCATGATTACCTGGCGGCGCGCCGAGAAAATCTCGTACTTGTAGAGGAGGCCCTCCTTGAGCCCGGGAATGAAGATCTCCCATATGCCGGAGCTTCCGCGCAGGCGCATCATGTGCCTTCTCCCGTCCCAGTTGTTGAAATTGCCCACGACACTCACCCTTCTCGCCGTCGGGGCCCACACGGCGAAAAGGACTCCCTCGACGCCACCGATGTTCATGGTGTGGGCGCCCAGCCTGTTGTAGGCATAATGAAGGTTCCCCTCGTTGTAGAGGTAAAGGTCTTCCTCGGAAATCACGGGCAGAAAGGAATAAGGGTCCCTGAACACAAGGGTCGCGCCCTCGCTGTCAATGGTCTTGATGCTGTATGAGAAAAGCTTATCCCTGTCCAGGAATATGCGCTCATAGAAGCCGTAGGGATGGACTTTCTCCATCTCGTACTCCTTGTTGCGGTCATTATCGACGATGAAAGCCGATTCAATGTCGGGCAGGTAAGTCCTCACCGACACGATTGTCTTGTTGTCGTGCTTTATCTCGTGGCCCCCCAGCACGGTGAATGGGTCGCGGAGATCGGCATAGATGACGCTGTAAATCTGATCGAGGTTTGCCGTTGTCGCCATTTCCTTCACTTCTCCTTACTTTCCGGCTGCTGGCCGGTGGTTCTGTCTGCTGCCGGCGGTGATCCCCGGGCGGGGCACGCCGGTCATGAAACACTTCCCCATGGGAAGGCTTTCCTCCTCTCTCAAGAGAGGAACAGGAATTTCCCGGGAGGAATTAAAAGGAATGAAGGGAAGGGGAAATAAAATCACCAGGAGCATTTATGAGGTCATTGCCTTTCTCATTGCGCTCTCCCTCTTCATGGGGCCGCATGCCATGAAGAACGCCGCCGTTGCTGAAGAATCTTCCAGGCAGAGTGACTGGGCCTTTGTGGAAGATTTTGTGAACCGGCTCAGAAAGCACCGACCCCTGTGTACAAGCCAGGATGTCTATAAGGGCCTCTTTCAGTACGCCTGCGGTATCGAGCACCTCACACCATGCAGGGAAACAGCCATTGAAGCCCTCAGGAAGGAACTGGAAGCGGCCGCCCCCGCCGAATATCCGGGGGAGCCGATGATTGAGTTTCTCTCCGGGGACCTGCTGCTTTGCAGGCTCAATCTCAGGCCTTATAAGCACCACGGCGGCGACCCTGATCGCCTCTTTTCGGTGATGATGCGCTCCATGGAAAATTTCCGGCCTTCGCCGGGCCGCTTTGAGAGCCTCTGGGGTACCTACATGGATCTCGTGAGAGAAGGGCTCCTCGATTTTCCGGTGGAAGAGGCACGCTCTGTTGACAGTGAGGCAAAGAAGCACGATTATAAGAGAACCTTCAGCCATTCCCGGGTTTACAGGGAGCATTACAGACCCTCTTACCGGGTGATCCTCACGGAGTACCTTGAAGAGCTCTGGCGAACTGCTGAGAACAAAAAAGGGAAGTGAATACCATGGGAAAAACCTGCTCCCGTTGTGGCCGCGATAACAGGGATGACGCGAGGTACTGCGACATGTGCGCCGTAAGCCTCGTTGAAGGCGTTGGCGCCCCGGCGCCGGACATGCTCGACGAGGTGAAAAAAAACAGCATTGCCTGCGTAAAAGCCTGCATTGAGAGGGGATGCGATATAAACAGCAGCGATGATGAGGGCTACACAGCCCTTCATCACTCCGTCATCGACGCGCACCCGGAACTGGTCGAGGTGCTGCTGGCCAGCGGCGCCGACCCGGGGATTGCCAACAATGAAAAGCTCACGCCTCTCCATTCCGCAGTATTCAATAACCATCCGGGAATAGCCGGCATGCTTATCGCCGGAGGGGCCAGGGCTGACGCCCAGGACAAGGTGGGGTTCTCCCCTCTTCATATCGCCTCCATCACCGGTGAAGTGGGGATAATGGAAATGCTTGTCTTCGGCGGCGCCGACGTGAACATAAGGGACAGGCTGGGCTTCACTCCCCTCCATATTGCCGCCACCAGAGGGAATGTGGGGGCCGTGGAATTCCTGCTGAAGCACAAGGCCGACGTGAACGCCTGCCAGCACAACGGCATGACGCCTCTCCATTCTGCGGCCTTCTATGGGCAGCAGAAGGTAGCGGAGCTTCTCATCACCGGCGGCGCCGAAGTGAACGCTCATGACGAGCGGGGCACGACGCCTCTCAAGCTTGCCATACAGAAAGGCCATGAAGCGACGGCAGGTTTTCTGAGGATATACGGGGCCCTGTGAGGCCGGGGAAATTCTCCCGGCAGATTAAGGTTTCAGCGGGGCTGCAGGTAAGCAGGCCCTGTGAAGATAATATGATCAGGGAAGCTCAGAGGCGAGGGTAAATAACTGATGAATGAGAGGTACCGATAATGGCAAAAATCACTTTTCTCGGCGCTGCACAGACCGTCACGGGATCGAAGCACCTGCTCAGCCTGACAGGCCACAGAGTGATGGTGGACTGCGGATTATACCAGGGCCTTAAGCCTCTCAGGATGAGGAACTGGGAGCCATTTCCCCTCCCCCCTGACTCTATTGACGCCATTGTGCTCACCCACGCGCACATCGATCACTGCGGCTTCCTGCCGCGCCTTGCATTGCAGGGATTCCGTGGCAAGGTCTTTGCCACGCCGGCAACATGCGACATCACCAAGATTATGCTCCCCGATTCGGGAAGGCTCCAGGAAGAAGAAGCACGCTACGCCAACAAGGAGGGCGTCACGAAGCACAGCCCCGCCCTCCCGCTCTATACAGAGGAAGATGCCAAGCGCTGCCTCGCCCTCCTCTCCCCCGTGCCCTATGACAGGCCCTTTCTCCCTTTTGCCGGCCTTGAGCTCGCCTTCAGGGAAGCGGGGCACATACTGGGAAGCGCAATGGTTGAAGCCCGCTTCACGGAAGAAGGCAAAGCGACCACCGTCGTTTTCTCAGGGGATCTGGGAAGGCTGAGCGCCCCGATTCTCAGGGACCCGGCCACCATAAAGGAGGCTGACTTCCTGGTGCTGGAATCGACTTACGGCGACAGGCTTCACACCGATATTGACAGGAAACAAGCCCTGGCCGGGGCAATTGTGAATACCCTGAAAAGGAGGGGCGTGGTGCTTATCCCCTCCTTCGCGGTGGAGAGAACGCAGGAGCTCCTCTATATCCTTCACATCCTCAAGGCGCACAGGGATATTCCCAATGTCCCCGTGTATGTCGATTCTCCCATGGCGGTGAGCGTGACGAAAATATTCTCCCGCTACCGCGATCTTTATGACAGCGAGGCAAATGAGCTCATCAAGGCCGGCGAGGACATCATGGGCGCAACGACAATAAAATTCTGCCAGAGCGTCGAAGAGTCCAAGAAGCTGAACTCGCTCCAGGGCCCCATGATTATCCTCTCGGCGAGCGGAATGGCCACCGGGGGCAGGATCCTCCACCACCTGAAGACCAGGCTGGGCGACGCCAGGAACACGGTGCTCCTCGTGGGGTACCAGGCCGTGGGGACAAGGGGCAGGAGGCTCCAGGAAGGTGAAAAGTCCATAAAGATCTTCGGGGAGAAAGTTGACGTCAAGGCAGAGGTTGCCTCAATCGACGGCTTCTCATCCCATGCCGACTACGGCGAGATCATGTCATGGCTCTCTGGCTTCACCAGGGCCCCGAAGAAGGTCTTCCTGGTCCATGGCGAGGAGGCGTCCCTGGAAGGCCTCAAAAAGACCATCACGGAAAAGCTGGGCTGGGAGGTCCATGTGCCCGCCTACCAGGAGGAAGTGGCGCTGTAAAGAGAGGCAAAGCGCTACTCCTCCCTTACACCTCGTAGGACGCCTGGTGGGCCTTGGACTTCTTCAGGGCCTCGTACTGGGCCTCGAAGCCGGGCTTCCCGAGAAGGGCGAACATGTTTTTCTTGTAGCTCTCCACGCCGGGCTGGTTAAAGGGGTTCACTCCCAGCATATAGCCGCTCACGGCGCAGGCATACTCAAAGAGGTAGAAGAGCTGCCCCACGTAGTAGGGCGTGATGGCGGGGAGCTTTATGGTCATATTGGGCACCCCGCCCTCCTGGTGCGCAGCAGCCACGCCCTCGACGGCCGTGCTGTTCACGAAGTGAAGGGATTTCCCTTCAAGGTAGTTGAGATTGTCAAGGTTCTGGTCGTCGTGGGGGATGATCACCGAAGCCCTCTCTTCTTCAGACCAGAGGAATGTCTCAAAAAGATTTCTCACGCCATCCTGGATATACTGGCCCATCGAGTGAAGATCGGTGGTGAAGTCAAGGCTGTCAGGGTAGATCCCCTTGTTGTCCTTCCCCTCGCTTTCACCGAAGAGCTGCTTCCACCACTCGCCCATGTAGTGCAGGCCCGGCTCAAAGCTCGCCAGGATCTCGATTCCCTTGCCCTTCGAGAGGAGGAGGTTTCTTATCGCGGCATACATGCAGGGCACATTCTTGTTGAAGTCCGTTTCAGCAGCGAGTTTTACGGCATCCCTGGCGCCTTCCATCATCTGCTTGATGTCTATTCCCCCTACCGCAATGGGGAGCAAGCCCACGGGCGTGAGCACCGAATAGCGGCCGCCCACATCGTCGGGGATGACGAAGGTCTTGTAGCCCTCCCTGTCAGCGAGGCGCTTGAGGGCCCCCTTGGACTTGTCGGTGGTGGCTATGACTCTCCTCTTGGCCTCCTCCTTACCGAACTTGTTGATGTAAATATCCTTCAGGAGCCTGAAAGCGAGGGCAGGCTCAGTGGTGGTCCCCGACTTGGAGACGACATTGATGGTGATGCGGCGGCCTTTCAGGACATCCAGCAGATCGGCGAAATAGGCCGGCGATACCTCGCACCCCACGAAGTATATCCGCGGGAGCTGCGCTGCCGAGCTCGTGGAAGACTCGTTGTGAAAGTTGGATAGGAGGGCCGAGAGGGCGGCCCTGGCGCCCAGGTAGGATCCCCCGATGCCCAGCACCAGGAGGGCGTCGCTGTTTCCCCGTACTTCAAAGGCCGTCTTCTGGATGTCCTCAAGCTCAGCGGGATCCATCCTTGTGGGCAGATCGAGCCATCCCAGGTACTCCTTGCCGGGACCGCTCCTGGTGTCCACCGTCTCCTTGGCCTTCCGGACCTCAGGCGCGATCTTGTCAAAGTCCTGGGAGGAAAGAGTTTTCATGACCCTCGTATAGTCAAGCGTGATTTTTTTCATGGCTTCCGCCCCTTTCTTGTAGCTTTCCCGGGTAAATCCCGGCACCGGGAGAAAGGTGCCGGAGGGTACCAGTATTTCAAGAATCGTATCGATAATTCCTGTTATTCCCTATGGCAGCAGGCAGGCGGCCGGTCACAGAGGACCCGGCCCGCGGGAGAGGCGCCGTAGAGGGTATAATGCCCAAATGTTAACAATTCTTTTACATCACCTGCAGCGTCTCATGCTTTACTTGATGGCGTACTCATGTTACCATAGGGTTGAAGGGGTCTTACCCCCCGTATCCATGATTTTATGCCGGGAGCAAAAAGCATGAACCCTGTCAGCGGGAGCTACCAAGATTACAGCGGTCTCCCCGTTACCCCCCAGCCTCCCCAGAAAGCCCCTCCCGATGGCGCCCAGGGGCCTTCAGGCTCACTTCTTGATGAGACTGACGTGTACCAGGCTTCAGCTCTGCTGAAAGAGAAGGGCAAGGAAGAGGCAAAAAGAGGCCAGGACCTTGCCGCCGCGGGAGAAAAGAAGGTTGACGCCGGCATCGAAAATATCGGCAAGGCCGCCGAGCTCAGTGAAACCGGGGAGCAGGAGAAGGCAAAAGCAGAGAAGCTCCTTTCCAAGGCAGGCAAAAAAGAAGCCCACGGAACAAAGCTCGTCCAGGAAGGCCTGGCCCAGAAAGAGAAAGGAGCCGCCAAGGAATCCCGGGGCATTGCCCATATCCGCGAGGGAATCCTCATGGATGAGGAAGGCGACAAGGCAAAGCGCAAGGGAATAAGAGGCGTCGAGTGCGGCCTGAGGAGAGAGGACAAGGCGGAAGGGCTCCAGAAAGAGGGCGTTACCTTTATCACCCAGGGAATCTTTGAAGAGGAACAGGCCGAAGCGGTAAAACAGCAGAGCATTGGCACGATAGAAGACTCCATAGGCAAGGGTAAAGAGGCGGAGCTCAAGGAGAAGGAGGCCCTCAGTGGCCTCCAGGACGGAGCTGACAAGGAATCGAACGGGATATCGCTCAAGGACGAGGGCCTCTCCCTTTACAATGAGGGCCTGGAAAAGACCACGCAGGGCGAAGCCCTTCTCAGCCACGCAAAAGCCGATTTTCAGAAAGCCCAGGACCTTGAGGTTGACGCAAGAGACAAGGCCGTGCAAGCCTCATATCTCAAGGAGGGCGCCGCAGGCAAAGAAAAGAAGAGCGTCGAGGTGATGAACGAGGCGCAGAACCTCTGGAATGAGTCCGAGGTAGTAGCGGCAAAGGCCAGGGAAGCCCTTAAGGTGGCTGCAAAAGACCGTGCCATGAGGGAAAAGCTTTACCAGGAAGGCCAGTACTGGTACCAGAAGGGCTACTGGGACTACATGCAAAGCTCATATTTCTTCTGCTGCCCCTTCTTCTATTACGGGGGATGGGGAATGAACCAGCAGGCCATGTGTGAGATGCAGCATGGCATCCAGCTCCTGAACCAGGCCAACGCCTATGGATCCCATGGAGCCCAGATGGAAGCCCAGGCCCAGGAGCTCATGCGCAGGGCTGAGGATATGAAAAGGCAGGCCCTCGACAAGGAAAAAAAGGCACTTTCCCTCAAGGCTGAAGCGAAACAAGACAGGCTTGAGGCACAGAAGCTCACCTCAGAGGCCCAGGAAGAGATGGATTCGTCCTACGCTTACAAGCTCCAGGCCAGGCATGAGCATGAAGAGGGCCAGGCCCTCACCGGCCAGGGATCGCAGCTCAAAGAAGAAGGCGAAGTCCTGATGGAAGAAGGAATCGATCTGGCCCAGGAAGGCAGAACCATACAGGAAAGCAATATTGCCGGTTTCCAGGAAGGGCTTGACGCGGAAAAAACCGCCGCGGAATCGGGGCAGGAAGCGCGGGGAGATATCGGGGAAGCCTTCGCTCAAGAAACAAAGGCCCATGCCGCAGAGCGGCGGGGAGTAAGGAAATTCAGAAAGGGCCTCGCCCTCGAGCAGGAAGCAAGAATCAAGGAGCAAGAGGGTCTCTCATCGATAAAGCTCGGCTTCAAAACATCAAAAAAAGCCCGGGAGCTTGAGCAGAAGGGAATAGGCGAGATACAGCGGGGAATACTCACGGAAAATCGGGGGAGGGTAAAAGAGAAAGAGGGACTGGCCCGCCTTGAGGAAGCCCGGAAGCTCAAAGTTTCCGGTGACAGCCTCGCGGCACAGGGCGCCGCCCATACCTCCGAGGGACTGGAACTTGAACTGCAGGCCTATAAGGAGATTACCGAGGGCCTCCAGGCCCAGAAGGCCGGCAAGATCATCCAGGACAAGGGAATGGAGTACCTCCGCATGGCCGATGAAGCCGAAGAGAGCTCTCGGTAGAGGCCTCACCGGCCTCCATGAAGCCCGCCCCTCCGGACAACACTCACATGAATCCTCCATCCCACATTGAAGAGCGAAGACTACGGCAGATCATCCAGGAGAATCCCCGTGACAGCTCGGCTTTTTACAGGCTCGCCCTGCTCTTGGAAGACCACCACTCCTATGAAGATGCCCTTGCCACCCTGAAGAAGGCCCTTGCCATTGATCCCGCTTTTAACAAGGCCTTCACCCGCTCGGTGATGCTCCTCCACACCACAAGCGGAAAACGGCGGGGGAAGTGGATTTTCACCACACCCTCGGGTGCCGAGCACCCGGGAAAAATGCCGGTTCTACCCGACGAATGCCGCTTCAGGATGTATGAAAAAGGGAGCGAGGTGCTCCTTGTTCCTTTCATGCAGCGCTTTGGAAAGGCTGCGCAGTTCCTTGACGAGGGAAGAGAGGAGGAATGGAAAGCCCGCCATCTTCCTGAATCCTTCAGGGAAAAAGCGATCCTCACCTTCCGGAAGGCCCCCCCCCCTGGAATCTCTCTCGATGCCTCTTCCCTCACCGTGGAGCTGGGCACCGATTTCAGGGATCTCTTCAGGGATATCTCGCTGAGAGCCGTCCATCTCACGGAGCGCTTCAGGAAAGAGAAGGGCATTGCCCTTGCCCCCCCTGCATTCAGAGTCACCAGGTCCCTTCCCGCCGACCGCTTCAGGGTGATTTCGGGGCCTTACCTTCTCGGCCAGGGGGGCATAAAAAAAGACCATCTTCTTGCCGCCAGGGAGCATCAATCGGCGCCGCCGTCACTTGTACCCGGTGTAGACACCTCCATCGATGCCCTGGGCCTCAAGGGAAGGTGGATCGGCAGGGAGGGGAAGAAGCAGGCTGAGAGCGAGGGTTTCCACGTATTTGAGGCCATTCCCCTTATACTGGAGACCGCATACCGCCTCATGGAGGACCATCTTGATCTGCTGTGGAGCGAGAGCCACACGGGGCGCTTCATGGAGTTCCTCAGCAAAGAGAGGCCCCGGACTCCCTGGAAAACCCTTGAAACCACCCTTTCCCTGGCAGCCCTCACGGGCCTCATAAGGCATGCCCTGCGGGCAGGCGCCGCGCCGGCAGAGCTCCCTTACTGCCTGGAGCACCTCATCGAATCGGCTCATGACGATGAATATTCCATGGCATGCCTGCTCTGGAATCGCACTGTCGATCTCGAGGGAATACGCATGCTCGCCCAGAAAGGGGCTTTCCAGGCACTTTCAATCGCTCCGCAGCTTGAAGAAAACCTTCTCATATTCCTGGGCACTCATGGTGACGAATCAGTCGGTGATAAGCTCTTTCCCTTCTCCACGGTGCTTGATCAGCTCAGAGACCTGTCCTCAAAAATCCTGCAGCTCGGAAAAAGACCGATGCTGATCTGCGATTCATTCCTGCGGCCTTTCATTTCGGAGTGCATGAGGATCTTCCCAGAGCTCCTTATTCTCTCAAAAGAGGAAGCCTCAATAATTCCCCCGCAGCAGATTTTTTACGAAATCAACGAGCACCCCCTGGCCCTCAGGGCCGCAGCGCACCAGCATGTCGAGTCGGCCCTCTCATTCTACCCGGCACCTTCCGGGAATAACCCTTTTCAGGACAGGGACAGGATTTCCTTTGCCTCCTTCTTCAAGGAAGAGGAGAGGCTCCTGGTGGATATCGAAGCGGCAATGATAGAGCGGTGTGAGGCCATGAGCACCGTCCTCATATATTACCAGGAGATGGGATACCGCTACGAGGGCCTCCTGTCTGCCAGCGTCACCGGCAGCGAAGGAGGAGTCCACGAGCCCGCGGAGTTCGTCCAGTCCTCACCTTTCAGCGTGGAGCTCGGCCGGGCCTATGCCCCCCTCCTGGCAAACAAGGAGGAGCTGAAAAGGCATGTTGAAGGCATGCGCTCCCTTTTCTCTGAAAAGTACTCGGTGATACTTCCTGAAATCCATTTCCACGTGGACCCTGCGATGGAAGAGAGCACTATCTCCCTGCTGTTCAGGGGAAAACCCCTTTTTTACTCCACCATGCAGGACAATCCCGCCCTTACCCACATCCTCGGCGGTGAAAAGATCGTGGAAGACCCAATAGAGGCTTTCATGGCAAGCCTCGCCCTGGTGATGGAGAACCACCTCGCGGATTTTATTGATTATGAGATCACCGCTGATTTCCTGGAGAGCCTGAAAGGAGCCTGTGAAGGCGGTGCCGAAGCGCCTGTTGAGAGGGTAGCCCCGGTGCTCAGATCGCTTTTCGAGGAGAAAGTGCCCTGCAGGAAAAAGGACTTCATCGCGGCAGAAATCGAAAGCCTCTCCAGGAAGGGCGCCTCCTGCGGTGAAATCGTGGAGAGCATCAGAGAAGGCCTGAAGGAAGAGCTGCTTGAGCCCTTTCTCTCAGAGGAAAAGAGGCTTCCCGCTGTTCCCCTTGGCGATGACATGGAGATTATCCTGAAATCGCCTCTTTTCGAGTATCTGTTTGATGGCCAGGACGCCTCCTGCATGAAAGAAAGAGACTACATCGCCGAGCTCATAGCGAAAGAATACGAAGCGACGCCGGGCAGCAGAAGAAAGCTGCCCATCATGTGCACAAAATCTCTCAGGAAGCCTCTTTTCCATCTTCTGAAGCCCTGGCTTCCCGGTGTGGTCATTCTGTCACGAGATGAGGCTGCCGGGAGCGAGATTCAGCCTGCAGGCGTCATAGAAGCCTCAGAGGGTTTCAGGAAATTCATCTTTGACGAGATCCTCAAGCAGGGCATTCTCTCTGACCACTCCCACCTTGAAAAGGAGCTGGCGCGGAAGCTCACGGAGCTTCTGGAGCACCAGGAAAAGGAGCACGGGGAGGAGGAGAAGGCAGAGAGAGAGAGAGACTTCATCACCATCACCATGAACCCGGTCTTTTTTGAGAGCCTTGGAGGCGAAAGGGATAAGACGGGGTTCTCCTCCACCATTCTCTTCCTCAGGGAATGGCTGGGGAAGGTGACGGGAAGAAAGGTCCCGCAGGTCCTCGTGGCACTTGATGACGAGGCCCTTCCTGAGCAGGCTGAGCTCTCGCCTGGCACCGGCAGGACCCTCCGCATCACCATACCCCGGGGATGCGCTCTCAGCTTCTCCAGGGGGATACAGGGCTTTGCAGGCTCATCGGTGCCGCCTGCACCGCCGTGCCTGCAGGGCTGCTGGCATGAGGAAAAAATCCCCCGGGAACAGAATGACCGCATTCAGGTCAGCGCCCTCGAATATATCCTTCTCGCCCTCTTCACCCTTCTAAAGAACAGGCTCTGCCAGGCACCCCTCGCGGCAGGGCAGAAGAAAAATCTGCAGCGCAGGGCTGCGGAGTGCGGCCTGATGGAAGACGATAGTGAAGCGGTCCTTCATATGGCAGCCACGGCCGCCGATATCCATCCCGCCCAGGTCTGCGGCGCCCTTTCGCCCGGCATGGCACTTGTCCTCGGCGACAGGGGTCTCAAGGAGAGAATTCTCGAGCTCCTGTCACCGGTACGGGAGGCCTCTCTCAATGCTGAAGGCGGGATCCTGCACGCGGTCGTCGCAGAAGACGATCTCGCCGCCTTTCTGCGCGGTTACATGCGCGAGGCCTCACCGCAGGAGATTGAGCGCTTCCGCCCCCCCTCGCTTAAAAAAGTGGCCGGGGCCTTCGCTGCTTCCCTGCTGCGTCTCCTGCGGACAGGACGCCGCGCGGTGGCCGTTGTTCCCTTCGAGCTTGAGCCGATGCTGCAGGGCCTCCTCGCCTCCATTGTTCCCCAGGCTATAGTGCTCCCCAGGGAGTTCATATCAGCTAAGACCTTGATTGAGCCCTTTGAGACAGTCCCTTACAAGATCCTTTTCGCTCCCCTGGAAGACGAGGAGGAGACCGGTCCAGAAACTTTCACCATCGCTCTTGACGAGTTCTACCTTTTCCTGGCCCTTCTTGCAGATGAGAAGGGTGACACGGAAAAATCAGGGCATTTCTGCGAGGCTGTCACAGGCTTCTTCCCCTTGCACCCCCTTGCCCTCTGGCGGAATGCCTTTTCCCTCCAGAGGAGGGGAAACCGCGACGAGGCAGCAAAAACAAGGGAGATGGCTCTCCGCGCGCTTCCCGAGCTGCCCTTCATCGATCCGGCTTATTATATGCCTGAAAGCGCCAGGTGGGAGAGCGAGAAGGCCTTCCTGGAGGCGTCAATGAGGGAAGCCCCCCTGCCTGTCCATCAATACCGCCACCTCTATTGCACTTTCATGGAGGGCGCGGCCGGGGACAGCCTCAGTATTCCCCATGAGCTCTTCGACAGTCTTCCCTTTGATGACGAGCTCCTCGTCCTCGCGGGGAACATTGCGGGCGACAGGGAAGACTACCGCGATGCCCTTGCATGGTACAGGAAAGCCCTTGCATTGAACGGGAGCAACAGGGAGGCACTGAGGGGATGCGCAGGAGCCCTCGCAGAGGACAGTGAATTTGAAAAATCCTGGAAAATCTACCGAACACTTGCAGGGGAGAGCCCCTTCGATGACAGGATGCTGTATGACAGCGCAATGGTCCACATGGACAGGGAGGATTACCACTCGGCGCTTGCCTGTGCAGAGACCATTCTCGCCATGGACAGTGAAAATGCCGATGCCTTCTTTTTGAGAGGCCGCTGCTGGGGAAGCCTGGGGAAGACATCCAGGGAAATAGCGGACCTTACAAGCGCCCTGGTCCTTGAGCCTGACAACATTCTCTTTAACCGCACCATGGGGGAGCTCCTCTGGCAGTCAGGCCTTTACCAGGAAGCGGAGCCATACCTGCTCAGCGCCTTCAGGGTATATCGGGAGAGCCCCTTTGCGGCGATCCACAGGATAAAGATACTTCTCATGCTGGGCGACATCTCCTCTGCCATGAAACTGACAGACGAAGCCGCGGAACAGTCGGGCTCGCCGCCTTCAGCACTGCTCCACCTGCAGGGGGAAATCTCGGCATTGCTGGGCTTCCGGGAAAAAGCCGGTGAATGCTTCAAAAAAGCCCACGGCATCAACAGGACAAACCCTGTCTATGCGATGAGTGTCGCCGAGATGGCCTGCCTCGACGGAAGACTTGACGAGGCCGCGCAGATCTACCGGGAAGCCCTCCAGAGAAATCCTTACTGGGTCAAGGCCTCACATGCGCTGGCCCTCATAGCCTCAAGAAAAGGTGACGTTGAAGGCGCCAGGAAGCAGCTCAGGAGCGCCATGAGCTATTCCCCGGGCACCCCTGAGCTTTATGCCTCATACTTCTCTCTCCCCCCCGCCGAAGGAGAGCATGGCATGTGGGCAGAGCTCCAGAGGGAGCTCATCTTTCTTGACCCCCTCAACTATGGCGCCTATTACTGCCTCTCCCTTCTCTACGCCCTGCAGGGGGATTTTGACAGGGCCCTCGGCGAGGCGGAGCGCGCCTTTCTCATCGCACCGGACCATCATGCCATCGTGGAACAGCTCTGCCGCATGCACATGGTGAAAAGAGACGGCAAGCGCGCCCTGGTCATCCTGAGGGTCGCCCTCAAGAAGATCACCCGCTCCGAGAGGCTCTGTTTTATCGAGGGTATGTGCTGGAAATCCATAGGAAGCCTTGAGCGGGCCCGTGAGAGCTTTCTTAGCGCTTCGCGCCATGGTCCCCTCACGCCTTTTGCTGCCGTATCGAGGGGATATGCGGCCCTCATCGGCGGAAAAGCCATTGAGGCAGCCGCTGAGGCAGAAGGGGCGCTCCTGGGGGACAGCCGCTTCTCTCCCGCAATGGTGCTTATGGCGGAAATCAAGCATTCCTCCGGGGAAGGCGACGAGGCGGAATCTCTGCTGGCGAAGGCACTTAAAAGTGATCCCGTGAGATCCTGGGGACTTTTCTGACGGCTCCTACACTGCTCCTGCGGCCCTGAGAATCTGCACCACCTCGGTTTTGCCTGCAAGCGCCGCCACGTCACCTCTTCCCCGCCGCTTCATGAATGGTGATGTTCACTGGGCCCGCCCCACGAAGGCCTCCTGGACCCTCTTCAACAGAGCTCCATCAGTAAGGAGGTCACAGGCAGTGAGGGCCATCGCCTTCACGGAGAGAATAAGGCTCTCATGGGCAGGCTCCGTTGCGGAGAGGCGGGCAAACTCCTTTGTGTGGAGCGGCTTTCCCGGCGGCGCAGTGGCGGCGTACATATAGACCGAGGGCACCACGTGGCTCACGTTTCCGAAGTCCGTCGAGCCTGGCTCAAGGTCCTCCCTGGCGATGTCAGTGACTCCGAGCCTCCCAAGGTTCTCCTCGAGGAGCCCCATCACGACAGGATTGTTAAACATGTCGTCCATTGAGCGCTCAAAGCTCTTGATCTTCAGCCTGCAGCCCGTGGCTTTTGCGGCACCGCGGGCGCAATTCTTCATCTTCTCAGTGACAATGCCGAGATCGCACCTTTTCATGGAGCGCACATAAAAGCGGGCTGCCGTGAAGTCGGGAATGATGTTGGGATAGGTCCCCCCATGGGTGATGATCCCGTGGATGCGTATGTCAGGCTTTACCTGCTGCCTGAGGGCATTGACGGCATTAAAAAAGGTGATCATCGCGTCAAGGGCATTGACACCCTCATGGGGAGCACAGGCGGCATGGGCCGCCCTGCCCCTGAACTGGATCTCCAGGGCATCCATGGCAAGGGTGATGGTGTTCACCATCCAGAGGCATTCGGGGTGCATCTCCAGTGCCACGTCGATGGGAGCGAAGACTCCCTCGGCCAGCATGGGAATCTTCCCCCCGTCATACTCCTCGGCAGGAGTGCCGAAAAACCAGACGCTCCCGCCCGTTTCCTCGAGGAATGGCGCCATTGCTGCGGCGGCCCCGAATGCTGACGCCGCGATGAGGTTGTGGCCGCAGCCATGACCGATGCCGGGAAGGCAGTCATACTCAGCCATGAACCCGACAGCCGGCTTCCCTCGCCGCCCTGCGGGGGCAGCCCTCAGGGCCGTGGGAATTGATTTCATGGGGTGCTCGACGGTGAAGCCCTGGGACTCCAGCTTCTCATGCAGATACTTTGAAGCTTTGAACTCCTTGTAACCCTCCTCGGGATTCCGGTGGATATAGCGGCTCACCGCCACGATCTCCCCGGAAAGTGAGTCCACCCTTTGAATGATCCTGTCCTTGATGTCCATCAGAAAGGCCCCCAGTTCGCAAGAGTAGGCCAGACCAGCAGCAGCATGCAGATTATGACAAGCCAGGCCTGGAGCTTCCAGGCCCACCGAAACCAGGCCCACATGGGCACAAGCCCTATGTTCAGGACTGCGAGCGTAATGCCGTTCCAGGGGATGGCGAAATTGGTGAAGCCGTCTCCAAGCTGGAAGGCCAGCACGGCCGTCTGTCGCGTGATTCCCAGCAGGTCGGCAAGGGGCGCCATGATCGGCATGGAGACTGCCGCCTGGGCGCTTCCCGACTGGATGAAAAGGTTCATGAAGCACTGCACGAAGAACATTATCTGCACTGCGATAAGCTTTGGAAAATGGGAGATGAGAGAGCTCATGTAAAAGAGAAGGGTGTCCATCACCATGCCGTCCTCAAGGAGGATCTTTATTCCCCGGGCTATCCCTATGAGGAGTGCTGCCGTCACCATGTCACGGGCGCCCTCGATGAAAGACTCGGTGGTCTTGTTGAGGCCCAGCCCCCCCAGGAGGCCCGAGAGGATCCCCAGGGTGAAAAAGAGGCCCGTGAGCTCCTTTATGGCCCACTTGTACTTGATGACACCGACGGGAAGGAGGGCAAAGCCGATGAAAAGGAGCACCAGGACGGCGTAGTGGCGCCTGGTAAGAGTGAATCCCTCGCCTGAAGCGCTCTGCAGTATGGTCTCTCTTATCTTTTTGTCACTCTCGAAAGTCTCGCTCATCTGGGGGTTCTTCTTCACTTTTGCCGCATATATCAGCACATAGACTATGGCAGCCGTCATCATAACGGACCAGACGACGAGGCGGTACTCCACACCGGAAAACAAGGGCAGCTTGGCGACGCCCTGGGCGATTCCCACGGTGAAAGGGTTGAAGAAGGCGCCGCAAAATCCCATGACGGTTGCAAGGTAGACCATGGCGACGCCCACTATGGAGTCGTATCCCATTGCCACTGCCATGGGCACCACGAGGCCCACGAAGGGAAGGACCTCCTCATACATGCCGAAAATGCCGCCGCCAAGGCCGAAGACAAGCATGATCGTGGGAATCATCACCGCTTCGCGGCCCTTGAGGAGCTGCGTGACCTTGTAAATGCCGGCGGAAAGGGCGCCGGTATCCTTGATAATGCAGAATGCCCCGCCTATGATGAAGAGGAGCATTATGATCTCGGAGGCCTGCATCATGCCGCTGAAGGGCACCAGGACAATCTCGATTATCCCCTGGGGCTTGTGGGGCACGAAAGAGAACGAGTCCTTGGACTCCACGACCATCCTGCCGTCCACCTCTATGCGGCGGTACTGGCCCCCCGGGATCACCCATGTGGCCAGGGCCGCCATGATCACTATGGCAAAGATGATGATAAGGGGATGGGGCATCTCAATGCCCTTGAGCTTTTCAAGAAAAGCCGGTGATTTTTCTCGGGGAGCCTCTTTTTCCGCTGCCATGGGGAGATTATATCACTTTCCCCGAAGCTCCGTCAATTTAGGACAATGGATCAGCTATGCAGGGGCACGGAGGCTCCCGATAGCCATCGCATAAAGGAGTACAAGAAGCACGATCCTTAAAAACCAGACCGCCACTTTCTTTTCAGCCTCAGAGGGCATGGTGGCACCCCTGAATACCGCCCAGCCTCCCAGGAATTCTTCCATGAAGTCAAAATATGAGAGCCCGTAGAATACTATGAACACGGCCATGACAATGAGGTTGTTATAGGCAGGGATGGCTTTGTAGAATCCTCCTTTTGACACCATCACGGTAGTCTTCCAGAGGCTGCCGTTTATCACAAGGGCAATGATATTGAGAAGAATACCCGGCACGGCAAGGAAAAGCGGCACCACCACATTGATTACATAGTTTTTCCGCTCACTCTGCCGGCGCTCATCGCGAAAACGAATTTTCAGCTCCAGGCGCTTTACTTCATTCTCTATCACCATCACAAGGGGCGGCACACTGATGGCGCCTTCTGCCCTGAGCTTCGCGAGAAAGTCCCGGGCCTCCCCGAGGGCCGCATCGTATTCCCTCGCATCATCAAGCCTGGTAATCCGCTGGCGGCACTCGGCAGTCTCCCGCTCCAGGGCGTCGATTGCTTCACTGGAATCGCCTGACAGGATTCTTGCCCTCCTCTTTCAGAACGTTACTTGCCGGCTTTTTCCCTTTCTATGATCCTGACGAAGGCTTCGACGAGCCGGGGATCAAAATGTGATCCAGCGCATCGCTTCAGCTCGGCAAGGGCATCCTCGACAGGCATACCTTTGCGGTAGGGCCTGTCTGATACCATGGCATCGTAGGCATCGGTAATGCCCACTATTCTTGCCGCCAGTGGAGTGTCCTCTCCCGTTTTTTTGTCGGGATATCCTTTCCCGTCGTAGCGCTCGTGATGGTGCCTCACCACGGGAAGGACGTGCTGCAGGGAGGGAATGGGCTTCAGGATGGCCTCGCCTATGACG
This sequence comes from Candidatus Eremiobacterota bacterium, assembly GCA_031082125.1. Lineage (NCBI taxonomy): Bacteria > Bacillati > Vulcanimicrobiota > Vulcanimicrobiota bacterium. The sequence goes on from JAVHLM010000009.1 coordinate 124,039, forward strand.
GGGTGCTGCTTGAGAATCTCGTATTCCTCGTCGGTGAGCTTGCCGGGCTTGTAGAGTATGCTGTCAGGGATCTTCACCTTGCCGATGTCATGGAGAAAGCTGCAGTTCTGAAGGTCAACGGCGCCCAGGTATTTCGAGAGCCTGTTCTTCGCCGAATCCGGCGCTTTCCTGAGGTCAAGCTCCACCTCGCCCACATCATGGAACATGGCGCCTTCCTCTATGGTGCGGAGTTCATCCCTGTCAGTGATGCCGAGCTCGCGGGCCAGGTCCACCGACAGGTCAATCACCCGGGAGGAATGCTCAAAAGTGAAAGTGCTTGAAGCCTTCATGAGAAGGTAGATAAGCTTGGCTGCCATCTCGTCGCCCGTCCAGAGGTCATGCTGTGATTTTTTGATTACTGACTCTATTGATGTGGCCGCCTGCTTTGCCGCCTGCTCAACCTGCTTGTCCGGGATGAGCTTCTTTGTCTCGACGGCAGTCTTTTCCATCTCTCTTGTCTCTTGGACCAGTTCCTCATGGTGAATCTCTTTCTGGATATCCACGAGGTCTCCGCGGCTCCCGCGGGGCGACTGCTCCTCAGGGGCCTTCGCCCCCGTCCCTGGCTTTCTTGAAGCGCTCCTCTCGAAGGTCTTTTCCTTTTCATGCCTCAGGAAATCCTGGAAGCTCTCCTCTTCCGTGAAGCGGCTGTCATTGCCTGAGAGCTCGTCGATGACACGCATGGAGCTGTCGATGCCTTTCCTGGATTCAGTCTTCTCATTGATCTTCACGGTATTTCTCGAGGGATCAAGAATGAAAGGCGACGTGTGAAAGGCCGTGCCGAACATGGAGAAGAGGCGATCTGTCTCCTTGATGGCCCTCACGGCCTCAATCATGGTATTTCCCCTCCTTGTGAACTGGGGAATATTCTCATCCTTCTCGGCAGCCTTTTTCTTCCGCTCCACAAAAGACTTCTCCATCAGAGGGGGCCTTGATGGCGCTTTCTCTCTCTGCTGGCTTCCTGTGACTCCGCCTGCCTTTTCCTCCTGGAGTGCGCTCTTCTCACTTTTCGCATCGCTGCGCCTTGCAGCTTTCGCCCGGGTGACCGCGTCGCCTCTGTCCCTCCCCTGATCCTGAAATTCCACGTGGGAGCCGTCAAGGCGGATTCTCAATTCATCAGCAGCCGGACGGGACGGGGGAGTGATAAGGTTATCCCTCGCGGAGAGCCTGGGCTGCATTTCAAGTGAGGTGGAGAGAATAAATGAGCGCCCTGTTTCCAGCTCAGAGGCCCTGTTCGACATCTCCACCCTGCCGGAGCGGGGCACTCCCTTTGCGGCTGCCTTCTCAACAGGCAGTACGGGCTCCGATTTTTCGCTCTTCAGGGGCATATTCATCTCTGCCTGCAGCGGCGGAACTGTGCGGCGGATTTCCACCACCTCGCGGGGGCGATCCACGCGGGGTACCACAGGCTCGCCGGGAGCCTTCGGGGCACGGCTCTCTGCCACCTCGCGGGGGCGATCCACGCGGGGCATCACAGGCTCGCCGGGAGCCTTCGGGGCGCGGCTCTCTGGCACTTCGCGGGGGCGATCCACGCGGGGCATCACAGGCTCGCCGGGAGCCTTCGGGGCGC